>NZ_CAXUPU020000050.1:0-45503 GCF_964252755.1 Caballeronia sp. LjRoot29 | reverse complement strand
GCGGAGAAACGACAGCTGCTCTAACTAAGCCACCATCGAAACGTAAACAAGCGATCGTCCTGAAGACGTGACCGCATCCCCGAATAGTCAAGCAGGTTGCGCCAATTCCTCACCAAGCATTTCACCGTGTCTCCAGGCACGCACTCTGTATCCGTCACGAGTGCCGCCTTAAGCGCCCTTCCCGCGTGAGAAAGATAGTCCAGAGCTTGCAGCAAACCTGATCGGAGGCTTTAGCCACAAGCCTGACCGCCCTGCCCACGTATCGCATCTCTTTTCGCCGTCTCGACGATCAACCGATGCACACCCTATTTCCAGTGAGAAATACGGTAACGAAGCGGTAACGCACCGCGTCATATAGCGAGCTACTTTAGTGACTCGTCTAGCGACTTGCATGCGAGGGCAGTCACCATGAAACAGATTCTTTCAGCACAGGTTCTTGCAGCGGTTCTGCGAGCCAGTTCAACGCCGTTGTTTTCGGAAATGCTCGTAGCAATGTCGGCGGGCCGGGAACGCGCAGCGCTCTTCCGTCATACAGCGGAAGACACGGCCGCCTCGCGGCGAAACCGCGCCCGCTAATACCAGGGGATCCCAGCGGCAACAAGGAAAAGAGATTCCTGCTCTTTTTCGAATCCGCCTGTAACTGAACCTAAAGACAGCTCGCCTGCCCCAAAGCTGCTGTTCGCCCTTTGAAACCTTACTCACTAAATAAGGATAACAAACTATGCCATTGGTGAAAGAAAAAATCGATACACCGGTTCGAGCAGAAAGTATAGAAAAGATAGATCTGCCTGAGTCCGTGCGAGTTGCTTCCATCGAACGTATCGAACTCGAACCTGACGGTCAACATATGGTGGTGCATAGCGACCGCGCAACCTTGACGTTCCATTACTCGGTATTCCGCGAACTGCTCGCCGTGCTTCCCGCCGCGATCATGCAATCAGAGCGAATGCTCGAGCGAACGCCCCACATCAACTTCGCGATGGGCTGCGAAGGATGGGAGCTCGGCGCGATCGACAGCGGCAAGAGCCTGGTCCTTACGTTCCGGCTGCAAGGCGGCGCCAACATTTCCTTCTGCCTTCCCCGGGAACAAATTCCTCCGATGGTCGACGCGCTGATATCGGCGGCACGACTGGTTCAGATTCCAGCGCACGCGAGCGGCCCCTTGCAATAACCCGATAACCGGATCTCCGGCTCGTGCAACGAATTTCCTGAGCGGCCAGAAGACGCAAGTCCCGGCCAGCACGGCACCGAACACGTTCGAACACGTCCGATCACGTCTGATAAGACGCGCAAAAGCAGGGCAACACATTCGGGCCGATATGCTCGTCAAGTACATCAAATGAAATTCAACTTTCGACCCTTCCGACTCTTCCGGAAATCGCGCACCGCTCACTCGGCCGTCGCCATTGCATTGAACGTTTTCCTGGCTCCTTCCGTCTATGCAGCGACCAGCAGTTTTGTCATCCGGGACATACAGATCGAGGGCCTGAAGCGCATTGAGCCCAGCTCGGTCTTCGCCTACGTCCCGCTCAAGCGAGGCGATGTCTTCTCAGACGACAAAGCGTCCGAAACCATCCGCGCTCTCCACGCAACCGGTTTCTTCGACGACGTTCAGGTCGAGACGCTAGGGAATGTGGTCATTGTGAAAGTACAGGAGCGCGCTGCTGTCTCGTCAATCGACTTTGCAGGCATCCACGAGTTCGACAAGGACAACCTCACCAAAGCATTGCACTCAGTCGGCTTGTCGCAAGGCAGCACATACGACAAGGCGCTTGTCAGCAAAGCCGAACAGGAACTGAAACGCCAATACCTGACACGCGGTTATTACGCCGCCGAGGTGAGCACCACGGTCACGCCGATCGACCGCAACCGGGTATCCATCCTGTTCTCGGTCACCGAAGGTCCAAGCGCGAAAATTCGCCAGATCAACTTCATGGGCAATCAGGTTGTCAGCTCGGCGACACTGCTCGACGAAATGCAGTTATCGACGCCAAACTGGTTTTCCTGGTACACGAAGAACGACCTCTACGCGAAAGACAAGCTAACGGGCGATCTGGAAAAGGTGCGCTCGTATTACCTGGACCGCGGCTATCTGGAGTTCAACATTGACTCCACGCAAGTGTCGATCTCGCCCGACAAGAAAGACATGTACCTGACCGTCACTATTCATGAGGGCGAGCCGTACACTATTTCAAGCATCCGGCTAGGTGGCAACTTGCTCGATCGCAACGCCGAGCTGCAAAAGCTGGTGTTGATTCACGCGGGCGAACGTTTCTCGGCCGAAAAATTACAGGCCACGACCCAGGGACTGGTAGACAAGCTAGGAGAGTATGGCTATGCGTTCGCACAGGTCAACGCCCAGCCGGAGATCGATCAGGTTCATCACACGGTCGCGTTGACATTGCAGGTCGATCCGGGGCGCCGCGTATATGTGCGCCGCGTGAACATTGAAGGCAACACCCGGACGCGCGACGAAGTGATACGCCGCGAAATGCGCCAGATTGAAAGCTCATGGTTCGACAGCAGCCGGCTGAAGCTCTCGAAGGAACGGATTGATCGGCTAGGCTACTTTACGAACACCGAGGTCACCACAGTGCCGGTTCCGGGCACCACCGACGAGGTCGATGTAGACGTGAAGGTGGAAGAGAAACCAACGGGCGCGATCACGCTGGGCGCAGGCTATGACTCGAGCGACAAGGTCGTGTTGTCCGCGGGCGTATCGCAAGACAACGTGTTTGGCTCTGGAACAACGCTCGCACTAAACGTGAATACGGCAGCGACGTACCGGACCCTGTCTGTCACGCAAACCGATCCGTACTTTACGATCGATGGCATCAAGCGCATCACCGACATGTACTACCGGACCACCTACCCGCTTTACAACTTTAGCGACACGAGTTTTCGTATTACGTCGGTCGGCGCGGATATGAAGTTCGGCATACCGTTCTCCGAGTCGGACGTGGTTTATTTTGGCGCCGGCTTCGAGCAGGACCGGTTCAACACGGACTCGACCACGCCGCAAAGCTACCTGGATTATGTTGCCGAGTTCGGTCGCGTGGTGAACAACGTCCCGGTCACGGTGGGCTGGTCGCACGACGCACGCGACAGTGCGCTGATCCCGAGCAAAGGCTATTTCCTCCAGGCCAACGGAGAGCTTGGAACACCAGCAGGAAATACCCAGTACTACAAATCAGATGTTCAGGCTCAGTACTATTACACGCCGGCCCGGGGTTTCATTTTCGGCATGAACTTCCAGGCGGGCTATGGCCACGGCATAAGCGGCGACGCCTACCCCATCTTCAAGAACTACTATGGCGGCGGGATTGGATCGGTGCGGGGCTACGAGTCCGGTTCGCTCGGACCTCGCGACGCTACGACCGGCGATCCTATCGGCGGGTCGAAAATGATCGTCGGCAATATAGAAATGACTTTCCCGCTACCCGGTACGGGTTACGACCGTACCCTGCGCGTCTTTACTTTTGTCGACGGCGGCAACGTCTGGGGCAACGAGGGCGACAGCGTGGGTGCCAATGGCCTGCGATACAGCTATGGCGCGGGACTTGAGTGGATCTCCCCTATCGGACCGCTCAAGCTGGACTTCGGTTTGCCGATCGTGCGGCACGCGGGAGACCAATACCAGAAATTCCAGTTCCAGATTGGCACGTCGTTCTAGCCCGTGCAGTCAGCAGACACGCTCATCGGGCTCACGCCGCGCGTGCGCCATATCGCCGTCGCAGTGGCGATCGCCATGTCTCTCGCACCCGCGCCCGCGCTCGCGCAACTCAGTGGCGCCGCAGCACAGTCTGAACCCATCGATCCGCCGTGGGGCCTTCGACTCGCTCCTGAAATGACCGAGCATCCGATACCGCCAAACACGTCTACCGCCGTATTTGGAATAGGCGATGCGGCAGACGGCGACGAGGACCGCGACCTGTCGCTCAAGGGTCACGGAGAGCTTCGGCGCAGCGCGGCTATTGTCAAAGGCGACGCCGTTCATTACGACATCGACCGCAACGTGACCGATGCATACGGTCACGTGCGCATAGTCGATAACTACGATGTCTTTGCCGGCCCCGAAGCCCATCTGCAGGTCGAGGCCGACGAAGGCACCATGACCACCCCGACCTATCACTTCAACTTGACAGGCGGTTCGGGGAGTGCCGATAGCATCGATCTGATCGATAACGAACGTTCAGTCGTGCATCACGGCACCTACACCGCATGTCAATGCGAAACCGACCCGGCCTGGTACCTCAAGGCAGCAAGTTTCGACATGGACCAGGGGTCGAACGAAGGCATTGCTCACAACGGCGTGTTGTTCTTCCAGGGCGTGCCCATTTTTGCAAGTCCGTGGTTGTCGTTTCCACTGTCCAGCGCTCGTCAAAGCGGCTTTCTTCCACCTACTTTCTCGCTGAGTTCGACGAATGGATTCGACCTCACCGTACCGTATTATTTCAACATTGCGCCGAACTACGACCTGACCGTAACGCCGCGCTACATGTCCAAACGCGGCGCGATGCTGACAACAAATTACCGCTATCTATCGCCGGCCTATTCTGGTTCAGTGACGATTGCTTATTTACCCGACGACGCCCTGACCAGGACCAACCGTTATTCGATCAACGTCACGCACAACCAGAATTTTGGCGGTGGCTTGGCAGCGTATGTTAACTATTCGAAGGTGTCGGACGTCAACGTGACCACGGACCTTAACTCGAATACCGCGTCGCTGGTCAATGGGCAGGACATCTTCCAGCAAGAGGCGGGCGTGACCTACAACAACGGTCCATGGTCGGTGCTGGCGCGGGAACAGCGTTGGCAATCGTTCAGCACCGCGCCGCCCTACAATCGTGCGCCTGAACTGGACGTCAAATACAATCAGTACAACATGGGCGGATTTGATTTCGGCGCCGAGGCTGACGTCACGCGCTTCACCATTTCCACGGCCGACTCCACGGAAGGCAGCCGATTTGCATTCAATCCCTACGTCAGTTATCCGCTATCCGGTCCGGGATGGTTCGTCACGCCAAAGGTTCAGTGGCACTACGTGGCTTACGACCTGTCGTCAATCGGAAGCACCGCCCCAACGGGCCAGCCGAACAGCTTCTCGTTCAATGTGCCCACACTCAGCCTGGACTCAGGCCTCGTGTTCGAACGCAGCATTCGTCTGTTTGGAACGGACTATATCCAGACGCTGGAACCTCGGCTCTACTACGTCTATACGCCGTATCGGAACCAGACGTTCGCACCGGTCTTCGACACCGGCGAGGAGGACTTTGGACTGGCCCAGATCTTCACCGACAACACCTTCGTTGGCGGCGATCGGGTTGCCGACCTGAACCGTTTGACTGCCGCCATTACAACCCGCTTCATCAATCAGGCGACGGGCGATGAACGGGCCCGCTTCGTGGTCGCGCAAGAATACTATTTCACCAACCCGCAAGTGGTCCTGGAGCCGGGCGAATCCGTGACCGACGTGCGCGGAAGCGACGTCATTGTCGGGGCCTCACTGAAGATAGGCCCGGGCCTCACGACCGAGCAAGCGGTGCAATACGACGAGCAACGCAACCAGCTGGATCAGGGCACCTCCGGCTTCACCTGGAAACCGGGAGATCGGGAAGTAGTCAGTCTTGCTTATCGATATACCCGCGCCGATGAGGACCTGGAAAACGAAGCGGAAAACCAGATCGTGACATCCGGTCAATGGCCGCTGACCAGAAAGCTCTACGCGGTCGGGCAGGCCAATTACGACATGGTTGCGCATCGTCTGGTGGCGGGGTTGCTCGGCATTCAGTACGACGCCGATTGCTGGTCGCTCAGCTTCGCGGTGCAGAAATACACGAATATAGCGACCTCGACGACCACGGCCAGCAGCGCTACCCGCGTCCTGTTGCAGCTTCAATTCAAGGGTCTGACGAAGATCGATAACGGGCTGTCCGAGCAATTTAAAGCGAGCATTCCCGGCTATACGCCATTGCCTTCACCGCCCGAACCAGAGTCGCGATTCTCGAATTATGAATGACAACGCTGTTAGATCGCTCGTGCGTACACATCGGCGTGGATGGAAGGGTTTAAAATCGTCGTTGGCAAAGTCGAATCCAGCAAGCAGGAGCAAACGATGAACAAGGCATTAAAAGGCATACATCACGCCGCAGCAGACGGCTACGCCACCACGACCACTGCGGAAACCTATGTCCGCGGCCGGCCTGATTACCCGCCTGAGATCGCGGACTGGTTGCGTGATCAGCTCGGGCTTCGCGCTGGAACAACCGTCGTGGATCTCGGCGCGGGCACCGGAAAATTTACGCCGCGGTTGATCGGCACGGGCGCCAGGGTGATCGCGGTCGAACCCGTCGCCGCGATGCTCGGGAAGCTGTCCGCAGCGCTTCCGCAAGTGGAGACGCACGCGGGCACAGCTGACTCAATCCCGCTTCCCGATGCATCGGTTGATGCAGTGGTGTGCGCGCAATCATTCCATTGGTTCTCGACGCACGCTGCGCTGGCGGAAATACTTCGGGTCTTGAAACCGGGCGGCAAGCTCGGTCTGATCTGGAACCTAAGGGACGCCGGCGTGCCGTGGGTCGCCCGGCTCGACGCGATCGTGAATCGAGTGGAAGGCGATACCCCGCGTTATTACACCGGCGCCTGGCGAGCCGCGTTTCCACACGAAGGCTTTGGCGCGCTCAATGAACACCATTTCAGCATCGGTCATACGGGGTCGCCGGAGGACGTAATCGTGAACCGCGTGCGCTCCACCAGCTTTATTGCGGCGCTCGCAGCGGACGCGCGCGAGAAGATCGACAGCGAAGTCAGGGCGCTGATCGCCGCTGAACCACTGCTCGCGGATAAAGACGTGGTCACGGTTCCTTACGAGACTGCGGCGTTTTATGTCGAGAAGCTCGCACGCTAAACGGCGATCAGGAATGAGGAGTGCTCCGTCGTAGCCGTGCCTTGCACACGCGCGGCACTTCTCTGTCACAGTGGAGGCCTGCATGCCAGCTCCACTCACTGACGACTCGATCTCCATGACTCTCGGCAATAACGGCGTTTCTCCCGCACTCGAATGTCGCGGCTTGAGCAAGGCATACGGCGCTGGCCGGGTGTTACTGGCAAACCTCGATTTCTCGCTTGATCCCGGGGAATTCGTTGCGATCATGGGTGACTCGGGTGTCGGCAAGTCGACGCTTCTGAACCTGATCGCGGGCCTCGATCAAGCCGACAGCGGCGAAGTGCTGATCGACGGCGCGGCGATCTCCAATCTCGACGATAACGCCGCCACTCGCCTCCGGCGTCAAAAACTCGGCTTCGTGTTCCAGGCGTTTCACGTCCTGCCGCATCTCACGCTGGTTCAAAATGTCGCGCTTCCGCTATTGCTCAACGACACGTCACCCGCTCGTGCGCTCGACTTGCTTGAAGCGGTCGGCCTGGGCGGACGCGGCGATGATTTCCCGCGACAGCTATCGGGTGGAGAATTGCAGCGCGTTGCCATCGCCCGTGCGCTCGTGCATCGGCCCACGTTGATCCTGGCCGACGAACCCACCGGTAACCTCGATCCGGAAACCGCGCAAGAGGTGCTCTCGCTGTTCCGTGCGGAGATCAAGGCGAACGGCGCCGCAGCCATCATGGTCACGCACTCCATCGCGGCAGCAGCGAGCGCGGACAGGATACTTATTCTGAGCGAGCATGGGTTGCACGCCGCGCAACCGGCGCGGTCCGTCGGTGAACGCTCGTGAGTCAGCTTGTGACGGAACCCTCCCGGCGGATCGCCGGTGGCCAGCTCCTCGCGCGCTGGCTGCTCGGTGCGGAGTGGCGCAGTCATCCGGCTCGCGCAATAGTCGCGATCGCAACCATTGCGCTAGGCGTGGCGCTCGGCTATGCCGTGCAACTCATCAACAGTGCCGCGTTCAACGAGTTTTCCGCAGCCGCCAAGAGCCTTTCCGGCGAGGCCGACTTGCAAGTCCGTGGCGCTCAGCCCACCTTCGATGAAAACTGGTACCCGCGTCTCGCGACAACACCGGGCGTGGCGCTCGCCAGCCCCGTTCTGGATCTGGACGTAACCGTGCCCGGGCAGACCGCTGCGTTGAAAGTGCTTGGCATCGATGTCCTCAGGGCGAGCCGCATCGCGCCCGAACTGATCGGCGTGCCAGCTGCGCAGCGTCCTCTCGATACCCTTTCCGACGATGCCATCTTCCTCTCATCCGCTGCGCAACAGTGGCTTCACGCGACGCCCGGCGAATATATCGGGCTCCTTAGCGGTACATCGACAGTACGTTTCCGGGTAGCCGGCGGCCTGGTCAGGACGCGCCCTGGACAACGGGTCGCGGTAATGGATATCGCCGCCGCCCAGTGGCGTTTCGGACTCGAAGGGAAACTCTCTCGCATCGACTTGCAACTGCAACGCGGCGTCGACCGGGATCGCTTCAAACGCGAGTTGCAGGAGCGGCTTGGCAACCAACTGGTCGTAGCCGAAACACGCGACGATGAAAACCGCACCGACCGCCTCTCTCGCGCTTACCGCATCAACATGAATGTGCTCGCGCTGGTGGCGCTTTTCACCGGCGCATTTCTCGTGTTCTCGACGCAAGCGTTAGCGGTCGTCCGCCGCCGCGCGCAGTTCGCGATGCTTCGCGTACTGGGCTATACACGCCGCCAGCTTCTACGCCAGATATTGATGGAAGGCGCGCTTCTTGGTGTGTTTGGCTCTGTGCTCGGCCTCGTGCTGGGCTACGTGCTGTCGAGCATCGCGCTGCGTTTCTTCGGCAGTGACCTGGGCGGCGGCTACTTTCCGGGCGTGCAGCCTCATGTCAGTTTCGAGCCCGTTGCAAGCGCCATCTTTCTTGCGCTGGGTATCGGCGTATCCGTGCTGGGCAGTCTCGTGCCGGCGCTGGAAGCGGCGCGCGCACGGCCGGCGGCGACGCTCAAAGCAGGCAGCGAAGAAGGCGCGCTAGCGCGGCTGGCAACGCCGTGGCCGGCCGTGATTTGCCTCGTGATGGCAGGCATCCTGGCGCTCCTGCCGCCGTTATTCGATGTCCCTATCCTCGGTTATCTAGCCGTTGCGTTGCTTTTGGTTGGCGGTATTGCGTTGATGCCGCGTTGCACGGCGATTGTGTTCACTGCACTGAGCCGATGGCATACAAAACGCCGGACACGCGCCGTCACGACGCTGGCGCTTGCCCGCCTCGCCAATGCACCCGGCCAGGCATCCATCGCCATGGGCGGCGTTCTGTCGAGCTTTGCGCTGATCGTCGCGATGGCCATCATGGTCGCGAGCTTCCGCGTGTCCGTCGATGAATGGCTGACGCATCTTTTGTCGGCCGACCTGTATGTTCGAGTCGCCGCCAATGGCGACACTGCGAGCCTGAGTCCCGGCGAACAAACAGCGATCGCCACGACGCCTGGCGTCAAGGGTGCCGCGTTCACACGCACATCGCACCTCACGCTCGACCCCGCGCGCCCCGCGGTGGCCGTGCTCGCGCGTGACATCGATGCAGCCGATCCCGGCGGCGTCATGCAGATGACCGGCCCCGTGCTCCCGCCATCCGCCCTGCACGATGGCGAGACGCCCATATGGGTATCGGAAGCGATGGTCGACTTGTATCAATACAAGCTGGGGCAAAGACTCAAGTTGTCGATCGGCACTCACGGCGAAACCTTCGTCGTATCTGGCATATGGCGTGACTACGTGCGCCAAACGGGCGCGATCCAGTTGCGGCTGCCAGACTACCGGCGCCTCACCGGCGACACAGGCGCCACCGATGCCGCAATCACGGTCGACCCCGGTGCAAACGTGGAAAGCGTCATTGCGAATTTGCGCAAATTGCCCTTCAGCGCCGCGATGCAGTTCGCTGAACCCGGCGATATCCGTGCGCGAACGCTGACCATTTTCGACCGGAGTTTCGCGGTGACCTATCTGCTGGAAGCGGTGGCCATTGTGATCGGACTGTTCGGCGTCGCGGCAACGTTCTCAGCGCAGACACTCGCTCGTGCACGCGAGTTCGGCATGTTGCGGCACGTCGGCGTAACGCGTCGTCAGGTGCTCGAGATCCTCGCGGCGGAAGCCGGCATGCTAACGGCGCTCGGCATTGCCGTGGGCTTTATCCTGGGCTGGGCAATCAGCCTGATCCTGGTCTTTGTGGTTAATCCACAGTCATTCCACTGGAGCATGTCGATGCATATTCCATGGCATGTGGTGAGTACCGTGGCGCTCGTCATGCTGATCTCGTCATGTGCAACAGCGGTGGTCGCAGGACGCAACGCGGTATCTCTCGATGCCGTGCGCGCAGTGAAGGAGGACTGGTAATGCGCGGCCTCCCAAGCGCCTTGAATCATGCTCGGCGATACGCCTTGATCGCAGGTGCTTGCTGCGTGTTCAGCACGCCTTCCATGGCGATGGAATTCGCCACAGTCACCGAAAATCATCCGCTTGTCTTCCCGCAAGACACGGGCGCGCATCCGGCCTTTCGCACTGAGTGGTGGTACGCAACGGGTTGGCTCAATCAACCGGACGGCAAACCGCTTGGTTTCCAGATCACGTTCTTTCGCTCGGCCACGGGACACGATCCCGCTGACCCGAGTGCGTTCGCGCCGTCGCAGTTGATCATCGCTCATGCGGCGCTTAGTGATCCTTCATTGGGTCGGCTCGTTCACGATCAGAAGATTGCGCGTCAGGGCTTTGGCCTCGCTTATGCGAAGACCGATAACACCGATGTCAAGCTCGACGCCTGGCAACTCGTGCGCGCAGCCGATGGTCACTACACCGTCACGGTGAATGCCGCCGATTTCACGCTGGACCTGTCGCTCATGCCAACTCAGGCACCGCTGCTGCAGGGCGACAAAGGTTACTCGCGCAAAGGTCCGCTGGCGGCGCAAGCGAGTTACTACTACAGCGAGCCGCAACTGCGCGTGAGCGGCAAGGTCACGCGCGCTTCCAACACGAACGGCAAGGCCGGGCTGAGCACGGCAGTGACCGGATCGGCGTGGCTGGATCACGAATGGTCGAGCACGGTACTTAGCAGCGATGCCACGGGATGGGATTGGCTAGGCGCCAATTTATCGGACGGATCGGCACTGATGGCTTTCAAGGTGCGCGGACAAAACGGCGGAGCAGTCTGGTCACACGCAACGCTTCGCGATGCAAGCGGGCACGTGACTGCATTCGAAGGGGACCAAGTCGACTTCACGCCGCGCAAGACGTGGCGCTCGCCTCGCACGGGTACGTCTTACCCGGTATCGGAGACGGTCAGGACTGGCGCGCTTACGTGGCAGCTCGATCCATTGATGGAAGATCAGGAGCTCGACTCCAGCCAGTCGACTGGCGCGGTGTATTGGGAGGGAGCGGTACGAGTGAGTCGTGACGGTAAAGCCTTAGGTCACGGTTATCTGGAATTGACGGGATATGGGAAGGCGCTGAAGCTGGAACGATAACCACGCTCATCGCATAGCGCAGTTTTTTAAAAAACATGTGACAAGGTCATGACGTTACGCAGACTTTAACAGTCTGCGTAATACCGCTGGCACGTCTGATTACCTCGCGAAACATCAACTCTTCGCACAGGCGTGCCAGCGGTCGCCGCGAAGGCGACGCAAACGCACCGGAGCTTAGCCCTTCAAGCTGTCCGGCACCTTCCCGCCATTGGCTGCAAGCTGTGCCATCACGGCTTTCTGCAACCAGATGTTCATCGATGCGGAGTCGTTAGTGTCGCCCGAATAATGCAACTCGCCAGCCAGCTCTTTGCGGGCAGAGAGGCTGCTGTCGAGGCCGAGCAACTTCATCAGGTCAACAATCGATGTCTTCCAGTTCAATTGCTCCGACGTATTCGCCTGCATGGCAGTCAGGACTGCTTCGACATCCACCGGCTCTGCTGCAGCCACGGCCGGTGCCGGAGCAGCGGCGGGCGCCGTGGTTGGGTCTGCTTCAGGCGCCACAGGTGCTGTCACAGCGGGGTGGCTTGAAGGGAAAATCTTGCTCAGGATCGTGCCAAAAATGCTCATGATATTTATCCCTTGGTCGACGAAGTTGAAGACGTTGTAAAGCGACGTTGTAAAGCGACGTTATAAAGCAGCGCGTTCGCTGCTTCGTGAAGTCGCCGTGCAAGACACGTTCCCGAAACATTCATGCTTTGTCGCAAGTCCGGCGCACGGCGTCCAGGGACATTGTAGGCGATCGATTGTCTCGAAAATGCCCTGACGTGGAGAAGCCGTAACACGAACAGGATACTGTTCCCGCAACGCACGTAGAACGCTGCATTCGTTTCCACTAAATGCATAACGTTGGACGATCATCCTTGCAGTCCGGGAAACGAAGTTCATTCATGCGATCATTCGCTCACTGCAGTCGCCTCCTCCATTCGCCAACCCATGACAACAAAACGCCAGGTTGACTCCGCTCGCTTCGTACACGGCTCGACCTTGCGGCATGTCGTGGTCATGGCAGGAACCGGGGCGATCGGATTGATGGCCGTGTTCGCGGTCGACCTGGCCAATCTTTTTTATGTATCGCTGCTGGGCGATACATCGGTGGCTGCGGCCGTCGGGTTCGCCGGGACCATCAACTTCTTTCACACCGCCATTTCCATCGGCATGACCATCGGTGTCAGCGCGACAGTCGCGCGGCTGCTCGGTGCGGGACAGCGGACTAAAGCGCGGCAAGTGGCGTCGGCGAGTCTCGTGCTGATGATTGTCATCACGCTCGTACTGAGCGCCCTCACGCTGCTCTTTCTCGACCCGATCCTCAACGCGCTCGGCGCGGCCGGCGAAACGCGCGTGCTGACGCGCAGCTTCCTGTTGATCACCGCGCCCACGTACGTGTTCCTCGCTATCGGCATGTGCACGGCCGCCCTGATGCGTTCTGTCGGCGATGCCCACCGGGCAATGAGCGTCACGCTGACCGCAGCCGTCGTGACCGCGATCCTTGACCCTATCCTGATCTTCGGTTTCCATCTCGGGCTGACGGGCGCGGCCATATCGAACGATATTGCGCGTGTCGCGCTCGCGCTCGTTGGCCTCTATGGCGCGACCCGGGTCAACGACCTCATTGCCCGCGTCCGCTTTGCACGCTTGTGGTCCAACAGCCAGCCGGTCATGAAGGTGGCCCTCCCCGCCGTGCTGACCAACCTCGCCACGCCTGTCGCCAGTGCATACGTAACGCATGCAATGGCCAGTTTTGGTGCTGCCGCCGTGGCGGGGCAAGCGACTATCGACCGCATCACGCCTGTGGCCTTCGCGGTGATCTATGCGCTGACCGGCGCGGTCGGTCCGATCATCGCGCAGAACCTTGGAGCAGGCCGAGCGGACCGGATTCGCGAAACGGTTCGCAACAGCCTGGTGTTCGTACTGCTGACGGTCGTGGTTGCGTGGATCGTGCTGGCGCTCGCTCAGGGTGGCCTGATCCGCGCGTTCTCGGCTCGCGGCGACACCGCCGTCATCATCACGGCATTCTGTTCGTGGCTGGTCGCGAGCTATGCGTTCGTCGGTTGCCAGTTCGTGGCGAATGCGACCTTCAACAATCTTGATCGGCCGTTGTTATCGACGCTGTTCAACTGGGGGCGTGCGACCATCGGCACGGTGCCGTTTGTTGCGGCCGGGATGCGCCATGGACCGGTCGGCGTAATGATCGGACAGGCCGCCGGTAATGCAATTTTCGGCACGATGGCCATGCTGGTTGCGTATATCGTGGTCAAGCGTTTGCCAATGGGCGATTGCGCCGCGCTGGCGAGTAAAGGCAGCAACCAGCTTGAGCAGTCGTCGGTTAATGTCCCTGCCGCGGCCGTGGGAAATACCATGGCGCCGGACGTGGAGTTAAAGGAACTGCCCGTGCAAGGTAGCTAGAGGCGCTTAGACCCTTGTTAAACGCTCTGCCGCTAAGCCTTCTCTTATTGGCGTTATCACGACCTATTTTCTTTAGCGAATTCCGCTAAGTTCAGTGCGCCTGATTGTTCGATTTGTGTGGATTAACAATTCCCCTCTATCGGTACAATATTTCGATAGTCCGCGCATATACTCCATTCCATCGACGCAGCGCACCAAACAGCAAGACCGCTGCGTAGCCCATGAATGAAGTACTAATATGCATCGGAGCACATCATGAACAAGACCCTTATTGCATCGTTGTTAGTCGCCGTATCTGCCGCCTTTGCAGCACCCGCGTTTGCCAGCAGCGGTTATGGCCCGGCGCCTTCGTACAACCCGCAAGTCGGCGCACCGTCTTCGCAACGTGGCCAAAGCGCGCAGACCATCGCAGCAGAAAGTGCGGCGAATAACCCTGACGCAAGGGCTTATGGCGGCGTGCGTAGCACCACGACACAATCCGGTGAACGGGATCAAGCCAACAACACACGTTCGCTCTTCTCGCATAACTGATCGAGGTTGAAGTTTAAAACGTGGCAGGAAGCCGATGCCCGGCGAACTCAGGTTCGCCGGGCATCGGTGTTTGTGGAGATGACGGATCTTGCTGACATGCAAGATGTGGACGCAGGCTATAGCACTTTGATGCATAGTTAATAGATGACGACTTAACCAACGTGTCGCCGTTTCCGTCCACCAAGAAGGAAGATCCTCATGTCAGAGCAAGCGCAATTCGAACTCTTTGCATTCTGGCGCTCGTCCGCCGCGTTTCGCGTACGTGTCGCCCTAAGTTTGAAGGGCCTGAGCGCGCACGAACAAAACATCGACCTCGACGCAGGCGAACAACGCAGCGCCGAATTCCTGAAGATCAGTCCGCTAGGATCCATTCCCGCGCTGGTTTCCGAAGGGCACGAACCGCTGACGCAATCGCTCGCCATCATTGAATTCCTCGACGAATTGCAGCCGTCGCCGCCTTTGTTGCCAACCGATCTGTACGGTCGTGCACGCGTGCGCTCCATTGCGTCCATGTGTGCCGCCGATACCCATCCGATGGTCGTGCCGCGCGTGAAAAAGTATCTTCAGACAACGGGCGGATTCGACGATGCCGCGTGGCGCGCATGGCAAATCAAGTGGCTCGGCACGGGCCTGGCCGCCGTTGAGGAGCGTCTGGCGGGCGCGCCGGAAACAGGCAAGTACTGTCACGGCGATGAACCCACCATGGCGGATATTTGCCTCGCAAGCATTGTTGCGGTGACGCGCGTGTTCAAGATCGTCATCCCCGATGTGCCGACTATCGACCGCATCATGGCTGCATGTGACGAGCATCCGGCATTCATGAAGGCCGATCCCAGGCGGCAAGCCGGAGCGCCAACGTAACTGGTAAATAGCAAGCAGCGGTGACCGAGGGCTGTCGCTGCTCCTTTAATACCCCGCGCCGCGCGTTGCCGTTTGTCCGGCCAATGCACCAGCCTTGTCCGCATACGCTTCGGCCACGGACGCAATGATCCCGATAGCTTCCTGAACCTGCGATTTCGAAATGTTCAGATACGGAATTGCGCGCACGCCATCGGTACCGGAGGGCAGCACATACAGGCCCTTCTCGTATAAGCGCTCGACAAACTCACCCGCAGGCAAGGACGTCACGGCGAACCTGACGATGTTCGTCTCGACCGTCTTCACATCGATCTCGATACCAGGCAGCGAAGCAATACCTTCTGCGAGCAGACGAGCGTTTTCATGATCTTCGATCAGTCGCGCCCGGTTGTTTTGCAACGCATAAAGCGCACCGGCCGCGATGATCCCTGCCTGTCTGAAACCACCGCCAATCTGCTGCTTGAAGCGCCTCGCGCGCGTGATGAATTCGCGCGATCCCGCGAGCGCCGATCCAACAGGCGCACCCAGTCCCTTGGAAAAACACACGCTGACGCTGTCGAAGTGCCGGGCGTACTCGCTCTCCGCAATTCCTGTCGCGGCCGTGGCATGCCAAAGCCGAGCGCCGTCCAGATGCCGCTTCACGCCGCGCTCGCGGCCTGCATCGCACACGGCCTTGAGTTGTTCCAGCGGCCACACTTTGCCGCCGCCAATGTTGTGCGTGTTCTCGAGACACAGCAGCCGGACGGGAGCGGGAATGGTTGCCGGAAAGAACCGGTGGGGCACGCCAATAGCCGCTTCCACGTCGCTTGCATTGAAGATGCCGCGCACGCCGGGTAACAAGCGTGGCAACACGCCGGCATACGCCGCAGGCGCCCCGCCTTCGAGTATGTAGACATGGGCGTTTTGATCGAAGAGCACGGCATTGCCAGGCTCGGTATGCGCGCGGATAGCCACCTGGTTCGTCATGGTGCCCGTCACCATGTAGACCGCGTCTTCCTTGCCTAGCAGATCCGCGGCGCGCGGCAGTTGCGCACGCGTCACGCCCTGGCCGTGCCGCGTCATGAGTTGGCGCAGAGCATGAATCAGGCGCGATGCCTTTTCGAGTTGCGATGCGTCGGAAGACTCGGAGCACACGTGCGCGGCATACAGCGCCTGCAATGTGTCGGGGTCGTCAATGACCGTTTCCGCGAAGAACGGCAAGCCGCTCGCGCTAACCGGCTCAATGTCCGCCAATACCATGGCGGCCACCTCGGACGAAAAGTAGATCATCCGATAATCCCAGCCGGCTTCGGTCGCGCCCCTGCCCTCGTGGAGCTGGCCCGGATTGATCACGCAGATGGTTCCTACCGGTAGGATCAGCCGCTCCTTGCCGCCGCGCGTGTAGGCCTGCCCACCGCGTTCAATGAAACCGATCGCATATTCGTCGTGTGCATGAGGCGGGAATTGATGCGCCCGATAAGCCGCCGCAACAATTCGGCATTCGCCAGCGCCGGCTCGCGCCAGATCCTCGCCCGGTTCGCGAGCGGGCTAAACGTATTGAGCGCGGATGAAAAAGCAATGGGCGAAGGCATGGTCGATTGAAGCGCCGGATGCATGGCACTAAACGGGAAAATCAATCTAGCAGAAAAGATCCGGGGTCGCACGCAAGCGCGCCGCCTCAATGTCCATCGTTTCGTTGGTCAGATCCAGAAAAGCCTTCACCAGCGGGTTCGGATGCTGTAACTGAGGGCAAACCGTGAAGCCGCGAAACATCACTTCTGGCGCGAACGGCCGGAACACAATGCGCGCGGGATTGGTATCGGATGTGGCCAGCGGATTCACCACGCCCACACCCAGGCCACGCGCGACCATCGCGCAAATAGTGGCGCCGTAAGGCGTTTCGATGACCGGCGCCTGGTTCACGCCGGCTTGCCGCAACGCGCGGTCGAGCGACGAGCGGGTGTCGTCGGCATAGGACGGCAGGATGAGCGCCTGATCCCTCAAGTCACGCGCATGAATGCGCTTGCGCGCAGTGAGCGGATGCTGCGCGGGCAGCGCGCAAACACCCGCTAGCCGATACAACGCCGCGCTGGTCACGCCGAACGCATCGGGCGTTGTCGTAGCAAAACCAACATCGCAATACGCCGACGATGCCCAGCGCTGGATCGTTCCCTCGCTGCGCATTTCCAGCGACACCGCTATACGCGGATACCCCGCAAGAAAGCGCTCGATCACAAGGGGTACGAACGATAGTGCCAGCACCGGCGGCGCAACCAGCCGCAACCGGCCGCTGCCGAACTGGCGGATTTCCCGCGCTGAATGACCGAGCTTTTCGAGTCCCACGAAACTCCGATCGACCTCGCGATAGAAAGCCGTGCCTGCATCGGTGGCCTGGATTCGGCCGCCGTTGCGGGTGAAAAGCGCGAGTCCCGTCGACGCCTCCAGCTCCGCAATCAAGCGGCTGACGCTAGGTTGCGACGTACCAAGTTCTTCGGCCGCTGCGGTCATCGATCCCCGCAGCATCACCAGCCTGAACGCTTCAATTTGCCTCTGATTCATGTGTGTCTATTCCCGGTTTTGCCCACGCCACCTGGAAGCTTGTCATATCAAAAATGAATAGAAGACCTTTTTGGCCGTATTTGACCGGATGGCGGAAGCGCTTCTAGACTGGTTGCAATTAGTCACTCACAGCAAACCATGCGAGCCGACGCCCTGCTTTTCCACGATGACTTTCGCATCGCCCCGTATTGGTGGGACGCCGCGCCGCCCGAAACGTCGCGCGTCGCGCTGCCGTCAAGCGTGGATCTGGTGATCGTGGGAAGCGGCTATTGCGGGTTATCGGCTGCTGCGGAAGCGGCGCGGCACGGGCAATCCGTCGCGGTGCTGGATGCCGCCGAGATCGGCGCGGGCGGCAGCACGCGCAGCGGCGGCATGGTGTCGAGCGGGCAAAAACTGGCGCTGACCAACGCCATTCGCGGGGTATCGGCGGAAAGGCTTGGGCGCTTGATGGCGGAATCCTCGGCGAGTTTCGACTATCTCAAGCACCTGATAACCAGCGAGTCGCTCGACGCCGACCTGCAGATAACCGGCCGTTTTTTTGGTGCGTTCACGCCCAGGCACTTCGAGCGCCTGCGTCTGCAAGGTGAACTGCTGCGCGAGAAAACCGGCGTGACGGTTCACGTGATCACGCGTGCGGAGCAACGCGCCGTGGTGGGATCGGACTACTACTACGGCGGCATTCTCGTGGATGAATACGGCGGCCTGCATACGGCGAAATATCATCGTGCGCTACGCGAGCTTGCGCGGCGATGCGGCGCAAGCCTGCATTCACACGCTGCCGTGGAACGGATTGAACGGACCGGCGAACGCTTTGCTGTCCACACAGCGCGCGGCAAGATTGATGCGAAGCAAGTGCTGGTCGCGACCAACGGTTATACCGGGCACCTGTTGCCCTTTTTCTCGCGTCGCGTGCTGCCGGTGGCGAGTTATCAGATCGCTACTGAACCGTTGCCGCCAGGCCTCATGGATGTCTTGAATCCAGGCCGCCGCATGATTAGCGACTCGAAGCGCAACTTGTTCTATACGCGTCCTTCTCCCGACGGCACGCGCATGTTGTTCGGCTCGCGGCCATCGTTTCGTGAAGTAGGTGAACGCGAAGCCGCGCGAATCCTGCACAAGAAAATGGTGCAACTCTGGCCCGCGTTGCGCGACGTGCGAATCACGCACGCATGGAAGGGTTACGTTGCGATGACCGGCGACAAGCTCGCGCATATCGGCGAGCGCGATGGCGTGTTTTACGCACTCGGCTGCAACGGCAACGGCGTCGCGTTGATGAGTTACCTCGGGCAGCGCATTGCAAGAACACTGCTACGTCTCGATGCCGCGCCCGGCGCATTCGGCGAAGGTTCGTTCCCGCTGAGTCCGGGCGGCATGGCGCGCAACTTGAGCGTGCCGGTGGGCGCCGTGCTGTATCAACTCGACGATTGCTGGAACGGACGCGTGCGCGGCGCGTTGTCCTGACGTTCGTGTTTCAGGCTTGGTAGTGAGGCTGCATCGACCCATCGCATTTTCATTTCATCGCTGGTTTTCCCTGGAGCAACATCATGCGGTTTCGACATTTTCTCGGTCTTGTTTCTCTCGTCGCTTCCTTCTCGTTGATGGCCGCTACCAACGCCTATGCCGACGACGTCGGCACGTTAGCGCCAGGCAAGCTGATGGCCGGCGTGGATGCTAACAACAAGCCGTACTCCTACATCGATAACGGCAAGATGACCGGCTTCGACGTCGAGTTGCTGCGCGCGATTGGCGCGAAGCTCGGATTGAGCGTGGACTTCCGTGCGCAGGATTTCAGCGGCTTGCTGCCGAGTGTGTCGAACCAGCAGATCGATCTCGCCGCCGGATCGATCTCGATCACGACGGACCGTCTCAAGATGGTCGATTTCTCCGAGGGTTATCTCACTGGGCTGCTCAGCGTAACGACCTTGCCCGATAGCGCGATCACAAGTGACAAGGCGTCGGTCAAGGACAAGCGCATTGGCGTAGTGCAAGGTACGATTGAAGACACGTATTCGGATAGCTACTTGCCGGGCGCGCAGATCGTGCGGTTCCCTAACGTGAACGCGGGTTTCCTTTCCCTGCGCTCGAAATATATCGATGGCTTCTTCATCGATAAATCGCTCGTCGACGGTCTGCAAAGCAAGTACCCGCAGTTGAATCTTGCTGACAAGCTGGATATTTCCGCGATCAACCTGCCCGCAGGATTTCCGATACGCAAAGGCAACGCGAAGCTCGAAGCGGCGGTCAACAAGACGCTTAACGAGTTGGTGGCCGACGGCACCTGGATGAAGCTCTATACGCAGTTCCATCCTGGTTATCCGAAACCTGCCAGCCTGCCGCCCTACGTAATGAAAACCGGTAGCTGAATTTTTGCCGACATGATTCGGAGAGCGCCATGAATGCATTCCTGCAGAACTTCCTCGACTGGCAGTTGCTCACGGGATCGCTGCCTTCGCTGCTCGAAACCGGGCTCGTGAATACGCTCGTGCTGTCACTGTTCTCGACCTTGCTCGGGATCATCGCGGGCATGGTTCTGGCGCTGATGGCGGTGTCGCATATGCGCTGGCTCGAAGTGCCTGCGCGAGTGTTCGTGGAGGTCTTTCGCGGTCTGCCGGCGGCGCTCGTGATCCTGCTCGTCGGGCAAGGACTGGCGCCGGTCGGGCTCGCGGTGTTCGGACCGAACCCGTACCCGCTTGCCATCGTGGCGCTCGGATTGATTTCTTCGGCGTATATAGCCGAGATATTTCGTTCGGGCATTCAGAGCGTGGGCAAAGGGCAACTCTCCGCGTGTCAGGCGCTCGGCATGACGTACTGGACTGCCATGCGTCACGTGGTGGTGCCGCAAGGTATCCGGCGCATTTTGCCCGCGCTGGCTAACCAGTTCATATCGATCGTAAAGGACTCAAGCCTCGTTTATTTTCTCGGTCTTCTGACTTCGCAACGGGACTTGTTCACGATCGGGCAGAACACCTCGGTGAACACGGCCAATCTGTCTCCACTGGTTGCCGCCGGGTTCGTCTACTTGTTGATTACCGTGCCGCTCACGCACGCGATCAATCACATTGACCGCTGGACCAACCGGCATTCGAATCCGCGATACGGCACAAGTACGGCCACCACGCGCAAGCAACTCAAGCGTCAAGCGGCCGCAGCCGCACGCACGGGCATGGCCGAACAACACAACTAAAGGCGGGAAAAACCACTTTATGGGACCACCAGTCGAGACCGTCACCAACGACACCACCCTGCCGGACGAAGTGGATGTCGTGGTGGTCGGTGGCGGGATTATTGGCGTCAGTACGGCGTTGTATCTAAGCGATAAAGGCCTGCGCGTCGCCGTATGCGAGAAGGGATACATAGCAGGCGAACAATCCAGCCGCAACTGGGGTTGGGTGCGGGTCACGCATCGCGACATGCGCGAGTTCGAACTAAGCATAGAAAGTCTGAAGCTGTGGCGCACGCTTGATCAAACGCTTGGCATCGATACCGGCTTCAAGCAATGCGGCATCCTGTACATGGCTAACGACGACGCGAAGATGGAAGGGCATCGCGAATGGCTTGAAAAGGCGCGGGCCGTGGCCGGCAACGATGCGTTCGACACGCGTGAAGTCGATCCGAAGACCGTGGCCGATTTGCTGCCGGGTGCAGCGAAATCTTTCAAGGGCGGCCTGTACACGCCCGGCGATGGCCGCGCGGAACCGCAGAAAGCCGCGCCGGCAATAGCCAATGCACTGCGCAAACGCGGCGTGAAAATCCTCACTCCCTGCGCGGTGCGCGGCGTGGAAACAAGCGCTGGACGCGTCAGCGCGGTGGTCACCGAGCTAGGAACGATCCGCTGCAACAGCGTGGTGGTTGCGGGCGGCGCGTGGTCACGGCTCTTCTGCGGGAATCTGGACGTCAACGTGCCGCAGTTGATGGTGAAGGCTTCCGTGTTGCGGACATCCCCTATTGAAGGCGGCCCAGCGGTCAGTGCCAGCAACAAGGAATTCGCATTCCGCAAGCGCGCGGACGGCGGTTATACGATTGCATTCGGCTTTCGCACTTACACGGATATCACGCCTGACAGCTTCCGTTTGCTTCCCCAATATATCCCCGCACTCAAGAGTCAGATGGGCGCGTTGCGGGTCGGACTAGGCGCGCGTTTCTTCGATGAACTGCGTCGACCGCGTCATTGGGCACTCGATCAACGGACGGCCTTTGAGGACGTTCGCACGCTCGATCCCGAGCCGATTACCGCTTATACCGATGCCGGCCTGCGTGAGTTCGTGAAGGTCTTTCCGCACATGAGCGGTGCGCGCATTGCGCAGCGTTGGGCGGGTCTCATGGACGTGACGCCGGATGCCATTCCCGTGATATCGAGCGTTGAAAGCGTACCGGGGTTGTTCATCGGCACAGGGTTTTCAGGGCATGGATTCGGCATAGGTCCGGCTGCGGGAAAACTCATGGCGGATCTGGTCACCAACGACACACCGCTAGTCGATCCACACATGTTCCGGCTAAGCCGTTTTAGTGACGGGACGAAGATTGTTATCGATGCAGGCTTTTAAGCAAGGACCTGGACCATGGATAAGGTAGCGATGATTTCCGGCGCGAATCGCGGCATAGGCCTGGCGGTGGCGACGGAATTGCATCGGCGCGGTTATCGGCTGTCATTGGGCATGCGTGACCCTTCCTCGTCGCACATCCCCTTCGATGCATTCACGTTCGCGTATGAAGCACGCGATCCGCTAAGCGGGCAACGTTGGGTGGACGCGACTGTCGAGCATTTTGGCCGCATCGATGTGCTGATCAACAACGCAGGAATCTGCACGCACATCACGCTTGAGGACGGCACGAGTGAACAGCTTGAAGAGACACTCGACATCAACGTGAAGGCGCCCTTCCGCCTCATCCAGGCCGCGTTGCCGCATCTGCGCAAACCCGGCGACGCACGCGTCGTGCAGATTGCATCGCTATCGGGCAAGCGCGTGAAAAACCTGAACGCGGGTTACCAGATGTCGAAACATGCGGTGATCGCGTTGAATCATGCCGTGCGGCGAGCCGGTTGGGATGACGGTATCCGCGCGACCGCGATCTGCCCCGGCTTCGTGAATACCGACATGGCAGCGGGCATAGCCGACCTGGAACCCCAGGCGATGACCCAGCCTGAGGATCTGGCCTTACTGATTGCGAACACCATTGCGATGCCGAATACGGCGAGCGTCGCGGAGATCCTCGTGAATTGCCGGCACGAGGACTTGTTCTAGCCGCTGGACAGCCCTGCGTTACGATAGCGGATAACGCACGTTCCATTGCTTGAGCGCCCTGCTTTCGCGATCGAAACCAAGCACGCTGACTGACGCGGTATCGAGTAGCAAATGTGCGCCTAGCGCCGCTGAATCGTTCATCCAGCAAGCGCCCAGAACGCGCAGAAAATGGGCGTGCGAGAACAGCGCAATGCGCCCTTTCGTGGCAAGCAGCCGCTCGATCAGAGACTCGGCGCGCGCCTGGATATCATTTACGTTTTCGCCTTCAGGTATTGGCGATGTCCACACGGCCCAGTCCGGATCCTCAGCGCGGATATCGTGCGTCTTGCGGCCTTCATAGATACCGTAGTTCCATTCGCTCAGGCGCGGCTCTACTTCGGCTTGAGCACCAAGACCTGCCTCGGCGCAGGTGTCGCGAGCACGGGACATCGGGCTGCATAGCACGAGGTCAAAGGGTTGCGCCGCGAGTACCGGCCGCAGAGAACGCGCCTGTTCGCGCCCGTGTTCCGTCAGTGGAATATCGGTGCGGCCCGTGTGCTGACCAGACAGGCTCCATTCGGTTTCACCATGACGGATCAGCCAGATTTCAGGTTGATTCACGGGGTTTTCGGTAGCGGTAGCGTTCATTGGCGTAGGCAGGATGAGGGTCGGGATTCAACGTTCGGCTTACGTGGCTTGTGTTGCTTAAGCCGAAACGAGCGCGACACGCTTGGGGCGAAGCCCCAATTCTACGGGGCTATCGGCAAATTTTCAGAGCAGGTCCCGCTTGAGGCGGCCGCTTTCAAATCGATTCGAAACGGTCTGCCCTGAACGGCGTGACATCGACGAACGGTTCTTCTCCCGTCATCATGGACGCGATCAGCCGGCCCGTGACCGCACCCAGCGTCAAGCCGTGATGCGCGTGTCCGAATGCAAACCACATGGTCTTGTGACGCGGCGCGGGGCCAATGATCGGCATCATGTCGGGAGTACACGGACGCCGGCCCATCCACGGTTCGTCGTCAACCCGCTCGCCCAGCGGGAACAACGTACGCGCCATGGGCTCGGCGCGCATCAATTGCACAGGCGTCTTCGGCGCATCACGATCCGCCAGTTCAACGCCTGTTGTCAGTCGAATACCGCGTGCCATCGGCGCGATCAGGAAACCGTTATCCACATCCAGTACGGGATGGTTGAGCACCGTCCCCGGTTGCGGCGCGTAATGCATGTGATAACCACGCTTGACCGCCAACGGCAGCTTGTAGCCCAGCGCCGACGTCACGTCTTTAGCCCAGGGCCCTAACGCAATCACGGCCGTCGACGCACTGACCGGACCGTCTTGCGTCGTCACGCGCCAGCCGTCGCCTTCAGCTTCCAGCGAGGTTGCATCGCCAGTCAGGAAGCGTCCGCCCAGGCGCTCGAAGTAGGCCGCGTAACCTGCCACCAACGCGCCGGGGTCTGTCACCGACACCGCATCCGTGTAATGCAAACCGCCCACTAGCGAGCGGTCAAGATGCGGCTCGGCGAGTTGCAACTTCGCCGGATCGAGGAGCTTGTATTGCACACCATACTCGCGATGCCACCGCTCGGCGTCGCGCAATTCGTCATCTTGAGACTTAGGGCTGTGGAAGACCTTGATCCAGCCCGTCGGTCGCAACAACGACTCAACGCCGGCGTCGTGCGCGAGGATCTCGTGCTCGGTGACGCAATGTTCGATCAGGGTGGCGTACTGACGCGCGATGGCGGCATGGCGCGCGGGTTCGGAATTGCGCCAGTACGCCCAGAGAAAGGGCGCGAGCGCGGGCAATGCGTCGCGATGGTAATGAACGTCGATGGACGCGTTGCGCGCGTAGTGCATCAGCGTGCCGATGTCGCGCGGA
This sequence comes from Caballeronia sp. LjRoot29, assembly GCF_964252755.1. Classification (NCBI taxonomy): domain Bacteria; kingdom Pseudomonadati; phylum Pseudomonadota; class Betaproteobacteria; order Burkholderiales; family Burkholderiaceae; genus Caballeronia; species Caballeronia sp. LjRoot29. The sequence goes on along the minus strand of NZ_CAXUPU020000050.1, from coordinate 20,647 downwards.
AGCGCATAGGGATAGACGCCCTCGCGCTGCAACAATCCCGCGTTACCGAACGACGTTTCGAGTCCGGGATGCCTGCGGTCCACCAGCGCGACCGAGCGGCCGCGCTTTTGCAAATGAATGGCGATCGATACACCCACAATGCCAGCGCCCAGCACGACTGTGTCGAACTTCATGCGTCGAATCTCTCCTCTACGTCCAGTTTGTTCGCGGTGGTAAATGGTGAACGGGTATTCCCCACTCACCGTTCATCACCCCAGAAACTTCCAGACGTAGATCATACGCGCGCACTTAACAGGCTTTCGAAATAAGCGTTCATTTCGACGCATTGCCTTGGGGGCCTGGCTTCAGCTTCAGTATTAAACCTCGGCTTTTAGCGAAGCGCAGGAGCGCCCCATGGCGCGCCGATCGTGCCGCCGTCGACCACGATCTCGGCCGCCGTGATTCCAGATGCACCATCCGATGCAAGGAACGCCACGGCCGCCGCAACTTCTTCAGCGGCAGCGAAGCGCCCCATTGGAATAGCGTGCGACAACGCTTCTTCCGTGCCGTCGATCGTCGCGCCCGTCCGCGCACCGCGGGTCCAGATCGGCGTGCGGGTGCCGCCCGGGATCACGGTGTTCACGCGAATGCCGCGCTGCACAAGCTCGCCCGCGAACACCTTCGCCATGCCGGTGATACCTGCCTTGGATGCCGAATAAGCGGCTGTCCCCGCCCGGCCAAGCTCACGCATCACCGAGCCATTCAGGACGATCGATCCTCCCGCCGACATCAACGGCAGCGCCGCCTGAACCGTGAGAAACACGCCCGTCAGATTCGTACGTAGAATGGCCTCGAACGCTGCGGCAGTCGTGCCGCCCAATGGCGTTGGCCCTGAAATCCCCGCGTTGGCAAACACGATATCAAGCGAACCGTAAGCGTCGCCGACTTGCTTGATCACCGAATCGATTGCAGCGGGATCGTCCAGATCCGCCTGAATGCCGAGCGCGTTTGCACCCAGTGCCGACACTGCCTCGTCGAGCTTGGCGCGGTCGCGCCCCGTGATTGCCACGCGCGCCCCTTCGCTAATCAGCAGCCTCGCTGTCGCAAATCCGATACCGCTATTTCCGCCCGTAATCAGAGCAGTCTTGTTAGTGAATCGCATGGGTCCTTCTCCTATGTGATCGCCGCCCGGTAGCGGCTGAACGAATGCATCGCTTAGTTCGATGCCGCGCCAAACTGAATGTTGAACATAATCCACAAATTCAGTATTATCTTCATCATGCAGATTGTCAAGGGAGGATTGCGATGGGTTTTTCACGGGCACAGAAGGCGGAGAGCAGGCAACGGGTGCTCGACGTAGCGGCTCGCCAGATCCGCGAGCACGGTCTGGAAGCGCTGGGTGTCGCCGACTGCATGCGCAGTGCGGGGCTGACACACGGCGCGTTCTATGGGCATTTTTCATCGCGTGATGCATTGATCGTCGCCGCGCTGGAACAGGCAATGACGCGGGGAGAGACACGCGTGATGTCACGCGCGACCGAGGCGGCGGAACATGACAAGACCCCGTTCAAAGCGATCGCCGATGCCTACCTGCACCCGGCTCACGCGGAGAATCCCGGCACGGGATGCGCGCTATGTGCACTTGCCGGCGACGCCGTGCATGCAAACGCGGACGTGAAAGCGCTCTACACCACGTACTTGCGGCGGCTTGCGGATCAGTTGACGCAAGCAGCGCGGGGAGCGAACCAAAGCAAAAACGGAAATGAAGCGCTGGGACTCGGCGTGGCGGCCACGATTGTGGGTGCAATCACGTTGGCGCGCGCAGTGGACGACCCCGAACTGGCTCTGTCAATTCTCACCTCTGCGCATGCGCTCGTAATGACACAGGAGGCGCTACCCAGCGATGAACCGGCGTAAATGCAGGCGTATATAAATGCAGCATCAGTGGTTCTCAGAAAACTCACGTGCGCAGAATCGATGCAGCTGTTGCAATAACTCGGAGCCTTGCAAAGTCAGCCGCGGCATAGGCCGACCGTTCGTGCTCGCGTCGATGCTGACGAGGTGCTCATGCTCGAGACTCGCCACGTCGGAACACTGAGGTTCCACCTGTAACGGCGAGTGCTGGATCAAGAGCAGTGTCGACAACTCGTGAGGGCTGAGCATGTGAATCTCCTTGCATGAATGAATCGCAGCGGGTTGCGTTCATGCATCCTAGAGAGCCAAGTCGACAATCACGCTACAGCCATTTTTCACGGCGTTACACGGTTACATTCTCGCAATGAGCAAGCGCCCGCACAGGGCGCAATCGTTGTCGGCAGAAACTTCCCGTTGCAATTGCAAGGTCAACCGAATCGGGCTCGAATCTTTCATCGGGTAAGACAAGCTTTGCTAAAGGATTTGTTCTGCTTAGTAGAGTCCGGGAATCAGCCGCGACGTACGGGAACGGTAAGCATCGTATTCATCTCCAAACTGCGTGCGCAGCAGCGTTTCTTCAGAACGAATGCGCGCGACGAGCGGCACGATGGTAAGCACCGTCAGCACTATGCCGACGCCGGAACGAAACGCCAGCGCCCATCCGAGAGAATTGACGAGGAGGCCCAGATAGCTCGGATGTCGAATGACGCTATACATGCCGGTCGTAACTAACGCATGACCGGGCTGAATGGCAACGAGCCCGCTGAACCGGTGGCCAAGTACGAAAACCGGCCATATCCGCAACACGCCGCCAACGATGAACAAGATCACGCCAAGCCAGCGGAGGTTGTCACCATCGAGTGTCCAGAATTCATTGCGGTCCGTATAGGCCGGCAGATACGCTTGAAGGAGCCCAAGGATGATCAGTGCTGCGATAACCCAGCGGTTATCGCGATCCTCACGCTCGCCCGAGCTCAAGTTGACGCGGCTGAAGATCGTCACGCCCGACATCACGAGCGTCGCGATAGTCACAACAGTCAGCGCCGGATGCGAGAAGAAAGCAGCGAAGCCACCCCATCCAAGGACCGCGAGTCCGAGATAGAGCAGAATCCCGATCACGGTTGCAAAAGCGAGCTTGGGTGTAGGCATCATGGCTGTCTCTCGGGGTTGAACGCTCGTTCCAGTACAGGAGGTTAATCAGGAACCGACTGCAACGCGGCCGCCTACTCTTATCTTTCCATCGGTGCAAGCGGCGCGAATCACGCAAGGGTTATCCAGGTTGCGCCCTTGATACAGCGTTATATCCGCATTCAGCCCGACGCTCAGTGCGCCAGCGGCGACGCCGGTAGCTGCGTCTTCGAGCGTCACATCGAGATGATTGAAGTTGCGGCCCACGTACTTATTCTGACTTGCGCCCATTCGCGTATAAACGAAGCAACCATTGACGTCATTCGCTCGCCCCCACTCGGTGATGCCGTCCAGATCCGGGCGAAGGGAATACAGCACGTCTTCGTTAGCCACTTCGACGAGAAGCTTAGGGCTGCCTACAGAAGCCACCGCAGGCGACGACATGATCACAACCGGATTGCAGCTCAATAACCTTGCTGCATCGGCAATGGAAACGTTAGGGAAATCCGCCTGCTGTATATCGACCGATACGAAGATGGTATCGCCGGCTCTATCGAACGCCAGCGCTTGCTTTTTCATGCTCGACGTCAGCAACAAAACATCTTCATGCTGCCCGGTCTTCCAGATATGGTCAGCAGCAGCCAGCGACGCGTGAAGACACAAGGGGCTCCGTGCATGCGGGTAGTAAAAATCCAGCGTGAGCGGACCATCTGCGTCGATAAAAACACACGCGTGAGCATGTTGCTCGATGGTGAATTGTTGCCGGTCCTCTGAAGACCAGCCCGGGAGCTCAGGACCCGAGACGACCACCGCGTCGTTGCCATTCAGCGCCGTTGCTCCAAAGCATCTATATCGTTCTATGTTCATTGAATCACCTTGAGTGTCGGGTTGTCGTCATAGTACGGTCATGGTCAGGTCAAAGCCAAACACGCCCGTCATAAGCCTCAAGCACCTCATAAATTTCGACGTAATGCCGCCGTCAGGTAAGCTTCGATTACTTGACGCTCCGCCACGCAAATCCATGTCCTCCGTCTCCGCTTTCAAGCTTATCCTGCTCTCGCTAATCGTGATGATTGGCTTGCAGCTGCTAGCCAAGCGCCTTAAGTTGCCGCCCGCTGCCGCGCTATTGGTTGGCGGCATTGCCATGGCTTTCGTGCCAGGTCTCCCTCCCGTTCACCTGGACCCGGACCTGATGATTGTCGTATTCCTGCCGCCGCTCCTCATGGACGGCGCCTACTTCACCGTTTGGGAACAACTCAAACGCAATCTCGGCGCCATCCTGCTACTCGCTATTGGCGCGGTTGCGTTCACCACGCTGGTGGTCGGCGTGGTGGCACATTGGGTCGTTCCCGGCCTGCCTTGGGCGGTCTGCTTCGCGCTCGGCGCTATTGTGTCGCCGCCCGATGCCATCGCCGCGAAGGCTGTGCTCGAACGCGTCGCGCTGCCCGCCAGGCTGATGGCAATCCTCGAAGGAGAAAGCTTGCTCAACGATGCGGCCGGCCTCGTGCTGGTTCGCTTCGCCGTGGCGGCAGCACTCACGGGAACATTCAGCATTGGACATGCCGCTGCAAGCTTTGCCCTGCTCGGCCTGGGCGGCGTGGTGGTCGGCGCCGTAGTTGGCTACGTGATCGTGCAGATCATCCGCTGCCTCGCTGACGACTATCTCATCATCACCGTCAGCGTATTGATGGGATGGATCAGCTACATTGCCGGCGAAATGCTTGGCGTCTCGGGCGTCATTGCGACGGTGACGGCAGGCTTGACGCTGGGCTGGTATCAACACGAAATCTTGAGCGCCAACGTCCGCATGCGCGGCACCGCGTTCTGGCAAGTCATTATTTTCCTTCTCGAAGCGCTCGTATTCATCCTGATCGGGCTCTCGCTTCGCGGAGTCGTCACGCGGTCAGGGGGCGCCGACGATGCGCTCACGACGCTCGCGCCAGCCGTGGCGGCGGTGCTTAGCGCGGTGGTTTTATCGCGCTTCGTGTGGGTCTTCGCTACCGAGTTTCTGAATAGCTTGTGGCAGCGCACGAGCGGCCGCAAGAACGTGACCCTGGATTGGCGAACCGCGACCATAACGAGTTGGGCAGGCATGCGCGGCGTGGTCACCCTCGCGGTTGCGCTGTCGCTTCCGGAAACCTTGCCCGGACGGGACTTGATCCTGGTCGCGTCGTTTGCCGTCATCCTGGTGACCGTGTTGCTGCAAGGCACGACCATTGGCCTTCTTATCGAATGGATCAATCCTGATCGCAGCGCGGATGCCGGTGATCAACATCTGAGCGAGCCGCAAGCATGGGCAAGACTGGAGGCGGCGCAACTTGCAGCGATTGAACCGCTTGTGCGCGACAGCGAGGGGAACGTGATCCATCCACGCCTGCTCGAGCAATACACCTACCGTGCGACGCTCACCAAAACGTATGGAGACCGGACAGACTTTCCGCATGAGCAGCGCGTCACGCATTACGATGTTGTCCTGGCCGCTATCGCTGCAGGGCGCAAGGAGCTGCTGCGCATGCATCGTTCCGGCGCCATCCACGATGAGATGCTCCACATACTCGAACACGACCTGGACTTGCAAGAGGTGTCTGCGCGGCACGCACGCGGCTGAGAGAGTGGAAGAAAGCCTGGATTGGTACAATCGCGTCAAGCTCCTCGTCCCCCTTTCCTTCTTCACTCCATGTCCGAAACAAACTGGTTGTCCGAACCCAGCACCGCGTCCAAACGTATTATCTTCGCGCGCCATGGTGAATATCCGTGCAACGTCCGCGGCGTTTGCAACAGTAATCCCCGCACCAGCTTTTATTTGACCGAGAAGGGCGAAGCACAGGCCAAGGACTTGGGCGAACGTCTGAAGGACGAAAAAATCGAGCTGATTGTGACCTCGGAATTCCTGCGTGCGAGGCAAACGGCGTGGTTGGCCAACAAGGTATTGAACGTGCCGCAAGTCGTTAACCGGCTAGCCAACGAAAACCGGGTGGGTGCCCAATTTGAAGGAAAACACGGCGACGATTTCCAGCGATTCATTGCCCATGCGCCGGCTACCGCCGCCACGCCGGACGGCGAACCCTTCACGGGAATGCTTGCGCGTGTCCGGGCACTCATCGCCGACCTGAAACTGAGCAGCCCGCAGACAGTGCTGGTCGTCGCACACGGTTGGACGCTTCAGGCCGTGCGCGTCATCCTGGGTGAAATCAGTCCCGATGACGGCGCCCGATGTGTGGACATGCCGTCCAATTGCGAAATTGTTGAAGGATGGTTTTAGTCTCCGGCAAGTCACTTGAATGCGTAGGCCACGCCAACACCATAAGTAATTTGATTCCGGTTGCCGCGCTGCGTGACGATCGGGCTGTCAGCCGCCGAGCCTGATATCCGCTGGTAATAAATCATCGCTCCGCCGAACCAGTGTTTGTCGATCTGGTAGATCGCAGCGAGCCATCCGGTCATCTGTTCAAGTCCGCCGGAAGGGCTGAACGCAGGCAGGCCGCTGCGCGCGGAATCCTCGTCCGTGACGCCGAAGTACACCTGATTAAATCCCTGGCTCACCCAGCTCGCGCCCACGCCGGTGCCTAGAAAAATGCGCCGCTGCACGGGAAACCAGAAACTGCCGTTCATCGATACCCGGGCTCCCGTGTACACAATTCCCGCATTGGTCATGACCGTCACAGAACCTCGAAGGCGATACGGGAAAGCGCCTTGGTGATCGTATTCGTAGCCAACAAAGCCACCCGCTTCCGCGGTGGTATGCACGTCGTGGACCTGGGAGACGACCGGATCGTCAACATGACTTCGTCCCAGACGAAGTTCTATGGCCGGACCGTATTGCAGTCCTGTCACTCCACCAAGATCGAACTGGGCATAAGGTCCGTATAGCTCGAACAGACGCCCGCCATCGGTGACATAACGCACTCCCGGCACAGCGCCGACAAAGCGGTCCTTAGCGCCCGCATAGTCTGTCGTAGACCCAAGGCCACCGCCAACCATGCTTGGCAGTTCGCCCGGAACGTCGAAGGCCGCTGCCCGGCTTTCCTGGGTGATCAAACAGCACGTTGCGAGCAAAACGACGCGCAGGCATGCGTGGATCGAGTGGTTTTTCATTAGCCAGCCATTGGGACGAGGGTGCCGTGAATGCGGGTTCAATTCCAGGTTTGAGCGTCAGCGCCAGGCACTGCCGACTTGAACATAGAACGCGTTTTGGCCGGGGCCACGTGCAATATCGATACCCATCGTCAAACCGAGCTTGCGCGCGATCAGGTAGCGAAAACCTGTGCCGAAACCGTAGGCTGCCGGCGCATCCGACAATGAGTGAAGGTTGCCGTAAGCTTTGCCGGCGCCTCCAAAACCAAGCACGTACCAGCGCGGCGCCAAATTCCACCTGAGCTCGACCTCGCCTGTCAGTTGATTCCGGTCTTGATACTTCGCGTCGGACACGCCTCGTAGCGAGACATAGGGCTGCGCAAAGAACGGGATATCGCCCTGTGAGAATCCCGTGTCAGCGCGCAGCCCAAGCACCCACGATGAACCGAGCGGTATCCAGTGGTAGCCCCTCGCGGTTTCCATCTGGAAATTTGACGTGCTGCCTAGCCCACCTCGGGCGATTTCCGCCTCAAGCTCCGCGTAGGTTCCTTTGCCCGGGAAAAAGAAATTGTCGCGAGTGTCGTAGTCAATGACGACACCGCCCTTGGCGACTCGCTGCTCGTTCTTGAAACTGGTCAGCCCGCTCGGCAGAGTGGCGTCGAACCGCGTGTTGGAATCTAGGAACGTGTAGCGAGGGCCGACGTACCACGGACTATTGCCCAAGCGAAACAAGAGCTGCTGAACAATGGCCACACCACTTAGCTGATACGCATGCGATCCGCCTTCTGAACCGTAGTAATTCAGATGCAGGTTGATTTTGCCGACAATGCCGAGATAGCGAATCCGGTCCTCGTCCCAAGTGTGAAAATGCATCAGCCCGACACCCCAGCTACGCGTGCCTGTGGCGAAGCCGCCCACGCCCGTGATGTTGGGAGGCGCTGCGCTCTTGACCTCGCCCTGAAGCAGATCGGGATCGTGCTTGGGCATGGTGAAGTAAAGCAGGCCCAGGCCGAGGCCGTAGCCAACTGCGGGTTCCGTGACAATAGTGGGCACCGGCAAGACTCCTCGATGCGACAGCAGCATGTCGCTCAAGTCGAACTTGCCGTCTTCAGCGTCCGTGAATTTGCCTTCGGCACTTGCAACACCGGTAAGAGACGCAGTGAGCACAACGCAGCTTAGTAACAGTGGCGGGCCTACCCTTCGTCGCAATTCAAGTGCAGCACCTAAGTCTCGCTTGCATAATTTCATCAACAAGAATCCTGTCATGCAAGGTTTAGCTCATCCGCCGTCAATAATTTAGCAACTCGAAGCGTTTGGGTGCCGTGGTTCGAATACGGATTCTTAAAGAGTGAAAACAAGCTCGACCGATATCAGAAACTCGAACGGAACGCAATCGTGGGTAAGCCAGCCTGGTCCCCGAGGGGTATCGGCGCTTTGCCCGGATGAAGCGAGGTCGGACACATGCATGCACTTTCCACGGTATCGGTTGCGCACCAGCCCCTCAACTTAACGCCCAACCCGACAATCACTTCGACGCTATTATTTGAGTAGGTTTCCTTAGTAAGATCACTCAAACACAACGAAGTCGAATGCTGACGTTTCGGTATCGCCAAATGCCCGCATTCAATTTTCCTTCAGCGGCCTCGCAGGAACCCGACGGCGCAATCCGTTCGCAGGCGAATCAGGCGACTATTTCTGCACCTCGAAGAAACGCTCCGGACGCTTTCTTTACTGCACTGCAGCACGCACGGTATGAGGCGCTATTAACCAAGCAGCGCGCGTTTTCCCTAAGACACCTTACAGATCCATCAACACATTCGACCCGCAAAGCAATCACTCATCCGATGATGAATCGGATAATCGAACGAGCCTTGCTAAAAGGAACCGTTGTGCTATAAAAATTTAACTAGCATGTCTATCGGTCGCCCGGCCGAAGAAATGGGTGACACCACTGGAGCGAGTGCGACAGTCCATGAGTCTTTTAGAACTCAGAGGTGTTTCCAAACACTTCGGCGCCATTCACGCCCTGACCGACGTGACGTTCAGTCTTGAGCCGGGCCAGGTCGTCGGCCTGATGGGAGACAACGGGGCCGGAAAATCGACGCTGGTGAAAGTCATCGCCGGCAACTTTCCGCCCTCCCACGGCGAAATTCTCATCAGTGGTAAACCAGTGCATTTCGGCAAGCCGGTCGATGCCCGCGCTCAGGGGATCGAAGTCGTCTATCAGGAACTCGCCCTCTGCAATAACCTAACGGCAGCTGCCAATGTCTTCCTTGGTCGCGAGCCACGGATCGGTTTCGGACCTATCCGTATTCTCGATCACGCGACCATGTACAGGCGCGCCGGCGAACTCTTCAAAGAACTGAAATCCGAGACGCGCCCGCGAGACCTCGTCAGGCAGATGTCAGGCGGTCAACGACAGGCCGTGGCGATCGCTCGCACGCGCCTCTCCGACGCGCGGCTCGTGATCATGGACGAGCCCACGGCAGCGATCAGCGTCCGGCAGGTGGCGGAGGTGCTTAGCCTTATCAGGCGTCTGTCCGAGCATGGCATCGCGGTCATTCTTGTTAGTCACCGGATGCCCGATGTTTTCGATGTCGCCCACCGCGTGGTCGTCATGCGGCGTGGGCGCAAGGTCGCGGACAAGAAGATCGAAGCGTCCTCTGCGGAAGAAGTGACTGGCCTCATTACCGGAGCCATCTCCACCGCCTGAATCTGCCTTGCGCAGCTATGCGTGGGGAAAGGAGACCCGAATTGAACGATGCGCCGGAAAGGCCCGCTTCAACGCCGATACTGCTTGATGATCCGCAATCCGCGAGGACTCATACTCGCTGGACGGGGCTGCTCGCGAGTCAGGTGTTCTGGGTGGTGCTTGCAACGATCATCGCCTGCATCCTGCTCTCGTTCGTGACCTCGACGTTTGCAACGCAGCAGAATCTTTTCAACGTTACGCGCAACTTCGCCTTCGTCGCCATCGTGGCGCTTGGAATGATGGCGGTGATCGTCACGGGCGGTATCGATATTTCGGTAGGCTCGACGATTGGCTTGAGCGGCATCGTCCTCTCGGTGACCATGAACGCCGGCTATCCGATCTGGGTGGGCATCGGCATGGGGCTCCTGACCGCGGGGATCGTCGGCCTCGTGAACGGCCTGCTTATCGCCTACCTGGACATGCAGCCCTTCGTCGTGACGCTCGGCATGCTGAGCGTTGGCCGCAGCCTCGCGCTGGTGTTCTCTGGCAGCCGAACCATTTTCGATTTCGGTCCCGACGGCGCCAAACTCCTTGCGCTCGGCGGCGGCAAGACCCTCGGCATTGCTAACCCGGTGTGGTTCCTGATCGTGCTCGCCGTGCTTTTCTGGTTTGCGTTTGCGTGCACGCGCTGGGGCCGCTACGTCTTCGCCGTCGGCGGCAACCGCCATGCGGCGAATCTCACCGGTGTTCCGGTGCGCCGCATCATTTGCTCCGTCTATGTGCTCGCCGGCCTCATGGCGGGCGTTGCGGCAATCCTCGAAGTCGGCTGGCTCGGCGCGGTGACCACAGGCCTTGGCACAGGCGACGAATTGCGCGTGATTGCGGCAACGGTGATCGGCGGCACCAATCTCATGGGCGGTATCGGCAGTGCCTTCGGGACTGTCGTGGGCGCGGCACTTATCGAAGTCATCCGCAACAGCCTGATCCTGCTGGGCGTGGACTCGTTCTGGCAGGGAACGGTCGTGGGTGCTTTCATCATCATCGCGGTGCTGTTTAACCGGCTCGGCGGTGAGCGGCAAGGCGATTGAAATGTCTTCGGACGCAGCGGCCGAATCATGCGAGTTGGCCGCTGCCTGGGGCGCGACCGGACGAGACGCGGAACTGCCGGACGCGAGAGTTCGTTAAGAAACGCAAGGTTCCGCGGGAGCGGTCAAAACTCGATTACGGCGCTCCGTTGCGGCTATTACGACAATTGTGCGAGCAAACGCGGCACCGCAAAGCCGGCGCCAATAACTTTGTATAAGACCGGAATAAGCGCCATGGAACCGGTAAGCGCTAACGCCAGTCGACATGGAGGCAATAATGAAAAAAGCTTGGATGTGTCTCGCTGCGATCGGAGGGCTCGCCATGCTGGCTACCTCCGCCTATGCAGCCGATAAAACTCTGGCGCTAGTGGTAAAGGGTCTGGACAACCCCTACTTCGACCTGATGCATCAAGGTTGCGAGCGGGCGAACAAGGAGCTCAAAGCCCAAGGCTACACCTGCTATTACACCGGCCCCGCGACGGCTGCTGACGAAACCGCGGAAGTGCAGATCATCGACGACTTGCTGACCAAGGGCGTGGCGGGAATGGCAATCTCTCCAGCGAACGCGCCGGCCGTAGCTGAAGAGTTGCGCCGCCGCAATGTGACGATTCCAGTGATCACCGCCGATGCCGATTTACTGCCGAAAGATGCTTCGCTGCGCAAGAGCTATGTGGGCACTGACAATTACGAGTTGGGCGTCAGGCTCGGCGAGCAGTTGAAGTTGCTCATGCCAAAGGGCGGCAATCTCTGCCTCGTGATGGGCAATCCGGCAGCCGAGAATATCAACCAGCGCGCCCAGGGCACGCGCGACGCGCTCTCCGGTAAGAAGGGAATACAAAAGCTTGCTGGAGAAAATGGCTGGAAAGAGATCAGCGCCTGTCCGCTTTACGTGAACGACGACGCAGCCAAGGCGAATCAGATGATGCAGGACACGCTGACCGCCAACGCGACCGGTCTCGATGCCTTCGTGCTCGAAGGCGGCTGGCCGCTCTTTGCACCGCAGGCCTATTCGCAAGTTGTCACGCCGATCATGGATAAGATCCAGAGCGGCAAGTTCGTCATCGTCTCAGCCGATACGCTCGGGCCTGAACTGCAGGCCCTCAAGGAACACAAGGTCAATGTCCTCGTCGGACAGCGGCCTGAGGAAATGGGCTATCAGGCAGCGATGATCATGCGCGACCTTGCAGAAGGAAAGACGGTGAAGCCGGTCATTCACACCGGTCTTGACACCTGCACGTGGAAAAACGCCGACACCTGCCTTAAGCATTAAAGGTGGTGTTTGATATTCAGCAATTCAAGACGCGGCTTCTCAAGGCAGTGGTCTCTGCGCCTTCATCATCTCTAGATGAGGGCGCAGCCACAGCTCCAGTTGATCAGCACTCATGGCACCATCGTGACGATCTGCTTCTTGGCCGTTGCAAAAGAGGACGATAGTTGGGACGCTGCGGATTTGGTAGCGCTCTGCAAGGCGAGATTCATCTGCCGCTTCCACCTTCGCGAACAACGCCTGCCCTCCGAACCTGCGCGCGCCAGCGCCAAAGTAGGATGTCATCACCTTGGACACGCTGCACCATCGCGCCCAAAAAATAACGACGACCGGCAACCCATTCCCAGCGATAAATTGGTCGAAGTCAGCGTGCCGAAGTGTCACCGGTGTCCGGCTGAGCAACGGCTGCGCGTCTGCCCCGAGTGCGAGGGCGTTGCTGACCGGCCGACTGGACACCGTTTGATTTGATGCGAAGCTGTGGCTAGACATAGCAACTCCTGAGTCGACTGCGCGGGCTTACCTTTGCGCTTGCAAAAATTAGTGTGTGCCTAGATCCGCCTCCGCGCCACATCGATCAGTGATTTCATTGATTCAAAGCTAAGTAGCTTCGAATTCAGGCTTAAGCACGCCGTCCTTTTCGCAATTCCCATGCCTCGACACAGTATCAAGTTCGCTCCAACCGGCGACACGTTCACTCCCCATTTTCGCAGCCTCCGTCTCCGCTTCGCGTTCAACGAGTTGTCGTGCTTGCCTCCAGTATTCGTCAGCGCAACCTTCCAGGCTGCCATCCTGCTTCCAAAGTTCATTGGCACGCGTGCGAATACGCTGCGCCAGCTTAAGCGCTTCCAAGTGAAACCTCACTTTTTGATGAAGGGTCCTACTGATGTCCCTTGGGCAGGATCATTTACCTGCAGTGAGCGGTTTTTCGCGTTGCTCCAGCCTCTCGGACAGGCGCGCCAATCTTTCCAATAAGACAGCAGCGTGCTTGATCGTTGGAACGGTCGTCTCCGAAGAAGCCACCAGACCATGGATACGTTCCCGCCAGTAATCAGGCCGGGTGACCGGGTTTCGTTCTGCAATCCCTCGTTCGCCCGGTGCCTGGCGTTCAAGTTGGCCAATTATTCTTTCAATGTGAGAAAGATCCTGTTGACGACGGTCATCGACGCTCATGAATGTCACCTCTCAGTTCTTGTTTTCAACTGCGACACTATGCACTGCTGCCCTATTCACGATGGGCCACGCTCCGGGAAGCTACTGCCCGTCGTGACACGGAGCGACGCAGCACTCACCCATGTCAGGGCGTTCAAACGACTAATGATTTCCGTCAGTTCAGCTAGCGAAATGGAAGCAAACGTAACCGTCATTTCTTCCAGGCCCTTGTTCTTTTTGCAGTGCACGCTCGTCCGCTGTGCTTGCGCCGCGCTTGGTCCGAACGCCTGCCACACGGACACGACTCTCAGTTGGCCCGTCGCAGCCCGCACGGTAATACTCGGCGATGCATCGCAAGACGGGGACTCATAGGGACTTGTCATTAACATCAATACCGACTCAACAAAGGGTAATTGGAGCTCCCTGGCGCAAAAGACCACGCGCTTCTCACACTCAATTCCTGCGACGCATAACCTCCCAGCATTGCCGATGATCCATCTGGCGAAGCAACCGCTTGCGCAGGAGCTCCCGGCGATAGTGGGCAACGACCATCATGGCCGCGCCCGCGAGCACTAACAGACCAACGACGCACACCATCCACGCTTCACTCATGGAGAACTCCCTTCGGCCTTCGCGTAACTATTTTTGTGCCACCAGCAACGCTTTCTCGACGGCTTGCCGGGTCGTCTTTGAAGCAGAAATCGTTGCTGCATGAAAGTTGCTTTACGAAAATTCCAGGGCCCGCCGGGTATTTTATTAAGTGTTTCGTATAACGAATTAGTCGCAAGGATGAGCGACCTCATAGCACCGACTGCGGCCTCGGATTCGGCCGGCACATTCCGCCCCAAGGTTCTCGGCCAACGCTTGCAATTGGCGATGTACCTGCGAGCCGTCTTCTAACCCTCTATCGGTAGGACAAGACAAATTATCCACGACACGAATCCGAACTCCATACCGCGCTCGCAATTCCAGACATTTAATCTTCTAGTACGTAATACTGATAATATTAATACTGATCGGATTTTAACCTGCGCGTGCTTTTCCCTTAGTACCAAAGCAACGTGGTACCCATCGTAAAAAGGGCTGCCTTTTACGCTCGGAAACGCCTGAGTAGATTCGACCCCGGGGTCGGGGTATCGAAAATGCGGTTTAAAGGCCGGGAGTTTTTTGCGAAATCGCCTCTCAATGATGCAACGGTCACCGCCAAAATACACCATCGAATCCGCCCGATGTTAATGTTTTGAAAATAAACAGGGCCGGTGCATGATTGGCAAAACGTGCTGACGACGTGTTCGAAACGACGGGGTTACGGACGACGTCGGGGCTTCACTGCAATATGCGTGACATCCGATAACGCGCTGGCAAACAATTGGAGCGCTCCATTCATATGGAGCAGACGATAAGCTCGATAATGGATTTTCGGACGTCAGCGCAGACGCAACTGAAAAAGCTCGAACGTCCGTTTTTATAATTTTATATCGATGCCGCTTTAGTCATTTGATGTGCTTCGAAGGCGGGCGCTTCTGTTGCAAGTGCGCTCTAGAAGCGGCCTCTAAAGCCGGCCTCTAAAGCGCCTGCTCGATTTCACACACTCGCCAAGCGGAACACATTAACGGTGTCGCGCAGCATCTGCGCTTGCTCTTGCATCGACTGAGCCGCTGCCGTCGCTTCCTCGACCATGGCTGCGTTTTGCTGAGTCGTTTCGTCCATTTGAGCAATGGCTATATTCACCTGCTCGATGCCGCGGCTCTGCTCCTCGGACGCCACCGAAATCTCGCCGATGATATCCGTCACGCGCTGCACCGCATGCACCAGCGAGTGCATCGTCGTACCGGCCCGTTCCACCAGCGCCTTGCCGTCATCGACCTTGCCGGTGGACTCTTCGATCAAGCTCTTGATCTCCTTGGCGGCATCCGCGCTGCGGCGCGCCAGATTACGCACCTCGCCTGCCACGACAGCAAAACCGCGCCCTTCCTCGCCCGCACGCGCCGCCTCGACGGCCGCGTTAAGCGCGAGAATGTTTGTCTGGAACGCGATGCCTTCGATCACCGAGATGATGTCGACCACGCGCGTGGAGCTGGCCGCAATACTTTGCATCGTCAAGACGACCTGCTGCACCGCCGTCCCGCCTTCGCTTGCGATCAACGATGCATTCGCCGCCATCTTGTTCGCCTGATGCGCATTCTCTGCGTTCTGCTTAACAGTGGCAGTAAGCTGCTCCATGCTCGCCGCGGTTTCACTGATCGACGACGCCTGCTGCTCAGTGCGTGCAGAGAGATCGTGGTTACCCGCTGCAATCTGCTGAGCGGCAACGGTAATGGTTTCAGTGCCGCCGCGAATCCGACGGACGGTATCGGCGAGCCGTTGCTGCATGCGTTGCATGGCGGACAACATGCTGCTTTCATCCGATGCACCCAGCGTGACATCGTGCGACAGATCGCCGTTCGCAATGCCCTCGGCGACGCTGGTGGCATACGCCGGTTCGCCGCCCAGACTGCGCTTCACATTACGGATGATCAATATCAACGCCGCCGAGCTGACGCCTCCAATCAACAGGATCACGATCAGGTATTGGAGAAGGTTCACCTTGAACGCGTCGTTGATATCGTTCACGTACACACCAGAGATCAGGTACCAGTCCCACGGCGCGAACCGTTTGACGAAGCTGATCTTCGGCACATGTTCCGTTTTACCCGGCAAGCGCGCCATGTAGGGCACGAAGCCCTGTCCGCTGGCCTGGGCGACCTTGACCATCTCGACGAACAAAAGCTTGCCGTCAGTATCCTTGTAGTCGCTTACATCCTTCATGCGCAGATCGGCCAGCGTGGGATGCATGATGACCACGGGACGCGCGGTCGTGATGATCATGTAACCGCTACCCGGAAAGCGCATGGCTGCGAGCTTCGCCTTGGCCTGCTCCTGGGCCTGCTCGAGTGTCAGTTGATGGCTGTCCACTTGCTTCGCGTAGTCCGCAACCACGCCGTAAGCCGACTCGACCACGTTCTGCACACCGGTCTGGCGACCTTCGGTCATGGTTACGCGAGACTGCCACGCGGCCCATCCACCGAGGAACAGGAGGCCAAGCCATGTGATGAGCAATGCCAGCGATAATTTGGTGTTCAAACTGAGACGGTCCAATCTACTCTCCGATGCGAGGCACAGTTCACGACTGGCGCATGGGATCGCGCGCCGCTGTGTGCATATCGGCAATTTGGAAGGATTCTGAAGTACGGGATACACCGAGCGGGGTAAAGATGAAGGCGGAATATAGCCGGGCGCGGCGTGCCGTTTATTAAACCTTCACTGAAAATACCAGCGTGTCGCGCCACTCGCCCCTGATCAGCACGTTCTTGCGATAGAGGTCCACCTGTCTCATCCCGAGTTTCTGCAGCACATGAATGGACGCGATATTTTCCGGCCTGCTGGTCGCAAAGATCTCCCGCACGTGGCGCTCGCGCACCAGGTAGTCGACCAACCGTTTCGCTGCTTCAGTGGCGAAGCCTTGATTCCAATAACGAGGATGAAGCGAGTAGCCAATCTCAGCCTCCGACTCATCTTCCGACAAAGTCGCCCGGTAACTGCCGATGAGACTGCCATCGTTAAGAACTGCGGCCAGCTCCACCGTTCTCCTGTCGGGCAGCGAACTCCCCAGCACACAGCCTTCTATAAATTCCCTGGTCTGTTCGATCGTGTTAGGCCCCCATTCCTGATGCAACACGACCTCGAGCAAGCTGGCATAGTCATGCACTGCGTCAAGATCGGACGGCTCGATATCTCTTAGATAAAGGCGATCGGCAATCAGTTTCATATCGATGCAATCCCGTCGCGTGCAACAATCCTGCCGCGCGAAACCACGAGCTTGCGCACTGGTCGCGAAACAACCGCTTCAGCCACTGTTTCAGCGTCCACCAAAACAAGATCGGCGCGCGCGCCTTCGTGCAGTCCATAGTCCTTGAACCCGCACGCCCACGCACCCAATGTGCTGACGCAGTCGAACGCAAGTGCAAGGTCTTCATCGCGGCGAAGGTCATAGCGCATGCCGACGAACATGGCGCGCTCGAGCATGTCGGGTTTACCGAATGGCGTCCACGTATCGCGTATTCCGTCGTTGCCGGCAAATAGCGTCACGCCTGCTTCGATGCAAGCGCGCATCGGAGGAACGGGCACAGATGGGGGCGCCGTAGTCAACAGCGCAACATCGAGATCCGCGATCCTTGCCAACAACGTATTGCGCTCGCGATCAGGAAGCTGACCTAAGCAAAACGCGTGACTCACGACAACACGCCCCTGCATGCCCAACGCCTTCACTCGGTCGAGCAGCAGATTGAAAGTGAACGCGCCTACCTCGCCGGGCTCGTGAAGATGGATATCGACAGGCTTCTGATGACGGTTCGCAATCTCGAACGTGGTATTGAGCGAAGTAACCGGATCCTGGTCGATAAGCGCAGGGTCCAGCGCACCGAGCACGTCGGCACCCGCCTTTAGCGCATCGTTTAGCAACGCGTCGGTCCCCGGACGGCGTAGCATGCCTGACTGCGGGAACGCAACGATTTGTATCTCCATGACATCGGCCAGCGTTTCACGCGTCGCCAGCACGCCGTGCAAATGCCTGAGCCCTGCGTCCGTGTCTATATCCACATGCGTTCTAATGCGCGTTGTTCCCGCCGCAAGAAAAGCCCGCGCAAGCGCTAGAGATTGCGCGCCCGCATCGTGTCCCGAACTCGCGCGCCATGATCGTTCGTTCTCGATCCTGTCGATAAGCCTTGGACCCACTTCGTTGCGATACCACGGCAAGCCCCAGTTGGTTTTGTCGAGATGCGTATGGCCTTCGACAAACCCCGGCAGGACCAGCGCGCCCTGGCCGTTTTCACGCGCGACGCCGGCGCCGCGCGGCAGGTTCGGGCCGATTTCCTCTATCCGTCCGCCGCTGACAGCAATATCTACGGGGGTGCCGTCCGGCAGACGGATATTCGTGATCAACAAGCTAGCGTGCACTGGAACTCCTTGAAACATAAAAGACAATCAGCGGACTTCAAAGATCGCGTCCACTTCCACCGACGCCCCCGCCGGAAGCGTCGCCACGCCGACCGCGGTCCGGGCGTGCCGGCCTCGTTCGCCGAACACCGCGAACATGAGGTCGGAGGCACCGTTGATCACTTTCGGCACGTCAGGATAACCCGGCATGCAATACACAAAGCCGCCCATCCGATGACAACTGACCACGCGGTCAAGGTCGCCATCGAGCGCAAGATGAAGTGCAGCGAGCAGGTTAAGTCCGCAAATTTGCGCCGCCCGCTGCCCTGCTTCAAGGTCCTGCTCCGTGCCGACAGGACCGGCGTATCGAACCTCTCCTTCCCATTCGCAAATCTGCCCCGCGAGGAAGATCAGCGAGCCCGAGCGGGAGAAAGGCTTGAACGCGCCGCGAGGCGCAGGCACTTTCGGCAGGACGAGACCAAGCGCCTCAAGGCGCGCGGCGGCCGAATCCGGGTCACGTGGAACAGGCGTGGAATTCATTGACGGGTCCTTGAATTGAAATAAGCCTTAGCGTCGGATATCCAAGTGTGTCACAACATGCTGAACGAACAAAAGCGCTTGATTGATGAGGCTTTACTTAGCCATTGAACACCGTCGCGCTGCTAAGGGTGGCACCTCAAGAGGAGCCTAAAGGACGATCCACGCTCAGCGAACATTTCCATCAAGGCGCATACTCCTCGATGGTCGCGCTGCCGCGACCCCATCACGCGTCGCGGGGCAAAGATCCTGCGACTTTGTCCGCGCCCCCAATACACAATTTCCATGTCCCGCAGCCCGCAAACGTCGCGTCCGCTTGTCATTGCAGCGGTCATGGCTTCAATGGCAATGGTCGCCATAGAAGCCACCATCGTTTCCACCGCCATGCCGCAGATCGTCTCGCAGCTTGGCGATTTGCATCTCTATAGCTGGGTCTTCTCGTCCTTCCTGCTGACGCAGACCGCCATGACGGTCATCTTCGGCAAACTCGCGGACCTGTATGGCCGCAAGCCCATTGTTCTAATCGGCATCGGCATCTTTCTGGCCGGCTCAATACTTGCCGGTTTCGCCTGGTCGATGCCCGCCATGATCGTGTTCCGGCTGATCCAGGGCGTGGGCGCAGGCGCGATCCAGCCGGTCACGCTGACGATTGTCGCCGACCTCTATCCCGCGCGCGAACGTGGCAAGGTGCAGGGTTATCTGGCGAGCGTCTGGGCCATCTCGGCGGTCGTCGGACCGATGGTCGGCGGCTTGATCATCCGCGATTTTTCGTGGGCCTGGATCTTCTGGATGAACGTGCCCATTGGCCTTGCGTCGGCGGCGGGGTTCATCGCGTTCCTTAAAGAATCGGAGCGGCACTCGCGACCGTCCATCGACTTTGCGGGCGCGGCGCTTTTCATGGTGTCCATTGCTGCACTGATGATGTCGCTGACGTATGCAGGCAATGACGACATCACGAAGGCATTGATCGCGGGCGGATTCTTTATCCTGTGCCTGCTGTTCTTCCTGATGCAGGAGAAACGCGCCACCGAACCCATGATCTCGTTCGCGCTCTGGGGCCGCCGGCCGATAGCCGCGTGTAACGGATCGACCGTCCTGTCCGGCATGATCCTGATGGGTGCAACCACATTCCTGCCGATGTACGTGCAAGGCGTGCTGCATCGTTCGCCGGTGATTGCCGGTCTTGCGTTGACCATGATGATGGTCGGGTGGCCCGTTGGCGCGACGCTGGCGGCGAAGTCGTTTCATCGAATCGGGCTTAGGCGCATCTTGATTGGCGGCAGTGCGTTTATCCCGTTAGGCGCGGTGTTCCTGATCGTGTTGTCGCCGGAAAGCTCTCCGCTGATCGCCGCGTTTGGTTCGCTCATCATGGGCTTTGGCATGGGGACGTCGAGCGTCAGTTCGCTTGTGCTGATCCAGGAGATAGTCGATATTGCGCAGCGCGGGAGCGCGACGGCCTCGAATCTGTTTTCGCGGAATCTCGGCAGCACGATTGGCGCGACTTTGTTCGGCGCTGTGCTCAATTTTGGGCTGGGTCATTCGAATGGCGCGGCCGCGGTTACATCGGACCAGTTAAAGGCGCTGCTGCAAAATCAGGTAATGAGCCTCGGCAGCAGCGATGCAATCCGTCAGGTACTGCATCAGTCGCTTCATCTGACATTTTTATCGATTTTCGTGATCGCGATTTTTGCGGTCGGGTTTCTTCTCTTCGTCCCTGCGATCACGTTGAGCCACGAGAAAAAGATGCCGCTTGAGGTGTTGTCGACGGTTGAAGATTGAGCCGCTGTTGTGGGATTGGTCTGGGATGAGGGTCGGGGTCGGGGTCGGGGTCGGGGTCGGGGTCGGGGT
>NZ_CAXUPU020000049.1:0-51077 GCF_964252755.1 Caballeronia sp. LjRoot29 | reverse complement strand
CGCCGCCACGCGCAGTGGCTAATAGAGCTAAAAAGATCAATCAGAATAGAACCCGCGAAGACCTGAAAAGCAGCATCCCGGCACTGAACCAGACCGCAAACGCCAGAATCAGGGGCGCCGCGGCATAACCCCACCGCCCACTGCCCACCGCGATCGAATCCTTACAGCCCACCAAGCTGAAGTTCCTGCAGTGCAACCATAGCGGCATCCGCCGATTCTATCGGCACAAAGATGTGATCGTGGTACGCCGCCGCAACTACATTACAACTGACGTTTGCCTTCCCGAGCGCAGTAGCGAAGGCAGCAGTCAGCCCGACCGCCTGAAGGTCCGAATGGACGGTGAGCGTGATCCAGGCCGCGCGGAATAAGGACCGTATGCCCGCTCTCGATGCCGCCCCTTCCTCCACGATGATCGTCAGGCCTTCTCGTTCGCGGAACGTCGCAAGCGGGACGATATTGCCGAGGTCATAGGCAAAAGGCACAGTCGCGTAGATGTACACGCCCGGCTGGCGTTCAGGCGACATGGATGCAAGCAGCATGTTCAGGTCGGTGATGGGGTTGGTCATGGTTTGTCTATCCTGCAGTTATTTTGTCCACCAGCGAGCCGCGCGATTGGTCAATACACTCTCCTAAAACCACCCTCAAGGAGCAGCCCAAAAATGATTTCCGATCGCAGCGAAGTGACTCGCATGATTCTCGCCGCCAAGGTGAGCAAAGGCCTGAAATGGGCCAACGTGGCGGAGCAAGTCGGCATGAGCAAGGAGTGGGTGACGGCAGGTTGCCTCGGGCAGATGACGTTCTCCAAAGCACAAGCCGAAACCGTCGGCGCCCTCTTCGACCTCTCCGATGAAGCCGTCGCCTGGCTGCAGATTGTGCCCTATAAAGGCTCGTTGCCGACGGCCGTCCCGACCGATCCCCTGATCTATCGATGGTACGAAATAGTGAGCGTTTACGGGACCACGATCAAGGAGCTGATCCACGAGGAATTCGGCGACGGGATCATGAGCGCAATCGATTTTTCGATGGATATCCAGCGCGAACCCAATCCCAAAGGGGACCGGGTCAACGTGGTTTTATCGGGCAAGTTTTTGCCCTACAAGAGCTACTGAGGCGTTACCGAGAAGTCACTGCACCGCCTCGGCCGTCTCCGTCCCGCGCTCGAGCACCGGCCGCAGCGCGGCGCCCGTATGACTGCGGGGATTCTTCGAGAGCGTATCCGGATCGGTCGCGGCCACGATCGATCCGCCTTCCGTGCCGCCCTCAGGCCCGAGATCGATCACCCAGTCGGCTTCGGCTATCACATCCAGATCGTGCTCGATCACGACCACCGAATGCCCGCCATCCACCAGCCGATGCAGCACGCGAATCAGCTTCGCGACGTCGGCCATATGCAGGCCAACCGTGGGTTCATCGAGCACATACAGCGTATGCGGCGCCTTCTGCCCACGCTTGCCAATATCGTCCCTCACCTTCGACAACTCCGTCACCAGCTTGATCCGCTGCGCCTCGCCGCCTGACAACGTAGGCGACGGCTGCCCAAGCGTCAGATAACCCAGCCCCACATCCTTCATGAGTTGCAGCGGATGCGAGATGCTGGTCATCGCGGAGAAGAACTCGACGGCCTCGTCGATCTCCATGGTCAGCACTTCGCCAATGTTCTTGCCGCGCCACGTCACCGCCAGCGTTTCCGGATTGAAGCGCTGTCCGTGGCAGACGTCGCACGGCACCTTGACGTCGGGCAGGAAGCTCATCGCGATAGTGCGCACGCCCTGGCCCTCGCAGGCCGGGCAGCGGCCGTCGCCGGTGTTGAAGGAGAAGCGCGATGCCGTGTAACCCCGCGCACGCGATTCGAGCGTGTCCGCGAACAGCTTGCGGATGGTGTCCCACATGCCGATATACGTCGCCGGGCACGATCGCGGCGTCTTGCCGATCGGTGTCTGATCGACTTCAAGCACACGGTCGATGGTCTCGAACCCTGTCACCTCCGTGCACCCTTGCCAACGATGCGTGACGTCGAACTTGGCGCGCGGCGCCTCGCGTGACAAAACGCTCGAACGATTGCGCGCGGGCATGTCGGCTTGCGCGGTTTTACGCGCGCGGCGCGTAGCCGGCGACGACAGAACCGAGCGGCCCACGGCATCGAGCAGGTTCGTCATCAGCACGTCACGCGCGAGCGTGGACTTGCCGGAACCGCTTACGCCCGTAATAGCAATCAGGCGGCCGAGCGGCATGCTCGCGGTGACGTTACGCAGGTTGTGCAGCGTCGCGCCATGAACCGTGAGCCAGTTCTCGGGCGTGGCGGCGCGTTTCGCGGTCGCGGTTTTTACATCGCGGCGTGCTTGCAACGGATGCTGGATCGGGTTCGCCAGATACTGCCCCGTGAGGGAATCCGGTTGCGCCGCGAGATCGGCCACGTTGCCTTGCGCGACGACCGTGCCACCGCGTTTCCCCGCTCCCGGGCCAATATCGATGATGTGATCCGCGCGGCGAATCGTGTCCTCGTCGTGCTCAACCACCACCAGCGTGTTGCCCTTGTCACCGAGTTTCTTCAGCGCGTCCAGCAGGATCTTGTTGTCACGCGGATGCAAACCGATAGTCGGTTCATCCAGCACATAACATACGCCCTGCAAGTTGCTGCCGAGTTGCGCGGCGAGGCGAATGCGCTGCGCTTCGCCGCCCGACAACGTGGGCGCCGCACGATCCAGGCTCAGATAACCAAGGCCGACTTCTTCGAGGAAGAGCAAGCGGCCTTCAATTTCACTGACCACGTCGCGGGCGATATCCGCATCGCGGCCCTTGAGCTTCAGCTTCTTGATCCAGCCACGCGTTGCGCTGACCGTCCAGCGGCCGACTTCGGTTATCGGCTGATTGCCAAACGTCACCGCACGCGCAACTTCGTTCAGGCGCGTGCCGTTGCAATCCGGGCACGGTTGATCGACGACATCGTCCGGTTCCTGTTGCGCCGATGGAATCGTCTGCTCTCGGCCACGGCCGTCATCGGAGATCACGGTGTCGTCATAGACTTCGCGCTGTTCGCGTGTGAGCGTGACACCTGTCCCCACGCAGGTGTTGCACCAGCCGTGCTTGCTGTTGTACGAGAACATGCGCGGGTCGAGTTCGGGGTAACTCGTGCCACAAACCGGACACGCGCGTTTGGTTGAGAACACGCGAATCTCGCCAACGTGCTTTGTTCCCTTCTTGCCGCCATTCAGTGCGCCATGCAGGTCGTCGAGCGGAGCAAGCAAATGCATCACGCCCTTGCCCAGTTCGAGCGTTTCCAGCAGCATCGCTTTCAGCGTGGTTTCATCGCTGGCGCTGACAACCAGGTCGCCAACCGGCAACTCGATCGTGTGCTCCTTGAAGCGATCGATCTTTGGCCACGGATCGACAGCAAGGAACTCGCCGTCCACGCGCAAATGCGTGTGACCGCGTGTCTTCGCCCACTTCGCGAGGTCGGTGTAAATCCCCTTGCGGTTCACCACGAGCGGCGCGAGCAAGCCAATATGCTGACCTTTGAAATCCCGCATGATCTGCGCGACGATCGATTCCGGGCTCTGCGCCGTCACCGGCGCGCCGTCATGGATGCAATGCTGGATGCCGAGCTTCACATACAGAAGCCGCAGGAAGTGCCAGACTTCCGACGTGGTCGCGACCGTGCTCTTACGGCCGCCACGCGATAAACGCTGTTCAATAGCCACCGTCGGCGGAATGCCGTAGACAGCGTCCACTTCAGGACGCCCGGCCGGCTGAACGATCGAACGCGCATACGCATTCAGCGATTCCAGATAACGGCGCTGGCCTTCGTGAAAGAGGATATCGAATGCTAATGTGGACTTGCCCGAGCCCGATACACCCGTAATCACGTTGAACTTGCCGTGCGGGATATCGACGTCGAGCGACTTCAGGTTGTGCTCGCGTGCGTTGACAATACGCACCACGTCTTCGCCCTGCAATGCGCGCCGCGCCGCCGCGACTTCCGCGGCCAGTTGCAGCGGAACCCCCGACATGCGCTTCTGCGCCGCGCCCGGCGCCATGGCCTCTTCGTAGTCGAGCAGAGCACGGCCGGTATGCGATTGTTCGCACGCCGAAACATCGTCCGGCGTGCCGACGCAGACCACCAGACCGCCTGCATCGCCGCCTTCCGGACCGAGATCGATGATCCAGTCGGCCGCGCGGATCACGTCGAGATTGTGCTCGATCACGATCAGCGAATGGCCGCGCTCCAGCAAGCGCCGCAGCGCTTGCATCAGCTTGGCGATATCGTCGAAATGGAGACCCGTTGTGGGCTCGTCGAACATGAACAGGCGGCCCGGCAGGTTGCCGCTCGCCTGCGCCGTTTCCGCGAGGAACCCCGCCAGTTTCAGGCGCTGCGCTTCACCGCCCGACAGCGTGGGAACCGGTTGCCCGAGCTTCACATATTCCAGTCCAACGTCAACGATTGGCTGCAATACCCGCAGCACTTCCTTGTCTTTTGCAAAACAAACAACGGCTTCGCTGACGGTCAGGTCGAGCACATCCGCGACGCTGAGCGACTTGCCGTCGCGCTCGATCTGCACATCGAGGATTTCCGCCCGATACCGCCGCCCATCGCAATCCGGACAACGCAAATAGACGTCGCTCAGGAACTGCATCTCGACGTGTTCGAAGCCCGAACCGCCGCATGTCGGGCAACGGCCATCGCCGGAATTAAAGCTGAACATGCCTGCGCCGCTATAACCCCGTTGCGCGGCCAGCGGCGCTTTTGCAAACAGCTTGCGAATCTCGTCGAACGCGCCGACATAACTCGCCGGATTGGAGCGCGCGGTGCGGCCGATCGGCGATTGATCGACGAAGATCACTTCGCTCAACGCGTCCGCGCCCTTCAATCCGCGGAATGCGCCCGGCGATTCGGTCGCCTTGCCGAAATGACGCAGCAACGCGGGGGCGAGCACGTCCTGGATCAGCGTCGATTTGCCCGACCCCGATACACCCGTCACGCACACCAGCCGCTGCAACGGAATCTCGACTGTGACATCACGCAGGTTATGTTCAGTCGCACCTTCGAGCAGAAGCCTTGGCGTCTTCGCATCGACTGCACGACGCTGCCAGTTCGATGCATGCGCCACGTGCTTGCGGCCACCGAGGTAGGCGCCGGTCAACGTGTCGCTATGCTCGATATCGTTCGGCGGCCCGTCATAGACAATCTCGCCGCCGCGTTCGCCCGGCCCCGGACCCATGTCGATAAGACGATCCGCCGCGAGCATCACCGACGGATCGTGCTCCACCACCACGAGCGTATTTCCCGCATCGCGCAAGCGGTGCATGGCTTCGACAATGCGGTTCAGGTCGCGCGGATGCAAGCCGATGCTGGGTTCATCGAGCACAAAAAGCGTGTTCACCAGCGACGTGCCAAGCGCGGTCGTCAGGTTGATCCGCTGCACTTCGCCGCCGGACAGCGTGCGGCTCTGGCGATCCAGCGTGAGGTAACCGAGGCCGACATCGCAGAGGTATTTCAGGCGCGTGCGGACTTCGTTATGCAGGAGCTTGAGCGCGTCGTCGAGCAGCGTGCTCGGCAACGTCAGCGAGTCGAAGAAGCGGCGAATCCGGTCGATCGGCATCAGCATCAAGTCGTGCAGCGTAAGCCCCGGCAGCGCTTCGAGTTGCGGCCGCGTCCACTGCACGCCAGCCGGCAGAAAACGATCGGCGGGCTTCAGCACGGCATCGGCTTGCTCCTTCGTACCGAGACGCCATAACAGTGCTTCAGTCTTGAGGCGCGCGCCCTCGCACGTCGGACATTTCGTATAGCTGCGATATTTCGACAACAACACGCGGATGTGCATCTTGTACGCTTTCGATTCGAGGTAATCGAAGAAACGCTGCACCCCGTACCACTGGTTTTGCCACTTGCCAGTCCAGTCGGGCGAACCACCAATCACCCAGTCGCGTTCCTTCTGCGTGAGTTCGCTCCAGGGCACGCCGAGGCGAATGCCGGCCTTCGCGCCGTAGCGCAACAGGTCGTCCTGATTCTCTTTCCATGCCGGCGTTTGCAGGGTCTTGACCGCGCCCTCGCGCAGCGTCTTGCGCTCGTCGGGAATCACCAGGCCGAGATCCACGCCGATCACCCGGCCGAAACCGCGACACGTTTCGCACGCGCCATACGCCGAGTTGAACGAGAACAATGCGGGTTGCGGATCGGCATAGCGGATATCGCTTTCCGGGCTGTGCAAGCCGGTGGAGAAGCGCCACGTTGGCACGTCGTTTGTTTCAGGCGTTTCCTCACCCGGCTCCGGCAGCACGTAAATGTTCACACGCCCTGTGCCGCGCAGCAGCGCACTTTCAATCGCCTCCAGCGCCCGCGACCGCTCCATCTTCTGCAAGCGGAACCGGTCGGCGACCACGTCGAGCATTTGCCGGCCGTCGACATGCCGCTTGGCCTGCACGCGCGTATAGCCGCTGGCGGAAAGCCACTGCGCGACTTCTTCGTCACTCGCGGACTCAGGCAGTTCCACCGGAAACGTGATCGCAATCCGCGGATCACTCGCCTTCGTGCGCTCGAGCAATTCGACGTAGATCGTCTCCGGCGTGTCGTGCCGGACCTGATGCGAGGTCTTTTTATCGAAGAGCTCGGCGGCGCGTGCGTAGAACAGCTTCAGGTGATCGTTCAGCTCGGTCATGGTGCCGACGGTCGAGCGCGAACTGCGCACCGGATTCGTCTGATCGATGGCAATAGCCGGCGGCACGCCGTCCACGCGATCCACCTGCGGACGGTCCATCCGGTCGAGAAATTGCCGCGCATAAGCACTAAACGTTTCGACGTAGCGACGCTGGCCTTCGGCATAAAGCGTATCGAACACCAGGCTCGATTTGCCCGAGCCCGAAGGACCGGTCACCACGGTCATCTGACCCGTGTAAAGGTCAAGATCGATGTTCTTGAGATTGTGCTGGCGAGCGCCGCGAATGCGGATTGCGTTGTTGGATGCCAATTTTTCCTAACCGGTTCAATGAGTTAGATCGTCCGCCAAGTGGCGCTTGGGCGAAGCGTGGCTCGCGCTGAGGAGCCGCCGTTCGACACGCATTAGCGAGATAACGGCCGATGAAGTCGACACTGTACACCCATACAGTGTTTTCGACAGGCCCGGCCATCGAAGAAGAGGACGCGGAAATGCGGCGTTGAGGGACGCGTTTGGGCAGGCAATCGAACAAGGTGCACCCGGAGGCTTCCGGGTGCAAAAAGCGCTAGAACGATACGGCAGCACGCAAGCTGGCAACCGCAGCAGCGTTCAAACGTATTTGATAGTTCTGCGAGTAATTGAGGGTGAATCCCGACGTGCCGGGTATTGCCTGCACGTACGCGTTGCCGCCCTGCACCGTACCGGACTTGATCAAACTGCCTACGTAGACGTTGCCGTTAAGCTGGTAGTAGGTCCGATATGTCGGTGTCGTCAGGTTTGGGCGCACGTTCGACGATACATAGGTCGTGAGGCCATTGATTGTCGATATGCTGCCGTTGCTGAGCGTATAGACCGTCGCGTCGGAATTCGACGTAATGCCTCCCGCTGCCATCAGCGCCGCGATCGTCGTGCCACTTGCTACTGGCACTGGCGCATTGCCGGTCGTGGCACCCGTATAGTCCCCGACCGTGTAAAGGTCACCGATCTGCGTGCTGGTGTATTTCTCGTAGGCAGAGCCCGCATTCCAGGTAACCGTTGCACTGAGCAACAACGGGTTGGAATAAAGCGCGTTGAAAAATTGCGCGAACTCTGACGGTGCCGCGGCGACCGCCCCCGTTAGCGGCACCACCGAATAATTCGAGCGGAGCGAACTGGCGACAGCCGTTACGTTGTCCGCAGCAAGCCCGTCGGTCCGGACCCCTGTTCCCTGGTAACTCATGTAGCTCTGCGACGTCGAGCCGACGAGAATCACGCCGTTGACCATGTAACGCGCGGCTGTTGCCACTGGCAAACCGAGCGAATTTGCAATTGACGTAGGTGAAGTCTCAATGAGCTTTTGCGCGCCGGCTGTCAATGGCGACGCGGCAATTGACGCGTGCTCCTCTATCAGGAAATTCACGCCACTCACCGGGATACCCGCGCCGGGCAAATCCCACTGCAAATTATATGAAGCATTTGGCGCAAGCACGAATTGTTCAGACGCGGCCTGATCGGCACTGAGCGCCACCGTATTCGCAGAGGGACTCACATCGCTGCCGCCCCCACAGGCAGCCAGGAACGCTGACAGACCGAACGCAATGAGCGCCCCTCGCAGACCGATAGTTTTCATTTTCCTTACCCGTAGTTTTAATTTATTGTTTTGAGTGTATTTTTAATGCCGACTCGAATTCGGCTTTTTAATTACAGATTACTTTCCGCAAAATGGGCTCTCGCTGGTTATTAAAATGCTTTTAGCGAACCGGGAAAATATCTGATGTTGTCGCGAGTGTCCAGCCTTCAATTACGACCCGACAAGGCTTAATCCAAAAGAGCGTGCCGGGCGACCTGAAAAACTTCGGGTGACGAAGGCAGGAGAAAATATGCCGAAGGACTCACGCTCCCATGCGCGACTGTTGATGGAGTCGAAGGATAAATCGAGGATCATATCAATCCCGGCCGCCAGAACCGCAGGCGGCTCGCCGAACTCATGCTATGGATAACTCATCTTTTTCTGAATTTTTCCCGGCCTCCCCGCTACCTCTTGCCGTGGTCCACAAAACACGACCGTGCCGCTATCCGAACCTTCCGTTCTGGCACGCGGCAGTTTGCTCAATTGCTTCCTCGGTAAAGTTCCCGCATCTGCGCTGCCTGGGCGCTGTTCTGAAAATCTGCCAACTCGCGCTCCACTTGCTCGCGTGTCAATCCTGAGGAAGCCGAAGGTGTCAGTGCGATGGGCGAAACCGCGGCCCCTTGATCCTGCGAGGCGACGCCAGCCGCCATCGATTGCGTCTGATCGGTCGCTGATTGGGCAAAGCATCCATCTGCTGCGACGCCAGCCATCAGGGCAAGGCCGACGGCGATCGATTGATGAAGTTTCATGGGTGTTCTCCTTTGGCGTTTAAGAGATCGGCTTGCGCATCGTTTTGCCGACCGGCCGACAGCAGTCTTCCCACAAACCACTCAATGAATGCTCTCTGAGCGCTGCTGTCATAGTCATTCTTGGTCGGGCGACTCGCTGTTGCAACGCACATGCGTAGGCAACGGACAAGTCATCCGCGCGAAAGATGTATGCACTCCCGTTGACCGGTCCGGGTGAAGTCCGAGGTAGCCGCCTTCCATGACCGGGCTGCTCGCCAAGCCGTCCAGATGCGGACAAAAACACATCACGTTGCTTGATACATTTGTGGCTGATGGACGGGATGGCGACCTGCTATTCTGTTTTAATCGCGATGTGGCCAGAACCTGTCCAACTCCTGGTGCGCCAATCAAGCTTCTCGATTCCGCGCACTATCCGCCCACGGCAGCTTTCCTGATCAAGCAGCCTTATGAGACCGTCAGACTTCGTGGTGCGCAAGTTCAGGTCGGCGGCTTTAGAGCGCGCGTTTCGCCGGGACTATGCACGTCGCTACGCTGGTCAACGCAGGATTGCCTCGGCCATCTTCACGCTCATATGGGTCTATTTTGTTATCCGTGATTTGTCCCGGCCGGACGCGCTGGATCCCGCCGACCTCTACCACCATCAACTTGTCTACCTGAGACTTGTCACCGCCGTGGTTATGTCGGTGGCGGTGGGATTGTTGTGGGGACGACGCGCCTATGACGAACGCTGGGCAGTCGCATTACTTAGCGTATGGACGCTGAGCTGTTGGTTCACCTTGTTGCGGATGATGGAGATTGCCCTGATCGAGCAAGCGTGGCGGTCAGTTTTCCCCATCCTGTCTTTAGTCCTTTTCATGATATTCACGTCGTACCGGCTTCGTGCCATCACGGCAATATGGTTAGTTTTGCTATGCGTTACGTCATTTCACCTTACGCTTTACTGGTGGCCGAGGGGTCCTATTAAAACGCAATGGGCTGACTGGGTTACCCGTGGGACCATGCTCGATATGACGTATGCCATTGGCGCTGTCGTCAGCATTCCATTGGAACGCGCCGCACGGCGCGAATTCATGTCCCGGCGGACGCTGCGCGCAGCCAAGGCACGCGTTGACGCGACATCCCGCATAGTCAAGCAGCAAAATGAACGTATGAAAGATCTGGTTAAAGAAAAGGAGCGGTTCTTTTCATCGGCTTACCACGACATCCAGCAGCCTCTCGCCGCGATCAACCTCTTCATCCGTAGCGCGCGGGTGAAACTCGACGACAAACACGCCGCGAGTCATGACCTTGATGTCATCGAAGAAACCGCGCGCGATATCCTCGACATGTTCAAGGACATTCAGGACTACAGCGAGCTGGGCTCTTACACCCCACACAAGGTGCCAGTCGACACGCAGGCAGTGCTGACGGAGGTCTTTCAGCAATACCTTGAGCCTGCAAAATCGCGAGGCATCGAGTTGAGAATCGGCGCACGCCGGCACGCCCCGCCGCCCATTGAAACGGATCGCTCCCTGTTCAAGCGGGCACTGTCCAATTTCGTATCGAATGCGATCAAGAACACCCCCGCGGGCGGTGTCGTGATCGGCTGGGTGGAGATCGGGGAACGCCTTCGCATCGACGTGCGCGATACGGGCGTTGGCATTGCGCCTGCACATAGGGAAGCAATATTCACCGAGTATTATCAGATCAACAATCCGGGGCGCGACCGCTCGAAGGGGCTGGGACTCGGGTTGTCTATCGTGCATAGGGTGATGGGTATCTTGCCGAAGCACAGCATGAGTTTCTGGTCGGCCGAAGGGCGCGGGTCGCGCTTTTCCCTGTACGCACCAATTTCCGAAACGGCACCTGTCACTGCCACAGACGATCAAAGAAGCGTTGCCTCCACGTCCGTCCTCCAGGGCCGATACATCCTGCTGTGCGACGACGAACCGAACGTTCTCGAGGGCCTGCGGCGCTTGTTCCTCAGTGCGGGCGCGCTGGTGGATACCGCTGAATCGATGGCGGGATTCGAAACCATCATGGCCGATGACGGCCGCATACCCGACATCCTCGTCACCGATATCCGGCTGCGCGACGGACCAACCGGCATCGAAGTTGCGGAACGGATCCGGCGGCATTTCGCCTGGGCGGGCGTGCTCCCCGTCGCGTTCATTACGGGCGAACTGGTGTCCCCGCGCGCGCTTCGCGATTTCGCCGAACCGTTCGTTCTGCTCCGGAAATCTTCCGCGCCAGAAAACACGCTCGCCGAAATCAGCCGGTTCGTGGCCGCTCAACAGTCGACAGTGCTCGATCCAGCGCTGGATCCGTGACGGGCGGGACACCGAGTTTGATCCCTCTATCCGCCAGCATGACAATGAGTTCCGTACGGCGCCGCAGATTGAAATGCGCGAGCAGGTGACTCACGTATTTCCGGACCGTGATGTCCTCGAGCCCCATTTTCAGCGCAATCGCCTTGGACGGAAGTCCGCGCACGAGCCACGCCAATGTCTCGAACTCTCTCGGCGTCAGTTTCAGCTCGGACGCGGTGCTCATGTCCGAATTGACGCTCGGCCGAGTGTTTCCCGGTTCTCCGGGTTCATGCGCAGGAGCTTCGTCCGTGCCCATGTCACGCCTGAGCCTCGCAATGCTGGCGGCGGGCAGGAATACGCCCCCGGCAAGCACCGCGCTGATGGCGGCGTGAAGTGCTTCGGGTGGCGATGATTTGGGTACGTATCCCATGGCGCGAAGTTCGATGCATCGCGTAATGGTTTCCACGCTCTCGTCAGCCGAGATCACGATCACCGGTAACGACGGCCGTGACTCCTTCAATTCGGCTAGTGCGCTGCAACCGTGGCCATCGGGAAGATCGAGATCGAGAAAAACGATATTCAGCATTTCCCCGAGCGCATGACGCATCCCTTGCGACAGGGTGCTTGCGTGCAGCAACTCGATATCCGGAAAGAGGTCTTTCAGCAGCAGCGCCAATCCGGCCCTGAACAGCTCGTGATCATCAACGATCAGTACGCGCATGCCGTTGTCTCCCGGGAAGACTGTCGAGGGGAGCTGCAATTACACATTCGGATACTACACGCAGTGCAGCATGTCACGAACCGCCATGGTTTGATCAGACGAATGAATGGCGGTCGAGTACGGTGAATTGTCTGAGAGATGGGTGCGGAATTAACCCCCCGAGTGCGAACGAAACCCCATCTACGATACAAACGGCAGCTTCACATCGCGCGCCGCATCAAGCATCGACAAGGTGATCTTCCGGACCTCCAACTTGCTCTGCGTGATATGCGCGCGCAACAGAATAGTTGCCTCAGTCAACCGGCTACGCTCTATAAGATGCAGCATGGTCGAGTGCTCGTCATAGGTCGCACTGGTCCGATGAGGCTTAAGAAAATCCAGCCGCCGCACAATGCGGATACGCTCCGTGACGTCGTTATGCACGCGCACCATCTCGGCATTGCCGGTAGCCGCCACAATCTGCCGATGAAAATTTTCGTCCATGCCGAACATTTGCACCGGATCGGCTTCACGCGCTTCCGGCTCGACGCACCAGATTGCCTTGAGCGCATCAATAGCCCGACGCGCTGTTTCGCTTCCCGACGTCAACCGTTCAAGCGCCGCCACTTCAAGCACGATACGCAGGTCATAAAGCTGATCCATCTGATCGAAGTCGATTCGCGCAACCTTCCATCCGCGCCGGAAACCAACCTCCAGATAACCCTCGCGTTGCAGCCGGAACAAACCGTCGCGCATCGGCGTGCGCGATACACCGTAGTACTGCGCAATCCCATTCTCCGAAAAGCGATCACCCGGGAATAGACGGAAGTTGAAGATATCAGTCTTCAACCGCTGATAAACCTGCTCGGCAAGCGGATTGGCGGCGCTCGGCTCGATTGCTTCAATACCTGTTTCAATTGTCTCTTCCGACATGAGGGTTCCCCTTTGTTCTTATTATCGGCGTTTCAGGGCTTGGGAATGAGGCTCACGTGCGCAGCGATAATCTTCCAACCTTCGGCAGGACCGAGACGCGCCCAGGTCTGCATCTGACGTCCGATCAACGGCGTTGCGTCACTCGTGAACTCCGTGCTGACAGTCGCGAAGTCGCGGCCGAATGTGGTGATGACAGTCCGATGCAACGCGCGTGAAGCAGGCACCGGTTCACAGGTTTCGCGCCATTGGCGAATCGCTTCGCCGCCATGCTGGATTTCGGCAATGCCATAACGCACCGTCTCCGGTGCGTCCCAGAACAGCGCGTTCATCGTTTCAATATCGTTCGCCACGAGCGCGCGCTCATACTCCACGAACGCCGCACACACTTCGGCAATCACTTCCGGCAGATTGATGTCCATCGTCGGCAGGTTCCTCATGCGGCGGTAAAAGATGACAACGGCGCGGTCCATCCAACAATGCCGCCCTGGGACCGCACCATATCCAACGTCGCAAGCTTGAACGCCGGAAAATAGCTGGCGGTCGCGTCCTCGACCAGCAGGCAATCGTAACCGCGGTCATTCGCCTCGCGCATCGACGTCTGCACGCATACCTCCGTCGTAACGCCGGCGAAAACCAGATGCGTGATATGCCGCGCCTCCAGCGCCTGGGTTAATGATGTGGCATAAAACGCGCCCTTGCCGGGTTTATCGATGACAAGCTCGCCTTCGGCCGGTGCAAGGGCATCGACGATCGCATTGCCCGGTTCCCCCCGAATCAGGATGCGGCCCATCGGCCCCTCGTCCCCAATGCGCGCGTCGGGCGCGCCGCGAAGCCGTTTGGCAGGCGGACAGTCCGACAGATCCGCAGCATGCGATTCGCGCGTGTGGACTATGAACCATCCATTTTCACGCGCTAAAGCGAGCAGCGAGGCGACAGTCGGCACGATCTCTGCGAGCAGGGATACATCGTTGCCCAACGACTCCCCAAAGCCACCAGGTTCGATGAAATCACGCTGCATGTCGATGATGACAAGCGCCGTCGTCGACGGCTCAAATGTGAAGGGACCAGGCAGCGCTGGAATCGTGATCGTCATAGCGCTCATTCAATAACCTCCTTCAACGCTTCGGCAACCGGCGCAACGTGCGCCACCGAGTCACCATGTCCCGCCATGTGGTGGCCCAGCGTCGCGCGCTCGGCGCTCGAGGCGGGCGTCTCGTAGACAAGCTCCCCTTCCGCGATCACGACAATCCGGTCCGCCAGTTCCAGCAATTCGTCGAGGTCTTCACTGACGAGCAGGACGGCCGCGCCGGCATCGCGCGCCGCCATGATGCGCGCGTGAATATCCGCCACTGAGGCGAAGTCGAGACCGAACACGGGGTTCGCCACGATCAGCACATCGACCGGCTGACCCAGCTCGCGCGCGAGCACCGCACGCTGGACATTGCCGCCCGACAGCGTGCCAATAGCGCGTTCGGGCAGCGGCGGACGAACGTTAAAATCGTGGATGAGATGGGCAGCGCGGTCCCGCATCGCACGCCGGTCCAGACGCCAACCGCCCCGACGCAACGGCGCTCGATCGAAGTCCCGGAGAGCGAGGTTTTGCGCGACGCTCATGTTTGCGACGCACGCGTTTTTAAGCGGCTCTTCAGGGATCGCAAACACGCGGCGCTGCGTCATTTCCTTGCGCGTAGCGTGGTATGCAACGCCTGCTATCTCCATCTCGCCGGTCTTCACGCGGCGTTGCCCGACGAGCGCCTCGACCATCTCTTTCTGGCCGTTCCCCGAGACCCCCGCGATCCCGAGTATTTCACCTGCTCTGATCTCAAGCGATGCGCGTCTGACCGCCGTGTGGCCGCGATCATCGTCGATAGAAATATCCC
Organism: Caballeronia sp. LjRoot29; assembly: GCF_964252755.1. Taxonomy (NCBI): domain Bacteria; kingdom Pseudomonadati; phylum Pseudomonadota; class Betaproteobacteria; order Burkholderiales; family Burkholderiaceae; genus Caballeronia; species Caballeronia sp. LjRoot29. The sequence goes on along the minus strand of NZ_CAXUPU020000049.1, from coordinate 36,268 downwards.
TCATGGCAAGGCGTATTCGCGCTGCGGGGTCAACTGGTTTGCGCGCGGCCCGTTCCGCGTTGACCACCTCCATGACCGCGGTGTCACGCGTCTCGGCGGCGCCCATCATCAAACCGGCGAGCGCGTCGCGGCTGGTCGCCGATACCGCACTCGTCCCGACTTGCCGGCCTTTTCGAAGCACAGTCACATCGTCGGCATACGCCATCACTTCTCGGAATTTGTGCGTGATCATGAGCACGGTCAGCTCGCCGCGTGTTGTCAGGTCTCGCATCAACCCGAGCACCTCGTCCGCCTCTTGTGGCGTCAAGACGGAAGTCGGTTCATCGAGAATCAGGAAACGCTGCCGGAGATACAACTGCTTGAGAATCTCCAGCTTCTGCTTTTCCCCTGCCGCCAAGCCGGATACCGGCGCGTCGAGCGGCAAACGAAACGGCATGCGCTGCATGAACGCACTGAGTGCTTTACGTTCTGCGGCCCAGTCTATTTTCCAGGACAAGTTCCCGCGTGCCAGCAGCAGGTTCTCTTCCACCGACAAGCCCGACGCCAGCGTGAAATGCTGATACACCATGCCGATACCCAGCGCTTGCGCATCGCGCGGCGAGGCAATTCGGACCTCACGGCCATTAGCTGAGATCTGGCCTTGGTCGAGCAGGCCGTAGCCCACCAGTCCTTTCACGAGGGTACTTTTGCCCGCGCCGTTTTCACCGAGCAGCGCGTGAACCGTGCCCGGCCGGACTTTGATTGACACATTATCCAGCGCACGAAATGCACCGAACGACTTGCCGGCGTTGTGCACTTCCACCTCTAACGCATGCAGAGGAGTCGACATGGTCAGCCACCGAGTGTGGTCAGGAGTGCGGTTGAATCGGATACCGCGCCGAACACGCCGCCTTGCATCGTGATCATGTGCAGCGCCGCCTGATGGTTGCCCGGATCGGTCGCGCCGCAGCAGTCCGCTAGGACCGTGCATTCGAATCCGCGGTCGTTCGCTTCGCGCATGGTGGTATGGACGCAGACGTCGGTGGTGATCCCGGTCAGCACGAGGTTCACGATACCCCGCGTGCGCAGGATCAGCTCGAGATCGGTGGCGCAGAACGAGCCCTTGCCGGGTTTATCGATAACGATCTCGCCCGGCAGCGGCGCCAGCTCACTGATGATTTCCCAGCCCGGTTCGCCGCGAACGAGAATGCGGCCGCACGGGCCGTCATCGCCTATTCCCACGCCTTCCGTGCCCGCGCGGCGACTGCGCCAGCGCTTGTTCGCCGGCAGGTCCGACAAATCCGGCCGATGCCCTTCGCGCGTATGAATGATCGTGAAACCCTGCTCGCGCATCATGGCCATCACGCGCTTGATCGGCTCGATCGGCGCGCGCGTCAGCGACAGGTCATACCCCATCTTGTCGACGTAACCGCCATGCCCGCAAAAATCCGTCTGCATGTCGATCACGACAAGCGCCGTATTGTCGGGACGCAGGTTGCCATCGAAGGGCCAGGGGTATGGAGAGGCATTGATAAATCGGTTCATGGTGATGGCCGCCATTGAAAATGGATAAGCAGGTCGTTCAACGTGTAAGGCTCAACTCGCCCGGTGCACCGGCAAGCGTCCGGTCCGGACGGCAATTGATGATCATGATGACGAGCGTGAGCACGTAGGGCGCGGCGTTATACAGGTAGTAGCCGCTCGTCACGCCAATCGACTGCAACGCCGGACCAAGCGCGCCCGCCGCGCCGAAAAGCAATGCGGCCCACAGGCATCGCATCGGTTGCCAGCGCGCAAAAATAACCAGCGCGACGGCCATCAACCCCTGCCCGCTGGACAGTCCTTCGTTCCAGCTACCCGGATAAACCAGCGACAAGTACGCCCCGCCGATTCCTGCAAAAAAGCCGCCCACCGAGGTCGCGATAATGCGAATTCGCGTAAGCGGATATCCCATCGCGCGGGCGGTCTCGGCGTGATCGCCGACCAGACGCAGCGTCATGCCCCATCGTGTGCTGCGCAGTCCCCACTGCAACACGAACGCCAGCACCACACCGATCACGAACAGCGGGTTGATATGCAGCGCGTTATGCAATTGCGGCGAGCTTGTCCACGTGCCGAGATCGAACGATTGAAGGCCCGGCGCCTGAGGTTCAATGAACGGCTTGCCCAGATAAAACGCGAGTCCGGTCCCAAGCAACATGAGCGCGATACCGAACGCAATGTCCGACACCCGGGGCAGCGAACACACAAGCCCATGCAGGCATCCGAGCAGCAAGCCGACGCCGCCCGCCGCGAGCACGCCGAGCCACGGCGAGCCGGTCAGGAACGACGCGGCATACCCGCTCATCGCGCCCGACACGAGAATGCCCTCGAGCCCGAGATTCACGCGGCCGCCCTTCTCTGTCAGGCATTCACCCAGGCTGACAAACAGATAAGGTGTGCTGACGCGGATCGCACCCGCGAAGAGGGACAGCAGCAGGATCACGAAGGGCGAATGCGCATCAAGCATGGGTCTGCTCCATCGGCAAGTTGATGTCGGCGAGTGCGGCGGCTTGCAGTTGCACGCGCCACGCGGCAATCCTGCCGCCCAGCGCTTCCCATGCCAGCAGGTTCGCGAACAGCAGGCCTTGCAGCACGAGCGTGGTGGCATCGGGGAGATCGAGCCTGCGTTGCAGCAGACTGCCGCTTGCTTCGATCCCGCCGATCATCAGCGCGCACACAATGATCGCAAGCGGATTCTGGCGCGCGGCGAACGCGACCAGGATGCCGGCGTATCCGTACCCGGCGAGCAGCGACGCGTTCGCGCTGCCCTGCACCGCCGCCACTTCGAACATGCCCGCAAGGCCTGCCGCCGCGCCGCCAAGCGCGCAGGCGGCCAGCGCGAGCAGGTTCACCGGCAGGCCGACCAGACGCGCGGCGCGATTGCTGCCGCCGACCACGCGCATCGCAAAACCCTTGGTGCTGTACTTGACGAAGACCCATGCGCCAATGCACGCAAGAACGCCCCACAACAGGCCCCAGTGGACTTCGAGGCCGGGGAGCGACCCAATCATCATCGATGGGGGCACGGGGAGAGTAGAGGGCTTGTTGAGGCTCGCCGGATCGCGCAACGGCCCTTCGACCAGATGCTTGAACAGCGCAATAGCGATGTACGCCATCAACAGGCTGCTAATGGTTTCGTTCACGCCGCGCCATTGCCGCAGCGCCCCCACTGCACCGATCCAGACCGCGCCCGCCACCATCCCGGCGATCGCCATCAGCGGTGTAGCAATCAGCCATGGCGTGCTCGCCGGCAGCATCTGCGGGACGATGGCCGCGCACATGCCGCCGAGCGCCAGCGCGCCCTCACCGCCAATCACGATCAACCCGACCTGCGCGGGCAACGCAACGCACAACGCGGTCAGCATCAGCGGCGATGCACGCAGCAAGGTGCTTTGCCACGCGAACGACGAGCCAAACGCGCCCTTGAAAATCAGGCTGACGGCATCGAGGACCGGCTGACCCTGCACCAGCAGGAACAACGAAAACAGCACCAGTGTTCCGACGAGCGCGAGCACGGTCGGGATTGCAGGCAATAACGCGAGCAATACTCGGGCAGTCTGGGCATGAGGACGCATCACGACTCCTTCAGTGGTCAGGAAAGCCGCACATCAAATCTGGCCGGTTACGCCTGCCACGAGATAGTTCATGCTTTCCAGCGTGTAGTCGGTCTGCACGTGGCTTGTTCCGGAGGCGATCGCAACACCGCCCTTGTTGTCCTTCACCGGCCCTTTGAAGATCACGAAGTCGCCCGCCATCATGCTGCCCTTGATCGTATCTGCCGCTTTCTTGGCTTCAGGCGTGACCTTCGCGCCGTATGGCGACATCTTGACGAAACCTTCCTTGAGGCCGCCGCGCAGAACGTTGGGCTGAGGCTTGCCGGCTTGGGCATCGGCGACAAGCGCCTTGTACGGCGTCGCCCAATCCCACTCGGCGCCGGTGAGATAACCCTTGGGCGCAAGAGCCGCCTGGCTTGCGTGATAACCGCAACTCATCACGCCGCGCTTCTCGGCCGTTTCAACCACGACCTTCGGACCATCGACGTGACAAGTGATGACATCGCAACCCTGGTCGACAAGACTGTTGGTCGCTTCCGCTTCCTTCACGGGCATCGACCAGTCGCCGGTGAAAATAACTTGCGTGGTAATAGCCGGATCAACGGACTGCGCGCCGAGCGTGAACGAGTTGATATTGCGCAGCACCTGCGGAATCGGCTTGGCCGCAACAAAGCCAAGCTTCTTGCTCTTGCTCATGTGCCCGGCGACCACGCCATTCAGGTACTGGCATTCATCGATATAACCAAAATAGCTCGCAATGTTCGGCGGATTGCCCTGCTTCCACAAACCGCCGCAATGCGCGAAGCGGACGTTCGGATACTTGGCGGCCATCTTGAGCACATGCGGATCGAAGTAGCCGAACGAAGTCGCGAAAATCAGCGTTGCGCCGTCCTGTTCGATCATCGCTTCCATGGTCTTCTGGACCGCGATGGTTTCGGGCACGTTCTCTTCTTCCACGACCTTCACGTTAGGCATCTTCTTGATGATCGCTGCCGCCGATGCCTGCGCCTGGTTGTAGCCATAATCGCCGCGCGCGCCCACATAGATCACGCCGACCGTTGTGTTGCCCGCAGCGAAGACCGACTTGAACGGGACCATGCTCGCGAGCGCCAGCAGGCTCGCGTCCTTGATGAAATTGCGGCGGCTAGTCATGTCGTTCGATTCCTGGTTAGCGGTTAATGGGCTGGTTACTGAGCTTTTATTAGGCTATTTTTGAAGACTGTCGAGGTAGGCGATCCAGCCGCCGAAAGCGGTAATGTCGTTCGCGCCGCTATCCGCCGATACCGCCGACGGCTCGCAGATGAAACCCTTGACGATGCGGCCGTCGTTCAACTCCACGGTGCCGATTCCCATCGGCGCAGGAACGTCCGTCACGAACTTGCCGAACGTACGCAACGGCAGCTCCCACACTTCCACGGCAATGGCTGCACCTTGAGCGCCGGGGGTACGCACAAGCCCGGGTTTGGGCGGTGAGGTATTGGCAAGTGCAAAGAGCCGATACCCCGGCGCGGTATGAGTCGCTCCCTTGAAGCGAGCGCCCGCTTCCAGCAATTGCCGGTTAAGCGGCTGCCCTCTCAGATGCGCGCCGACCACGGCCAGCGCGACGGCCGGCTCCTGGAATGGCAGCGGCTGGAAATCGGGAGACGGATTGGAGTGTTGATCGAAAAACGCCTGGATCCGCGCGCCCAACACAGCCAGCCGATGGTCCGCGCCGCTCGGCGCAATCAGCGTCACGCCGGCCGGCAAACCGTCGCTGCGACGCAGGCATGGCACGGCCAGCGCGCACAGATCCAGCAGGTTGACGAAGTTGGTGTAATAGCCCAGTTCGCTATTTCGTTCGATAGGGTTTTCCTGCACATCGGCGATCAGCGGATGGGTCGGCGTGGTCGGGACAATCAGGATATCGAACTGATTAAAGTATTGATCAGCTTTACGCTTGAGTTCCGCGAGCGTGTATTGACCATTGAAGGCATCAACTGCGCTGAATTGCTCAGCCTTGCCGATCACCGCCGCCACCGTTGCGTCGATGTCCTCGTGGTGGGTCTCGAAGAATGTGCCCAGCGTAGCGCGGCGCTCGGCGACCCACGGGCCGTCGTAGAGCAACGCCGATACCCGTTTAAACGGGGCGAAATCGACCTTGACCGGCGTCAGGCTCAGTCCGGTCGAGATCGTATCGAGCGTCGAAAGAAACGCGTTTTTGGCGTTGGAGTCGCCGAAAAATTCCAGCTCGGCGGGCACTCCTATCCGGATGGGCGCAGCGCTCGCGCCCAGGGGCGGCAGCTTGCGCGAGTACGCATCGAGGGTATCGAACGCTGCCATCTGCTGCAGCACATGCCAGGCGTCCGCCACATCGTGCGCGAAGATTGACAGCGTATCGAGGCTGCGGCAAGCCGGCACCACGCCGCGCTTGCTCACCAGTCCCAGCGATGGCTTGAGTCCCACCAGCCCGTTGAATCCCGCCGGCACGCGGCCGGACCCGGCTGTATCCGTCCCGAGCGAAAACGCGACGCACCCGGCGGCAACGGCGACTGCCGACCCGGAACTCGATCCGCCCGATACATACGCGGGAAACTCAACCTGACGCACCGCGCCGAACGGCGAGCGTGTGCCGACGAGACCCGTAGCAAACTGATCCAGATTGGTCTTGCCGACAAGGATCGCGCCCGCATCGAGCAGACGCTGAACAGCGAACGCCGACACATCGGGCGTGTAACTGAAAGGTTCGCAAGCGGCGGTGGTCGGCAACCCCGCTACATCGACATTGTCCTTGACCGCGAACGGCACGCCGAACAGCGGCAAACGTTCGAACACCGCATCGCCTTCTTCGGCCAGTGCGTCTTCGAGCACCCGCGCCCGAGCGCACGCGGCGTCCTCCGGCAACAGCGCGATCCATACTTCCGGGCGGTCAATGGCGCTAATCCGCTTGAACACCGCATTGACCACGGCTAGCGGTGAGCAGCGTCGCGCCGCATACGCGGCTAAGAGAGCCGCGACGCGTGGTCGTTCGAAGAGGTCGATTGAGTTGGACATGAATTCCGTCTTGCATACAAGATTGAATTCATCAATGCAGAAGCTATGCCAGGCGCGCTACTGCAGCCTTCCAAGCCTTATTGAACAAGGCTCACGACCAATGTTGCACGCTCGGCGGATCGCGTCGCCGAGCAGCGGCCGCTCTAGTTGCTGGTGCGCGATGCACCGTCGGGAGACGCGCGCGCACAAAAGCGGCGCTCCCCGCTCCCAATCAGAGCGCGCTCAAAGAACGTTGTTTTCAGGAGGCCTGGTTGGCGCGCGACGACGCGGAAACGCTTCTTCCCGTCAGGTATCTACCCAGCAGGATCGATGGGCGTTCGATCACGAAATGCGTCACGGCAGCAACGGGAATGACCAGCACGACCGCCATCGCGATCGCGTGCCACGCCGGTCCCGAAGCAGGCATCAGATGGATGACTGCGAGCAGGACGACCGTGTGGGTCAGGTACAAGCTGTACGAGATCGTGCCGAGGAAAACGACCGGGCCCCTGGCTAGCATCAACGTGAATCGCCTGGATGCGATTGCGGTGCAGACGATGCCCGCAGCGCCCGCCACGACGCACCAGTCGAAGATGCACTGACCGACAGCACCCGAGTTAATCGACAACACCAGGCGCGACAGGAAAAAGAGCACGAGCGAAGCGGCGAGGACAAACATCTTCCGCTTGCCCTTCGCGAGCCACTGTTGCCAGCTCAAGCGATGGCGCGCCAGCGTCCCGCCGACAATGAACATCCCCAGGTAATGCGCGGTCATCACCCAGTCGCCGCTAAAGCTGGGATTGGTGGCCTCGCCCGCATTTCTCGCCATGGCGAACAGGAAGGAAATCACGGAGATAAAGAGTGCCGCGGACAGGCAAGCGCGCGCGGAAAAGCGGCTGACGCAATACACCACCAACGGCATCATCAGAGAAATACGCATTTCGTAAATCAAGGACCAGATCACGGGAATGACACGATTAGCTTTATATTGTCCGATGAATAACAAATGATCTAGTATCTCTCTCCCGGAGAATGATCCGGTCCATATATCGTTGAACCATGAACCAGCCCATTTGACCGGTTCTATATTGATCAGATTAATTACGGAGAAAGCAGCAAACAACACGGCCAGGTAAGGCAGATAGATCCGGCAAATTCGCCTGAGTGCGTAGTCGCGATAAGCAATACGCCGATCCGACATTAATTGCAGGGTCAGGACAAATCCACTAAGTATGAAGAATAGGATAACCGCTTCATGGCCGAGCGCCAGCAGGCGCAACGGCGACCTGGGTATCCACCAAAGCGGACTCACCAATAAGAAGTGATTAATCACAACCATCAGGGCGGCGATGCCACGCAATGCATCGAGTTGGGGAAAATAACGGCCACGAGAAGGGCTTATTTCATTCATCCGATAAATACCTTCGGTCGGGAGTATTGGCGGGCGATGACAATGTTCGGTTGATACGCTGCACCAAATTAAATATTTGGTAAAGGAAAGTTTAATAGGCAATTCAATAGACAATTAGCGCCGTATAACTTTCTAATACTTTTTTTCGTTATTGCCGATATCCGCCGCTCTGGCAGTCGTAATTATTGCCAGCGTGATTCAGGTATGACGAATAGATCCGTAAGGAACTCAAGCGGATGCGGTGGGCTCGCCAACGGGTTCGGCGGGATCGATGGGGCCGCCGGAAACCTCTGGCACGCCTTGGTTCTTTCGCCAGTACGCCGGCGGTGTTCCAAATTCGCGTTTGAACGCCCTGTTGAATGCCGCCTCCGATTCGTAGCCGACCTGCTCCGCCACCGCGGCGAGCGACTTGCTGCCGTTCAGGAGTTCTTGCGCCGCGACCTGCAGCCGCCAGCGGGCCAGATACTGCATGGGCGGTTGTCCGAGCAGGTCGGTGAATCGTTGCGCCAACGCGGAACGCGACAGACCCACCTTTCGCGCGAGTTCATCGACGGTCCGCGCGTGCGCGGGTTGCGCGTGAAGCATCGATAACGCACGGCCGACGAACCGGTCGCGCACACCCGCGAGCCATCCTTTGCGATCCGCAGGCAGGGTATCGATACAACGACGGACCGCTTCCACGAACAGCAACTCGGACAGTCTCGCGAGAACGATCGCACTGCCGGCCCGCCATTCGCTCGCTTCGGCGGCCGCGAATTGCAGTGACGACGTAAGCCATGCCGAGTGCGGATCGTGGCGCATGTCGACCTTGAGGATAGGCGGTAGCGAGGAAAGCAACGGATTGCTCAAGCTGTTGTCGCAGGCCAGGAAACCGCAGATAAGACGTGTGCTGGTTCCACCGCCTCCATAAGACAACGTCATCACCTGGCCCGGCGATGTCTGCAATTGACTGGCGAGCAAGGGCGCTGCCGACGCGGGAGAAAGCGCCAGGTCGCTGCCGATGACGTGCGCTTCGCCTTGCGGTACCACCAGTAATTCGCCGGCGTTGAGGTAGATCGCAGAGCCTTGATTATTAGCGAGTTGCGCCCAGCAGCGCCCTTCAGTGATCAGGTGATAGGACACCACGCGTTCCGATAACGGCAAGGAAAGCCCCATAAAAGGCCGCATTTCCCTGCCCTATCACGCACCACGGTTCAGTGAACTCGCCATTGAGATACACCGCTCCGCTCAGGCGCACCGCGCGAAGCACATCGGAAACGGCATCCATGAATTGTGTCCGTTGAATAGCGCCTGTTGAATCCGGCGTCCTGCACAAGAAATCTGGATGCCTGATCATTCACCAGGATAAGCGATTCGTAAATACTAGTACCCACGTACCGCAGCTTCCAGTGCCAATCCTGACGCTCAGACGAGTGCATGCGGTGCTATCGAATGCGTGCTGTGGGGCGCATCATTTCATCGGGTGAGGCTGCATGGTCAGACCCATGCGCGCCCGGGTAAAAATTATTGGAGGAGATGCATCATGAGCGACGAAAGAACCTACAAGGGAGCGTGTTTTTGCGGAGCGGTTCAGCTCACCGTCACCGGCGAACCGGTTGGCATGGGCTATTGCCACTGCGATTCGTGCAGGCACTGGTCGGCAGGGCCCGTCAACGCCTTCACGCTATGGAAGCCCGAGGCGGTACACGTTACGCAAGGCGCCGACAACATAGGCACTTACAACAAGACGCCGCACAGCTATCGCAAATGGTGCAAGTCCTGCGGCGGGCATCTCTTCACCGAGCACCCCGGCATGGGACTCACCGATGTGAGCAGCAACCGTTCAGGCGACAGCACGCTGGTGCTGCCTAGCGAATACCTTGAAATCGTGATCGAGAGAAAGTGACGATGAACTACCGCTGAATCAGTCGCGAACAGCAACAATAGCTTCGATCTCTACCGTGATGTTGCCCGGCAACGACCCCACGCCGACAGCAGAACGCGAGTGCCGTCCCGCATCGCCGAACACATCGACGAAGAGATCGGAGCAACCGTTGATCACGCGCGGGTGATCGGCGAAATCCGGCGTTGCATTGACCATGCCGAGCAGCTTCACAATGCGTTTTACCCGGCTCAAATCACCCAGTTCCACATGCAGCACCGACAACAGATTGAGACCCACGAGTAACGCGTGTTCGTACGCTTCATCGGCGGTGACGGTATCGCCGACCTTGCCCGTCATCAGATGGCCTGTTGCATCGAGTGGCCCTTGTCCCGACAAGAACAGCAGGTTGCCTTCGCGTGTGCAGTGAGTGAAGTTGCCTATGGGTGCGGGCACGTCCTGAAGTTTTAAGCCGCGCGCCTGCAGTCGTTCATAGCAGTTCATCTCAGTCGAAAATCCCATGTTGCGTTAGTTCTCTTTCAAGTGTTGAGGACAGAATTCAAATACCGGATAACCCGCTAACCGGCGCCTAGCCGATCGAATCAGGCGTGCGGCGCTGCCAGCCGAGCCGCGCTTCAATGCGTGCGGCAACGACCTTCAGTTCATCGCCAAAACGTTCAGTACTCTGAAGCGCTTTGGCTTCCGGCATCACGATCGATATGGTGAACACGCAGTCTCCTGCCTGATCGAGTACGGGCGCGGCCAGACACGCTACAGACGCATCCGATTCCCCGATCTGGATCGACAGGTGCGCATCCAGCGCTTCGCGCGCCATTTTCGCGAGCACGGCGGGACGCGTCTCGGCGCGCGCAGTGGGCGACGGTTTCGCATAGCGCTCGAAATAAGCGACCCGCTCGGCGTCCGGCAGATGTCCCACCAGCAACCGCCCTGATGCAGTCCAGTTGAGCGGCACGCGGCTTCCCACGCGCGAGGTCACGCGAAAATGCCCTGGCCCCTCCGCCATTTGCAACACGACCATCATCCCTTCTTCGAGTCCGCAGACCTGCACCGTCTCTCCGACCTGGGCCGACAACCGGTTCATCTCCTCGTGCGCGACCGCCAGATAGTCGAGCGAACTGGCGTACGTCAGCCCGTACCCGTACAACCGCGAACCGAGCCAGATTGCACCCTCGGGCGTACGGGCCAGCAGGTTCTTCTCCACCAGATCGTTGATGATGGAATAGACCGTCGATAACGGCGCTCCGACCAGACGCGCGATCTCATACGCCGTGGTGGGACGGTTGGTTTCCTGCAACGCGTCGAGAATCTGCACGGCCCGGTCGATGGCGCTCGTGCGCGTGCGGGGCGACGTGGCTGGAACCTCGGACGCGGCCTGCTCGACTGGCTGCGGTTCCTGCTTGTTTTGACTGGGCTTGGCGGCCATCGCGATCCTGGAGGCTGAATGTTTTTGTACAGTTTGACGCAAGCGCATCGTATGATAATCTAATACACAATTACAACATATATTCCACAATAAAGGAATGTCAGGAGCCGCACGATGGATATTTATTCCCGATTTGGTCTACGCCCGGTCATCAATGTGTCGGGCACGATGACGAGCCTGGGTGCGTCTATTGTCGCGGCCCCGGTCATTGAAGCCATGGCTGCCATCCTGCCTCAGTTCGTCGAGATCGACGACTTGCAGCGCAAGGCGTCGGCCGTGATCGCGCAGGCTTGCGGCAGCGAAAGCGGCTATGTCACGGCGTCCTGTTCGGCTGCGATCACGCTCGGGATTGCTGCGACCATGACCGGCGACGACACCGGACTGATCGAACGATTGCCCGATACAACCGGACTGCGCAACGAGGTCGTCGTGCAAACGGGCCACCTTGTCAATTATGGCGCACCCATCGATCAGGCGATCCGGCTCGCCGGCGCTCGCGTCGTGCCGGTGGGAGCGGCCACGGAGTCGCATGGCTACCAGCTATCCGCTGCGATCAACGAGCGCACGACCGCGGCGCTCTATGTAGTCTCGCATCACACGGTCCAGTTCGGATTGATCCATGTGGAAGAATTTATCGCTCTCGCGCATGCGAAGGGTGTGCCCGTTATTGTCGATGCGGCGTCGGAATATGACCTCACGCGTTTCATTGCCGCGGGCGCCGATCTCGTGCTGTATTCGGCGCACAAGTTTCTCGGCGGTCCGACTGCGGGTATTGTCGCCGGCAAGAAAACGCTGGTACGTGCCGCCTATTTCCAGAATGGCGGCATTGGCCGTGGCATGAAAGTGGGCAAGGAAGGGATTGCCGGTGCCATCGCCGCGCTTGAGCAATGGCAGCAGCGCGATCATGCAGCGGTGCGCGCCCGCGAGCGCGGTTATCTTGAGTTGTGGCGTGAAGCACTGAATGCTCGCCTTGGCGTGCGCGCGGAGATCGACGCCGATCCGACCGGCAATCCGCTCGATCGCCTGAAACTGTCTATCGATCTGAGTGAAGCGCGCATCAGCGCATGGGATCTGGCCGATGCCCTCGCCCATCCGCCCACGGGCAGCGTACCGGTGATTGTTCGCGATCACGAGGCCGAACTGAATTTCTTCTTCATCGATCCGTGCAATCTGCATCCGGGCCAGGAGCACAGCGTACTTGAACGCCTGCTCGAAGAACTCGAGCGCGCGCAGCAAGCGCCAGATCCGCTGATCACCCCGTTTTTCCAGCGCGATGCGCGGCGTGGCGCCGGCCGGCGGAATTGGCCTGAATAAGCACGCTGACTGAGAAGCCGGACCGAGTAGCCGGACGAACCTGATTTTTTGTATGACCGATACGCCGGATTTCTCCGGCGTCGCTTTGCCTTGCACGTTTAGTAATCCTTATTCCATCGAAGAGAACAAAAATTCATCGATGGATGCCCTTCTTTCGACCAGAGGAAACCAGATGCATAAGCAGATCCTTCGCACGGCCGTGGCCGTCGCCGTAACCGGAAGCGTTGCGCAAGCCGCTTTGGCCCAAAGCAGCGTGACGCTCTACGGTATTGTGGATGCCGGCTTCACGTACACCAATAATCAAAAAGGCAACAGCGCGTATCAGGCGACTCAAGGCAATGTGCAAGGGTCGCGCTGGGGCTTGCTGGGCAGCGAGGATCTGGGCGGTGGCAACAAGGCCATCTTCAGGCTCGAGAACGGCTTCAGCCTGGAATCCGGCGCGTCGGGCCAGGGCGGACGCATGTTCGGCCGCAGCGCATGGGTGGGTTTGGCCAACGACCGCGTAGGTACGCTTACGCTTGGGCGTCAGTACAACAGCGCGCAGGACTATCTCTCGAACTTGCAGATCAATGGCGTGGGCGCCCTGAGCCAGTACGGCAATGCGATCTACGACAACGACGACCTCAACAACACCTACCGCACCGACAACGCCGTCAAATACACCACGCCGACGTTCTCGGGTTTCACCGCCAACGCCATGTACGCGTTCTCCAACACGGCCGGTGACTTCGCCAACAACCGCGCCTGGAGCGTGGGCGCGGACTATGTCGCGGGACCGGTGCGCCTGGACGCGGCCTACTCGCTGGTCAATCGCCCGGCGTCGAACACGGCCGGCGCGGCGCCATCGGACAACTACTACGGCACCAGTTCGTCGATCATCAGCAACGTCGCGCGCAATCAGGTATGGGGTGCAGGCGGCGCCTACGCGTTCGGGCCGGCGACCGTCGCGCTGCTGTACACGAACTCGCATTTCGACCTCCTAACGGGTGGCAGCCTGCGTTTCGCGAACTATGAAGCAAGCGTGCGTTATCAGTTCACGCCCGTCACGCTGCTGTCGCTCGGCTATATCTACACGAGCCAGAACAGCAGTTCGGGGACGGCGACCAATGCGCATTACAACCAGCTCGCATTGGGCGGTGAGTACTTCCTGTCGAAGACCACGGACGTCTATGTGAACGGCATTTACCAGCGTTCGTCCGGCTCGAAGGCATGGGTCGAAGGCGTTACGAATCCGTCCAGCAACAACGGTCAGTTCGTCAGCGTCGTGGGTATCCGGCACAAGTTCTAACCGGGTATGCCGGACCCGTTGTTGTCCGAAGCGGCTCGACGGCCCGGCTTTTTCGACCGGTTTTTCCCACCGCTATTTTGGAGCCTCCATGGCGACTGTCCAGGGAAGTCTGTTACTCGTCTACGCGCTGGTCGCGATCATCGCGCTGGTCGTGCTGATCGCGCGATTCAAGCTCAATCCGTTCATCACGCTGATGGTCGTGTCGGTCGCACTCGCGCTCGCCGTCGGCATGCCGATGACATCCATCCTCAAGTCGTTTGAAACCGGCGTAGGCGGAACGCTCGGGCATATTGCGATCGTCGTCGGGCTCGGTACGATGCTCGGCAAGATGATGGCCGAATCCGGCGGCGCAGAACGCATCGCGCAAACGCTGATCGGATTGTTTGGGCCAAAGAATGTGCATTGGGCAATGATGTGCATCGCGTTCCTCGTCGGCCTGCCGGTCTTTTTCGAAGTCGGTTTCGTGCTGTTGATTCCGATCGCGTTCAACGTGGCGCAGCGTACCGGCACGTCGATGATCCGCGTCGGCATTCCAATGGTCGCCGGCCTCTCGGTCGTGCACGGATTGATCCCGCCGCACCCGGCCGCGTTGCTGGCTGTGACGGCTTATAACGCGGACATCGGTCACACGATTTTCTACGCGTTGATCGTCGGCATTCCTACCGCGATTATCGCCGGACCGCTGTTCTCGAAACTCATCGCCAGGTTCGTCGTGCTCGAGGGTGTCAACCCGATGGCGCAGCAGTTTATCGAGCAGGATGCCGCACGCGCCACGCGGAAACTGCCGAGCTTCGGTATAACGCTGCTGACGGTCTTGTTGCCGGTGCTGCTGATGCTGGTGGGCAGTTGGGCTGACCTGATCGCTCCGGCGAAGTCGACGGCCAATGACGTGCTGCGCCTGATCGGGCATCCGGATATGGCGCTGCTGCTTGCGGTGCTGTTGAGTTTCTACACGTTCGGCTCGGCGCGCGGTTTCAATCGCGATTCGATCCTCAGGTTCACGAACGAGTGTCTGGCGCCTACGGCCAGCATCACGCTCGTGGTGGGTGCAGGAGCGGGCTTCGGACGCATCCTGATCGACAGCGGCGCCTCCAAAGCGATTGTCGATGTCGCCACAGGCGCGCACGTGCCGCTCTTGATCCTGGCGTGGCTGGTCGCCGGGTTGATCCGCGTGGCGACGGGATCGGCGACGGTTGCCATGGCCACGGCCGCGGGGATTATCGCGCCGATCGCGGCCGCCGCCGCCTCGACCGCAACGGGCGTGCGCCCCGAGCTGCTCGTGCTCGCAACGGGCGCGGGGTCGCTGATCCTCTCACATGTGAACGATGGCGGTTTCTGGCTGGTCAAGGAGTACTTCGGCATGACCGTGACGCAGACGTTCAAGACCTGGACCGTGTGCGAGACGATCATCTCGGTGACCGCGCTGGTGTTCACGCTTGGGCTGTCGATGGTGATCTGAAGCAGCGCGGCAAGTGCATGGAACGCCTGCCTCATGACGTTTCAAATCCGGTGCACGCGTGCAAGTGCACCGGCGTAAAGGCGAGAACTAACTAACAATCTGCAAGGTCGCACCTCCCTGGTGCGCCTCGTCATCAAAGGTTCATTCAACTAGTCCAGTGTCGCGCCGTTAAGCCAATCAGCTCAACGGGACTCCAATGCAATTCTCTACCCTCCATGTGACCCACGGCGCGCCGTCAACCGTCGACGCGTTGATTGCCGATCGTGCGTTATGGGCGGTATTCCAGCCAATCGTGCGCCTTGCCGATGGCGAGATTGCAGGACATGAAGGTCTCATCCGCGGTCCGGCCGACACCTGGCTCGAGACGCCGCGCGGCTTGTTCGCACAGGCGCAGCAGGAAGGCGCGGCACATCGGCTGGAGATTGCGGCGGCACAGGTCTGTTGCGAGTCCTTTGCGCGCCTCCATGGCGCCGGCCTGCTGTTCGTCAACGCGAGCGCCGCCGTCATAGATGCGTGCGTGGGCGAAGACAACGGCATTGCCAGTCTGCTCGGATCAAGCGAACTTGCGCCCGAACGCGTGGTGATCGAATTGACCGAGCAGAGCGTCATTGCCGACCTCGATCGTTTCGATGCGACCGTTCGTGCGTTACGCACGAGCGGCGCCGCGTTCGCACTCGACGACTACGGCAGCGCGAATGCGAGCATGAATCTCTGGGTACGGCTCGCACCCAACTACGTCAAAATCGACCGGTTTTTCATCGACAACATTGCGCTCGATCCGCTGAAATTCGAGGCGGTCAAAGCGATGTTCGCGTTTGCACGAGCCAGCGGCGCCGAGCTGGTTGCAGAGGGTATCGAGCGGCCGGCCGATCTGGGAATCGTCCGCGACCTGGGCATTACGTATGGGCAAGGATTCTTGCTGGGGCGCCCGGCGGCACTGCCAAGCCGTGCGTTGCCCGCGCCTATCCAGCACTTGTTGCGGTCGTCGCGGATCACCGTCTACCCCTCGCATACGCACACGCATCGTGAGTCCGGCGCGAACGGATTCGAACTCGACCGGATGCTGATTCTCGCACCCTCGTTGCCGCTGGACGCACGCAACGATCACGTAGTCGACCTGTTCAACGTGGCGCCGGAGTTGCACGCGGTTGCGATCATCGACGATGGGCGGCCAGTCGCGCTGATCAATCGCCGCGCGTTCATGGACCAGTACGCGCTGCCATATCATCGCGAGCTTTTCGGCAAGCGCCCCTGCCTCCAGTTTGCCAATCCGGCGCCGCTGGTGGTCGAACGATATGCCACGCTGGAACAGGTCGCGCACATGCTTGCCAACGACGACCTGCGTTATCTCTCCGATGGTCTCATCATCACCGACGCAGGCCGCTACGTGGGACTCGCGACCGGCGAGCGATTGGTGCGCGCCGTGACGGACATCCGGCTGGAAGCGGCGCGTTATGCCAATCCGCTGACGTTTCTTCCCGGCAACGTGCCGATCAATTCGCATGTCGAGCGGTTGATCGACAACGGTCTCGACTTCGTTGCGTGTTACGTCGACCTCGACGACTTCAAGCCATTCAATGACTGCTACGGTTATTGGCAAGGCGACGAAGTGCTCAAGGCGGCGGCCGCCGCGTTACGCTCGGTCTGCGAACCAGCGTGCGATTTTCTCGGCCATATTGGCGGCGATGACTTCCTGATACTGTTTCAAAGCGCGGACTGGCGCAGTCGCAGCCTGCAGGCCATTCACCGCTTCAATGAAGACGTCAAACGTTTTTACTCGCCGGAAGACCGCCTTGCGGGCGGCATCTACAGCGAAGACCGGAGCCGGCACCGGCAGTTCTTCGGCTTCGTGACCATGTCAGTTGGTGCAGTCAAGGTGGCTGCCGGAACGGCGCGCATCTGCGAAGAAATAGGCGCGGTAGCCGCAGTCGCCAAGCGTCGTGTCAAAAAAGAAAAGACCGGGATTGTCGCAATCGATTTTGCGCATCACCGGTCGGTCTGATCACGCCAGCGCGGCGCGAACCGCACGCTTACACTACCTTTACATGCACGCCGTTGCATGAATTCCCGACCGGTCGGACGTTTTTCTCAACCTGTCCGGCGATCGTGAACCGCCGCGCCGCGCGTCATGTGCGAACCATGCTCGTTTAAAGCGTAACTGGTATAACGACATACTTAGCGTCGTAAACGGCCCGCTCCGCGGAGCGCAATTCTGACTGCACACTCGCGATTTCCTACGCACCATGACCAATCAAACCCACTTAGCCGCGTCCGATCTTCCCGTCGACATGATCATCTTCGGCGGCGGCGGCGACCTGTCCGCACGCAAGCTCTTGCCCGCTCTTTACATGGCGCATTTGCACTGCAACCTGCCGCCGAAAACGCGCATTATCGCGATCGGCCGACGCGACTGGTCGCGCGAGCAGTACGTGCAATTCGTGGAAGAGCAATCGAAACCCTTTGTCGACGAGAAGGCGCTTGACCCGCAATCCTGGGACTCGTTCCTGGCGCTCTTCGATTACGTGCGCATCAACATCGATCAGGCGCACGACTATTTGGGGCTCGCGGAAGTTGCGCGTAAGG
This sequence comes from Caballeronia sp. LjRoot29, assembly GCF_964252755.1. Classification (NCBI taxonomy): domain Bacteria; kingdom Pseudomonadati; phylum Pseudomonadota; class Betaproteobacteria; order Burkholderiales; family Burkholderiaceae; genus Caballeronia; species Caballeronia sp. LjRoot29. The sequence goes on along the minus strand of NZ_CAXUPU020000049.1, from coordinate 18,324 downwards.
ACGTGTGCCGCGTGTTTTATCTCGCGACCGCGCCGGACCTGTTCACGACCATCTGCGACAACCTCTCGGCTGCCGGACTCGTCGACGGCAATGCGCGCGTCGTGCTGGAAAAACCGCTCGGTCATGACCTTGCGTCGGCGCAAGCGATCAATGCATCGGTTGGCCGTCATTTCGCTGAAGCGCAGATTTATCGCATCGACCATTATCTCGGCAAGGAAACGGTGCAGAACCTGATGGTCCTGCGATTCGGCAACGCGATCTTCGGTCCGCTGTGGCAGGCGCCGTACATCAAGAGCGTGCAGATCACCGTGGCGGAAACCGTGGGCGTCGGCAGTCGTGCGGGCTTCTACGATCAGACTGGCGCACTGCGCGACATGGTGCAGAACCACTTGCTGCAACTGCTGTGCATTGTGGCCATGGAGCCGCCTGTATCGCTCGATCCCGATGCCGTGCGCGATGAAAAGCTCAAGGTGCTGCGTTCGCTGCGCAAGATGACGGTCTCCGATATTGCCCGCGATACCGTGCGTGGCCAGTACAGTCCGGGCGCGATCGATGGCGAGCCGGTGAAGGGTTACATGGAAGAGGACAACGTGCCGTCCGATAGCCGGGCCGAGACTTTTGTCGCGATTCGCGCGCATATCAACAACTGGCGCTGGGCGAACGTGCCGTTCTTCCTGCGTACGGGAAAGCGCTTGCAGAAGAAGCAATCGGAGATCGTGATCGACTTCGCCGACCTGCCGTTCTCGATTATTCCGAGCGGGCCGCGCAACTATGGCAATCGGCTGGTTATCCAGTTGCAACCGGAAGAGTCAATTCAGTTGCAGATGCTTGCTAAAGAGCCCGGTAGTGGCATGCATATGTTGCCGGTGAACTTGAATCTGGATCTGCAGCAGGCATTTAGTGAGCGTCGGGCGGAAGCGTATGAGCGGCTTTTGATCGATGTCATGCGGGGTCGGTTGACGCACTTCATGCGGCGTGATGAACTCGAAGCGGCTTGGGCCTGGGTGGAACCGATTCTTGATGGCTGGAAGAAACTGAATGATCGTCCGCGCACTTATACGGCGGGTACGTTTGGACCGGCCGCGTCTTCTGCGCTGATGGCGCGGGAGAATATGGCTTGGGCTGAAGAGGCATAACGAAGGGTTTTCGTTCGCGCTCAGGGTTTTTGGGGCGGGCGGGCTAGGTTCCGGGGTTGGCGGTGGAGGTCAATGCCCCGGGGTTAGGTTCTGGGGGGAGTGGTCGGGGTCAATGCCCGGGTTGGTAGGTTCTTGCGTTAGCGGTCGGGGTCAATGCCGGGTTGCTGCTTTCCAAGTCTTCGCGCATTTCACGTTAGCTGATTTCTTTATCACTATTAGCCACTGCGCGTGGCGGCGCGTCATTTCTTTGTCCAAAGCGACAAAGAAACGAAGCAAAGAAAACGCTTTCACCGCTCTACCCTAAGTGTCCACAGCGTGCAGTTCCATTTCATGGGTGCCCCAAAAGCACGGTGCTCGCAAGAGCTTAGGATGGGTGAAACCCTCCTTCTCGCGAATCCTGACAGTAAAACGCTTCGCCCCGTACGCTCTCGGGCAAGCACCCGTGTTCCACGGACCGGCACGGCCTCACGCGTATTTGCCGCTGTGGGGCTTCGCGGGTTAGCTATCAGTTTGCATTGTTATTTTGCGGGTTAGGCCTTATGCATTCTGCAGATCCATTTCTCGGTGGTTTAAAAGATGGTTCGGCATGCATACAAATTGGAGGTTGGTTTTCCGCGGATAGCGCGGGGTACTCCTTGGGCAGGTTCAGTCGCTAGTGCTTGCCCGAGAGCGTACGGGGCGAAGCGTTTTACTGTCAGGATTCGCGAGAAGGAGGGGTTCACACATCCTCCGCTCTTGCGAGCACCGTGCTTTTGGGGCACCAATGAATAGAAACTGCACGCTGTGGACACTTAGGGTAGTGCTGTTAAAAGCGTTTTCTTTGCTTCGTTTCTTTGTCGCTTTGGACAAAGAAATGACGCGCCGCCACGCGCAGTGGCTAATAGTGATAAAGAAATCAGCTAACGTATAACCCGCGAAGACTTGGAAAGCAGCAACCCGGCACTGAACCAGAACCGCTAACGCAGGAACCTACCCCCGGGCATTGACCCCAACGACCAACCCCAAAACCTAGCCCCGCCCCCCAAAAACCCCAAGTGCGAACGACACGCCCAACACTAACCGCTAAATCAAAAACCGAACCTCGACCGCAAGGCCCGTCCCGCCCGGGACATCATCGAGACTAATGCTTGCCCTGTGCGCCCGCACGATCTCACGCACTATTGCAAGACCCAGCCCGCTACCCTCTTCCCCCGAAGCCCTGAAGAACGGCTCGAACACACGATCACGGACATCGGCTGAAATGCCGGGACCATCATCGGTGACAACGAGCACAATCGCCTTCTCGCGCCGCTCGATCAACAACATAACGTGCCCCGATGCAGGCGTGTATCGAATGGCGTTATCGACCAGGTTAAAAACCAGCACCGATAATAAACGCGCGTTTCCTAGTACGATCGCATCGTCGGCAAGTTGCGCAGCCAACTCAATTCCACGACGCTGCGCCAGCAACGCCAGCTCTTCAATCACGGTGGTTGCCACCTCGCGCAAATCGACTCGCTCACCTTCGAAATGGCTGTAGTCAGCAGTCTCCGCTTGCGCGAGCAACAGCAACTGATTCGTCAGCGACACCAGCGCTCCATTGCTCTTGTGCATGGCAAAAAGCGTCTCTTTGACGGTGGCGAGATCATCGTGGCGCCGCGCATATTGCAGTTGCGCACCGAGCAACGTCAGCGGGGTTCGCAACTGATGCGCAGCATGCGCAATGAAACGCCGCTGCATGGCAGTCTGCCGTTCGATCCTGGCAATGCACTGGTTTATCGCATCCACAATGGGCCGCAACTCGCTCTGAAGATGCTCCGAGCGCAACGGCACGAGTTCGTTCGGCGCACGGTCGCGAACGTCATTGGTCAGTGCCATCAGGTGCCGCAACTCAAACGTCAGGCCGACGCACACCAGCACAATTGCAATCGCAATGATCTCCGCGAAATGCAGCAATTGCGGCCGCCATAACTCGGTCGCCAATGCATCGCGCTCCAGTTCCGTACGGCCCACCGAAACAAGAATGCGCTTGCTCTCACCGGAGTCGTACATCGGCCGGATGATGGAAACTGCCCGCACCGGCTGACCATCGATCTCGGTGTCGTACCAGCCAGGTGAACTCGGGGGCTCGACTTGCTCAAGATCCGATGTGCCCGCAATCGCCGGCCCGTCAATCGCGCGGATACGGAAAAATACCCGGTCACCATAGGGCGAACTCAGGATCTCGATAGCGCTCGGAGAAATGTCGGCATGCAAGAAACTGTCGTCCCATTTCACGTCGCCAGCCATCACGCGGGCGGACGCAAGCAGCGCATTGTCCTGGATCAGGCTCGCGGTTTTCTGCGCGCCCTCGCGGGCCATGTAACCCGCGGCAAGCACATAGACCGTCAGCGGCAACAGCAACCACAGCAGAAGCCGAAGGCGCAGGCTATTCGTCATCGCTGCTGGCTTGCAACAGATAACCCAAACCCCGGAGCGTGATGATGGTGGCGGTGCTTTTCTCGAGCTTCTTGCGCAGCCGCGAGACGTAAATCTCGATGGCGTCTTCGCTCGTGTGGGTGGTCGAGCTGCCGAGCGAATCGGCAAGCATCGGTTTGGAAACCGTCTTCTTGGCCTTGAGGATCAAGGTCTCGAGCACGGCGTGCTCTCGTGGTGTCAGGCTTAAAACGTCGCCCGCTACTGAGAACTGCCGCCGGTCGATATCGTAGGAAAGGTCGCCGCAGCGCATACTGTTCGAGCGCGAAGGCAGTTGACGCCGCACCAGCACCTTGACCCGCGCGACCAGCTCGCGTGCATCGAACGGCTTGACGACGTAATCGTCCGCGCCGGCGCTCAGGCAAATCACCTTTTCATCTACTGAGCCGCTTGCGGTCAGGATCAATACCGGGGTGTCGTCGCCGCGTTCTCTCAACCGCCGCAGCACGCCCTTGCCGGATAAATTCGGCAAGTTGAGATCGAGCAGCACGACGTCATAGCGCGTGGTGCGCAGGAACCGGTCGGCCGCGTCGCCGTCACTGACGCGATCGAGCACAAAACCATCATCTTCCAGGATCTTAGCGAGCCAATGAGCCAGTTCCTCATTGTCCTCGACCAGCAGTAGCTTCATCACATTCACCGCGTTATGCATGGGCATTGGCCGTCAGCCCGGCATGCGCATGGCGTAAACCGTTTCACGCCGCGCCGCGCCGCGGCCCTCAGGCGAAGTGTATATCGCTCGGGCGTGGCCATGCGCGCGGTGGTGTTGAGCGCTGCCCGTCACGCGGTCTTGTACTGGCCGCGCGCTTCCGTCGATCGATACAAAACCAGCGTCGCGATCAACCCGCAGACCGCGGCAACGGCCATCCATGCACCCGGCGCCGCCTTGTTGCCGGTCACGTGAATCAGGTACGTGGAGATGGCAGGCGTGAATCCGCCGATGGTCGTCGCCAGGCTATAGGCCAGCGAGAAGCCGGTCGTGCGAACTTCGACGGGCATGACTTCGGTAAGCGCCACGACCATTGCGCCGTTGTAGCTGCCGTACAGGAACGAGAGCCACAATTCGACGCCCAGCAAGCGCAGGAACGACGGATCGGCAACCAGCCACTGCACGGCCGGATACGACGTGAGGATGGTCAGTACCGTGAAGAACAGCAGCACCGGGCGGCGGCCGACGCGGTCAGACAATGCACCCGAGAGCGGCAGCCAAACGAGGTTCGACAAGCCGACGAACACGGTCACCACAAGCGCATCAATCGACGAAAGCTTGAGCACCTCTTTACCGAAGGTCGGCGTGTAAGCCGTGATCATGTAGAACGACACGGTCGTCATGATGACCATGCCCATGCCGGCAAGCACGATGCCCCAGTGCGAGACCATCGACTTCATGATCTCAGCCATCTTCGGGTGGTGTTTGCGCGCGAGGAATTCATCGGTTTCCTGCAGCGAACGGCGAATGATGAACAGGAACGGCACGATCAGGCAGCCAATGATGAACGGCACGCGCCATCCCCACGACGTCATCTGGTCAGGCGGCAAAATCTTGCTCATGCTCACGCCGATCAACGCAGCGAACACGACGGCCACTTGCTGGCTACCGGACTGCCATGAGCAATAAAAGCCCTTGTTGCCCTTGGTCGCGATCTCGGAGAGATACACCGACACGCCCCCGAGTTCCACGCCGGCCGAGAAGCCTTGCAGCAGACGTCCGAGCAACACGATGATCGGCGCCAACACGCCAATGGTCGCGTACCCCGGAATCACCGCGACGAGCAAAGTGCCAGCGGCCATCATCGCGAGCGTGAGGATCAAACCCTTGCGTCGTCCGTGATGATCGATATAAGCACCGAGCACGATGGCACCAATCGGACGCATCAAAAATCCGGCGCCAAACACGGACAGCGCAAGCATCAGCGACGCGAATTCGTTACCGCTCGGGAAGTAGGTCTTGGCGATGGCCGAGGCGTAATAGCCGTAGACCATGAAGTCGTACATTTCGAGGAAATTGCCGCTGACAACCCGAAATACCGACTTGAATTTCGAATCGGTTGGAGACATAGCGTGTGAGGACATGAACTTGACCTTCTCAAAGGATGCGGTGTGCCGGCGCAAAAATAACGACAACAGTCACTGCATTCAACAACAATTAACAACGACCGGCGCGGCTGCGACGGACGCATTGATGGTACTTATCCAATCATCAAAACCGACTTGCCCAACTGGCGGCGCTCCTCAAGTTCGGCATGCGCCTCTTCAACGTTATCGAGCGTATAGCGGGCACTGATGGCAATGTTCAGCGAGCCGTCGGCTAACGCCGCAAAGACATCGTCGGCGCGGCGCTGGACCGTTTCCGCGTCGGCCAGATGATCGGCCAGCCTCGGACGCGTCAGGAACAACGATCCGCTTTCACCCAGTTCAATGGGATCTAGGTCGTTCAATGAACCCGACACCGAGCCATAGTTCACGACTAGTCCGCGCACGCGCGTAGCGCGGAAACTGTCGCGCAGCGTCGTGCGGCCGACCGCGTCGTAGACCACATCCGCGCCCCGGCCGCCAGTCGCTTCGCGCACAAGGTCAGCAAAGTGTCCATCGTCGTAAAGCATCACGCGATCCGCACCGAGCTTGCGGGCAATGTCCGCTTTCTGCTCGCTGCTGGTGGTGGCAAACACCGTCGCGCCGCGACGCTTGGCAAGCTGCACCAGCAACTGACCGATACCGCCAGACGCCGCATGGATCAGGCACGTGGTGCCCGCGCTGACATGGCCGACATCGTCGATCAGGTAATGCGCAGTCGATCCCTGGAAGATCGCGGCAGCGGCGAGGTCGTACGGAATTGCGTCGGGGATTCGCGCGAGCTTCGCGGCCGGCACGACCGCGTAATCCGCATAAGCGCCCCACGATATGCACCACGCAACCCGCTCTCCCAATTCGAACGACGTCACGCCCGCCCCGGTTTTAACTACATCGCCGGAACCTTCCATGCCAAGCGTGCAGGGAATGCTCACGGGGTACGTGCGCGACGCTTTGTATTTACCCTGGCGTGTATGGATATCCATGAAGTTGACACCGGCGCATCTTACCTTGACCAGCACTTCTCCCGGCCCCGGCTGAGGAACTTCGATATCCTGACGAATCAGCACTTCGGGTCCGCCATACTGTTCTATGCGTATCGCTTTCATTGCATCGCTTCGAATAGGGGGAAATGGGTTGCCGGTTCCACGTTGTTGCCTTCGTTATTGTTTCGTTGCTACTTCGCGCCGAGCTGCACATGGTCCACGAACTCGTTCGTGTAGGTCCTCGACAGATCGATATGACGCGGATCGATCGACGAGTTGGCGAGCGTGAGCACCTTCAGCACGGCTGCGGGCGTTCCGTCCGGCATCCGGCCGTCCTTCGTAAACATGGGCATGGAGGACCTGAGCGCGCTGATATACAGCGCCTTGCCCTGTCCCGGTCCGTAAAAATCGCTTGGCACCCTGGCCGTTATCTCTTCGGCGCTATGGCTCGCAATGAACGCGAGCGAGCGCACCATGGCGCGTACGAGCTTCTGCGCTTCATCGGGGTGCGAGTTGACCCAGCTCCGCTGAGCGTAGAAACACGGGCCGGCATACGGGCCGCCCAGCGCCGCCACCGTGCCCGCGGCGCTGCGCATGTCCACCAGCACCTTCGCGTCGCCGCTGGCGAGCAGCCGGCTGGCGACCGGCTCCTCGATCATGCCGGCATCGATACCGCCCTGATTCAACGCCGCGATAAAACTGTCGTCAGAACCCACCGGCAACACCGAGTATTCCTTCGGCGTCAACCCGGCGCGGGCAGCAAGATAATGCGTCAGGAAGTTCGTCGATGAACCCAGTCCCGTCACGCCCAGCGTCTTGCCTTTCGCGTCGGCCATGGTGTTGAAACCTGCCGCGGATCTCTTCGATACCAGCTCGACCAGCCCCGCGCTTTTGCTGAACACCATGAGCGCTTCAACGTCCTTGCCGCGGCTCTGCAAGTCGATCGTGTGATCGTAGAAACCGACCGCACCCTGGATCGCGCCGGCGAGGAGTTCCGTCGCGGTATCGACGCCGGCCGGTTGCGACAGGATCTCGAATTCGAGCCCTTCGTCCTTGAAATAGCCGAGTTGTGACGCAAGGATCAAAGGCAGATAGACGATCTTGGAGGTGCCTCCCGCCATCAGCGTCAGCTTTTCCGCATGAGCGGGCGTACCGCACAAAAGCGCGGCCAGGGTGCAAGCGAGCGTGAAAAAGCGGTGGGAAAACTGCATCGAAAAACGTCTCCTTCTATCCGTGGCAATCCGGCATCTTGTTCTAATGTGCCGCCAGTATAAGAAGGCAAAGCCTTCTGCCTGCTTTCTGCCAGGGTGGAAAAATATCGGCGTTTACCCTTGGCGGGCTGAATGGGCGTGATTTTGGCCGTGCTAAAACGACTGCGCGCTCCAACCCGTAAGGGAGAGAGCGCGCATGATTTTGTTACGGCGTCTTGCCTGAGCCCGGACTTACCAGGCCGCGATCACCGCACCCGCATACTTCGCTTCAATGAACTGCTTCACTTCCGGCGAGTGATAGGCGGCCACGAGTTTTGCCACCCACGGCTTGTCCTTGTCGACCGCACGAATCGCGATGATGTTCGAGTACGGGCCGTTCGGATCTTCAATCGCGATCGCGTCCTGCTTCGGCTTCAACCCGGCTTCCATCGCGAAGTTCGTGTTGATCGCGGCGGCGTCGACGTCGGCGAGCGAACGCGGAATTTGGGCAGCATCCAGTTCGACGATCTTCAGCTTTCGCGGGTTATCGACGATATCAAGCGGCGTCGCTTTCAAGCCCGCATCCGCGCGCAACTTCAGCAAGCCGTTCTTTTGCAGCAGCAACAACGCGCGCCCACCGTTGGTCGGATCGTTCGGCACGGCGATGCGCGCGCCCACCGGCAACTCTGCCAGCGTCTTGAACTTCTTCGAATAGATGCCCATGGGGAACGTGACGGTATCGGCGATCTTGATCAGCTTGTAGCCGCGGTCCTTCACCTGTGCATCGAGATACGGCGCGTGCTGGTAGCTGTTGGCATCGAGATCACCCGATGCCAACGCCGCATTCGGCTGGACATAATCGGCGAATTCGACAATCTTGATGTTCAGGCCATTCTTCGCGGCCACCTGCTTTACCACTTCCATTACCTGCGCGTGCGGACCGCCGGTCACGCCGACCTTGATGGTTTCGTCGGCTTGCGCGACGTTAGCGAGCAATGCCGTTGCGCTGAAAACAGCGGCCAGCTTGAGAATGAATCGACGTTGCATGGACTACCCTTTGAGCTTTATATAGAGACTTATTTGTGGCTGAGACGGCGCACGAGCCAGTCGCCGAACGACTGCACGAGTTGCACGAAGACGATCAGGATCACCACCACGGTCAGCATCACTTCCGGCAAGAATCGTTGATACCCGTAGCGAATGCCCAGGTCGCCCAGACCGCCGCCGCCGATCGCACCGGCCATGGCCGAATACCCGACCAGCGATACAAACGTAATCGTCAAACCGGCAACCACGCCCGGCAGGGACTCAGGCAACAACACCTTGAAGACGATCTGGCTAGTGGTTGCGCCCATCGCTTGCGCTGCTTCAATCAGGCCGCGATCGACTTCGCGCAACGCGGTTTCCACCAATCGCGCGATGAACGGTGCAGCTGCAATCGTCAGCGGTACGACTGCCGCCATGGTCCCGATCGACGAGCCCACCACCAGCCGCGTGAACGGGATTACCGCGACGAGCAGAATGATAAACGGTGTCGAGCGCACTGCATTCACGACGCCGCCCATGACCCGGTTCACCGCGAGATTACGCAATACGCCATCGCGGTCGGTGAGATAAAGCAGCACGCCGAGCGGCAGCCCCAAAGCCGCGCCGACCAGTCCGGAAATGCCCACCATCACGAGCGTTTCCCAGAACGACTGGACGAACATATCGAACATTTCACTCAACATGGGACATCTCCTCTACCACCACACCTTGTTCACGCAGATACGCAATGGCCTCGGCCACGTTCGCCGGCTTTCCGGCCGCGAGCACCGCCAGCGAGCCGAATGCCTGACCCTGGATCTCGTCGATCTGGCCGTGGAGGATGTTGAAATCCAGTTCGAAGCGGCGGATTGTTTCGGAAAGAATCGGCTGGTCGACGCCGGAGCCGGTGAACGCGAGCCGCAACAAATGACCGCTGCCGGTTTTCAACCGCTCGGCCACGCGCAGCTTCAGCGCTGGCGGCAATTCATGCGCGATCACATCGCCGATCAACGCGCGCGTGACTTCGTGATGCGGCTGCATGAAGACATCGACGACATTGCCTTCCTCGACCACGCGGCCGGCATCGAGCACCGCCACGCGATCGCAGACCTGTTTGATCACGTCCATCTGGTGCGTGATCAGCACGATCGTCAGGCCGAGTTCCTTGTTGATCTTGCGCAGCAGATCAAGAATGGAGCGTGTGGTTTCGGGATCGAGCGCGGACGTGGCTTCGTCGGAGAGCAGCACTTTGGGCTTGCTGGCGAGCGCCCGGGCGATCCCGACGCGTTGCTTCTGGCCACCGCTGATCTGGGCAGGATAACGATCTTTTTGCGTGGTCAGCCCGACGAGTTCCAGCAGCGGCAACACGGTGGATTCGATCTCGCTGCGCTTCATGCCGGCAAGTTCGAGCGGCAGCGCGACGTTGTCGAACACCGTGCGCGACGACAGCAAATTGAAGTGCTGGAAGATCATGCCGATGTCACGGCGTGCCGTGCGCAATTGCGCGGCGGGCAGCGTGGTAAGGTCGCGGCCGTCCACGATCACGCTGCCTTCGCTTGGCCGCGTCAGCAGGTTGATGGTGCGGACCAGCGTACTTTTACCGGCGCCGCTACGGCCGATGATGCCGAATACTTCGCCGGGCGGAATCGTCAAATTGACGTTATGCAGCGCTTCGATCCAGCCTTTTGGGCCTGCGAAGCGTTGCGACAGATTGCGTATTTCGATCATGTAAACAAAAAAAGCGGCGGACTTCCCGTTGAGCGAGTGTGCTCGGGCAGCCGACCGCCGTTCATCCCTGGTTCGCGAGAGGCGAAAGTTTAACGTAACCCGCGTCGCGGCTTAATAATCTATTGCGCAAGGCTAATTACTTATCCGTATGTAGGTTACGGGGCGGGGCCGGCGTGGGCATTGGATGGGGTCGAAATATGGAATGCTCATATCGATTCAAGCAAAGCTCGGTTCCATCGCGCAAAATCGGTGGATAAGATGGCGGCATGATCCATGCGTGGCGATTGTGTGATCGCGTCACCAAATACGCTGCGGCGTTCTTGCGTACGAACTGTGGGCCAAATGCGGCCCCGCTGCACTCCTGGGAGTATTTCGTTGAAGAGCTTTGAATTTCGCCGGCCGCTCGTGGTCGGCATTGGCGGCACGACCCGCGCGGCTTCGTCGACTGAACGCGCCCTTCGCATCGCGCTGAAAGGTGCTGAAGCCGATGGTGCGCGCACGCGCCTGTTTGGCGGAACGTTCCTGCACTCGCTGCCGCACTATGCGCCGGAACATGGCGAACGCACGGCGGAACAGCTCGAACTGATCGAGGCGGTGCGCGAAGCGGATGCAGTGATTATTGCAACGCCGGGGTATCACGGCGGGGTGTCGGGGCTAGTCAAGAATGCGCTTGATACGCTTGAGGAGCTTCGCGACGATAAGCGTCCGTACCTCGACGGCCGCGCTGTGGGTTGCGTGGTGACGGCTTATGGATGGCAAGGCGGTGGTGCCGTGCTCACGTCGCTGCGTTCGATCGTGCATGCGTTGCGGGGATGGCCGACACCGTACGGGGCTGCTGTAAATTCGCTGGAGACCCGCTTCGAGACGATGGATTCTTGCTCGGACCCGAAAGTGGCGGAGCAGTTGGCGACGGTTGGGCGGCAGGCTGCGCAGTTCGCGCTGGCGTTTAATGCGCGGGATGCGTTGAGTGATCTGGATTTGCGTCAGGGGTCGGGGACCATTTCACGGTGATGTTTTGCTCGCGCCGGTGGACTGGGGTGGTTTGCTGGCGCGATGGGTTTGGTCGGGGTGTGGTTCTGGGGTCGGTCGGGCTGCCTGGTTCTTGGGTTGCAGGTCTGAGTCAATGCCGGGTTGCTGCTTTCTAGGTCTTCGCGGGTTTAGTGCTAGCTGATTTCTTTATCACTATTAGCCACTGCGCGTGGCGGCGCGTCATTTCTTTGTCCAAAGCGACAAAGAAACGAAGCAAAGAAAACGCTTTCACCTCTCTAAAAATTAAGTGTCCACAGCGTGCGGTTTTCATTCATTGGTACCCCAAAAGCACGGCGCTCGCAAGAGCTTAGGATGTTTGAACCCCTCCTTCTCACGAATCCTGACAGTAAAACGCTTCGCCCCGTACGCTCTCGGGCAAGCACTAGCGACTGAACCTGCCCAAGGAGCACCCCGCGCTATCCGCGGAAAACCGACCTCCAAATTTGTATGCATGCCGAACTATCTCTATAACCCGCCAAGAAACGAGGCTGCAGAATGCGTAAGGCCCAACCCCCGAAAATGACAGCGCAAACCGGAGCAGCTAACCCGCGAAGAACCGCACCCATAAGAGTGCGTGAGGCCGTGCGGGTTCGTGGAACACGGGTGCTTGCCCGAGAGCGTACGGGGCGAAGCGTTTTACTGTCAGGATTCGCGAGAAAGAGGGGTTCAAACATCCTCCGCTCTTGCGAGCACCGTGCTTTTGGGGCACCCATGAATCAAAACTGCACGCTGTGGACACTTAGGGTAGAGAGGTGAAAGCGTTTTCTTTGCTTCGTTTCTTTGTCGCTTTGGACAAAGAAATGACGCGCCGCCACGCGCAGTGGCTAATAGTGATAAAGAGATTAGCGAGCCTAAGTAAACCACTAGCCTGGAAAGCAACAACCCGGCATTGACCCCGACCGCTAACGCAGAAACCTGGCACTCGAATAACAAAACCTGGACCCATCGTGCCAGCAAACCTCCCCGGTCCACCGGCGCCAGCAAACCTCCCCCTGCGAGCAAAAACCACCATCTAATCCCTAAACGGCAATTCCGGCGTAAAAACAAACGGATCCAACGCGTAACCCGTATGGAAGTACCCGCTGCACGCACACGTCGCTATCCTCTCAAGGTCATAAGGCTCCCGCGCCGCCCCGTGCGATTGATCCGCAGCAAGCGTCCGCCGCTCACGCCAGTGCCGCAGCACCTCACTGCCCCAGTTCCTAAAAATGGCTTTCGGTTCAGACATCGCAGTTCTCCTTGAACGCTTCCGGTACGGCCTACCCGCTAAGTACAAGGTAGGACAATCCCGGACATACCGAAACCATCTTTTATTCATTTGCATATCTGATGATGAATAGAAACGTATCGATCCATCCCCACAACTTCCAGACCAATTAAGCCAGCGCTTCACGGCATTTCGTCGAGGGTCCTTCATAAACGACCCACGTCCGGTGTGTAAAGCAAAGTCCAATCGCTTCGTTGCCGCGCCCGCGCACGGATGCTTCAATTTAATGCCGCTGTGTCTGCCACCTGTCCAGCGCGCAAGCATACAAATACACAACGATTCCCCAAGGAGCACCCGATGACCCTCATCGCCACGCCTGCCATTGCCGTCGAATCCTCAACCGCGCTGGACCTCGACGTCCATCCAGTGGGTGGCCGGATTGGCGCCGAAATCCGGGGCGTGCGCCTCGGGCCGGATCTCGCCGACTCAACCATCGCAGCAATCAACGCCACGTTGCTGCGGCATAAGGTGATCTTCTTTCGCGGCCAGTCGCATCTGGACGACGCCGCGCAGGAAGCGTTCGCCGCCCGCTTCGGCGAAACCGTCGCACATCCAACAGTGCCATCGGTTGCCGGCAGCAATCGGCTGCTCGAACTCGATTCGAAGAACGGCACGCGCGCCAACTCCTGGCACACGGACGTGACCTTCGTCGAAGCGTATCCAAAGATCTCGATCCTGCGAGGCGTCGTGATTCCGCCCGCTGGCGGCGATACGGTCTGGGCAAACACTGCTGAGGCCTACAACCGTCTGCCGGACCCGCTGCGTGCCTTGGCGGACTCCCTGTGGGCTATTCATACGAATACCTACGACTACGCGGCGACCCGCAGCGCGCCCGCCACCGACGCCGAGCTGGCCTATCGCGAACAGTTCACGTCGACGGTCTATGAAACCGAACATCCAGTCGTGCGCGTGCATCCGGAAACGGGCGAACGGACCCTCGTGCTGGGACATTTCGTACAGCGCTTCGTCGGCTTGTCACAGCGCGATTCCGATCGCCTGAAAGAGCTTTTCCACGACCACGTGACGCGCCTCGAAAACACAGTGCGCTGGCGCTGGACGCAGGGTGACGTAGCGATCTGGGACAACCGGGCAACTCAGCACTACGCCGTAGCGGATTACGACGAGAGCGCGCGGCGCGTCGTCCGGCGCGCAACGGTGCATGGTGATGTGCCCGTGGGTATCGACGGCCGCCGCAGCCGCGTGTTGCGTGGTGCGCCTGCGCTGAACTGATCCTGCATTCGACATTCGACCTTCGGCAACGCGGCCACGCTGCGCTGCCGTTCTCACCCCTTCCCCCGCAAATTCGATGACCCCACGTTCTCTTCTGCATTCCCTCATTGTCACGCTGGGCATGGTTGCCGCCACGAGTGCCCTGGCCGCCGCGCCTGCTGTTGTCCGCATCGGCGTGGCGACGCAAGGTTACGGCGATCCACCCGTGTTCGGGGGCTCGCCGGCAGCGACGGCCCAATTGCAGCACCGCACGGAAGATGCGCTCAAACCTGATGGCGTCAAGGTTGAATGGCTGTTCTTCAAAGGCGCCGGGCCCGCCGTCAACGAAGCGCTGGCGAATCATCAGATCGACTTCGCCTATCAGGGCGATCTCCCCGCCGTACTCGGCCGAGCAAACGGCCTCAAAACGAAATTGCTGGTCGAATCGGGCGTGCGCACCGGCGTCTATCTCGCCGTGCCGCCCGACTCCGACATCAAGGGCATCAAGGATCTCAAGGGCAAGCGCGTCGCCATCTTTCGCGGCACCAACCTGCAACTCGTAGTCGATAACGTCCTGAAAGCGAATGGCCTTTCCGAACGCGATCTGCGCGTGATCAATCTCGACGAAGCTGCCTCGCAAGCCGCGCTTGCATCGAAGGGCGTGGATGCGGTTTTCCTCGACTTCAAGCTCTTCAAACTGCAACGGCAAGGTCTCGCGAAGATCATCTACGCGTCGCGCGACGGCGGCCTGCAGTTCACGCGTCAATCGCATCTGCTGGTTCTCGACGACTTCGAGCATGACCATCCCGACATCGTGCAGAAAGTCGTGACGTCGGTCGTACAAGCGGCTCAGTGGTCATCGGACGAAGCCAATCGCGATGCGCTCTTCACGCTGTGGGCGAAGAGCGGCGTGCCGGTGGAATCGTGGCAATCCGAGTATGCAAACCAGACGCTCAAGGACCGCACCTCGCCGTTGATCGATCCGTTTATTGTGGCGCGCTATCAGGCCGTGGCCGACGACGCGCTGCGCCTGAACCTGATCCGTCAGCCCGTGAGCGTGAATGGCTGGTTCGAACCGAAGTATCTCGATCAGGCCTTGAAGACGCTGAAACTCGACAACTACTGGCCCCGTTTCGATCCCTCCGGCAAGCCGCTGGCATCGTGAACGCTTGAATTTTTCTGGAGAATCCGGTCATGGCGAACAGCATCGCTCGCACTCTGAATCCAGGCCAACGGGTTTCGCTCGATGGCAACCACGGTCACACCGCGAGCGTCGTGCGATCGCTTGGCTGGAGCGCGTTGCCGTGGCTCGTGCCCGTGGCGTTGGCTGTATTGTGGGTCCTCGGTTCACACTACGGCTGGATCTCGCCGCAGATTCTGCCGTCGCCTACGCTCGTCTTCGAAACCCTCGCCGGCCTCGCCAGCAGTGGCGAACTGTGGATGCACATTGGCGCGAGCCTGTCGCGGATCGCGGTGGGCTTCACAGGTGGCGTCGTGCTCGGCTTGCTGCTCGGCGCGTGGCTGGGACTGTCGCGCACAGCCGAGGCTTACATCCTTCCCAGCTTCAATGCTGTCGTGCAGGTGCCGGTGCTGGGCTGGCTGCCGTTTCTCATGATCGTGGTTGGAATAGGCGAGCCGTTGAAGTATTTGCTGATCGGGCATGCCGCGCTCGTGCCCGTCACCTTGAGCACGCTGCAGGGATTTCGCCGGACCCCGGCCGCCTATCTCGACGTTGCCCGAGTCTTTCGATACTCACGCCGACAGACCATCTTCAGCGTGATCCTGCCCTCGGCCGTGCCGGTCATCGGAACGGGTATTCGCCTCGCCTTTACAAAGGCATGGCTTACGCTGGTCGTGGTCGAACTGGTGGCATCATCGGAAGGGCTCGGTTATCTGATCGTGTATGGACGGCAGCTGTTCCAGCTTGACCTGGTGCTGGCGTCGGTGCTGATCGTGGGAGCAATTGGGTATGCCGCTGATCGCTTGCTGACTCTTCTCGAACACAAGTTATCGCCCACGCGGCTCGCCTGAAGGAGTATCGACATGTCCACGCCGTCTCTTGAACTTGAAACCGGCTCCGGGGCTATTGCAGCGCCGGATGAACCGGGCAAAGACGGACGCTGGCGCGCCTGGGTCATCCCGGTTGCCGCCCTCTTCGCGTGGTGGTTCGTCTCACGTCACGTAGTCGCCGGGCACGGCATGATGACTTCGCCCGCTCAGGTGTTGCACACGGCTATCGATCAAGCGAGAACTGGTGCGCTGTGGCGCGCGCTCTCCGCATCGCTTGCCCGCGAGCTGACAGGCTTCACCCTTGGCGCAAGCCTTGGGCTCTTGCTGGGTTCGCTGCTTGGTGTCTCACCCTTCGCGAACCGGCTGATCGGACCCAGCTTCAATGCGTTCAAGCAAGTCTCCTTGTTTGCATGGATACCGTTGATCTCGGTATGGTTCGGTCTCGGCGATGTCGCGAAGGTCGTCTTCCTTTGGCTTGCTGCGCTCGTGCCCGTGGTTGCGCATACCAGCGATGGTATCCGGGCGGTCTCACCTGAACTGCTCGATGTTGCCCGCGTGTTTCGCTACAGCAAGTTGCAAACGGTCAGATATGTTGTGCTTCCCGCTGCGTTGCCGTCCATCTTCACAGGCATTTATCTTGCGTTGATTTATTCGTGGCTTGCGACGCTCGGTGCGGAGTATCTGCTGGTCGCGGGGAGCGGCATCGGCAACACGCTGGTCGATGGCAGCGAACAGTTCCGCATGGACCTCGTGGTGTTTGGCGTGATCGTGATCGGCATTACCGGGTGGGCATTGAATGCGCTAGCCCGTGCCATCCAGCAACGCTGGTTCCGCGATCCGGCCGCTTGATCGAGAATTTTCCATCTTTCATAAAGAGTCCATAACATCATGGCGACTGTTTCCGTTACCCAGACAAGCGAGCTGAACCTGCATCACGTCACGAAGCGTTTTGCCGGCGATGACCACTCAGTGCCTGTACTCGATCGCATCGACCTGCAGGTTAAAAGCGGCGAGTTCGTGGCTATCGTGGGAGCAAGTGGATGCGGCAAGTCGACGCTGCTGCGCCTGATTGCCGGGCTCGACGATCAGTTCGATGGCGACATCGAATTCAGCGGCGAACGCATCCGCACGACTGATCTTGCGCGGGGTATCGTGTTTCAGGATCACCGGCTTTTTCCGTGGCTCAACGTGGAGCAGAACATTGCGGTGGCGTTGAAGAACTCGGGGCGTAGCAAGGAAGAGAATCGACGTGCGGTTGCCGAGCATATTGCGCTGGTGGGGTTAAAGGGCTATGAAAAGCATCATCCGCATCAGCTTTCGGGCGGCATGGCGCAACGCGTGGCTATTGCGCGCGGACTTGTGAACCGGCCGAAGTTGCTGCTGCTCGACGAACCGTTCGGCGCACTTGACGCGCTCACGCGCAGCCGTCTGCAAAACGAGTTACGACGCATCTGGGAGCACGAGCGGATCACGATGATCCTGGTCACCCACGACGTTGATGAAGCCGTGTTCCTCGCGGACCGCGTGGTGGTCATGCAGGCGCGGCCGGGGCGGATTGGCAAGGTGGTGAAGGTGGACCTGCAACGGCCGCGCAATCGTAGCGACGCCGCGTTCGTGCGTTTGCGCGATGAAATACTGTCGGACTTCAGCGTGCCGCAAGACGCGGCTGCTTGACTGAAAGCGTGTCCTCATGAGCACATGCTTCGCAGCGTTTTCTTCTTTCTAATCCCTGGCGTCGATGGGTTTGCTTTTGCCAAATGCTTGTTTCACTTGTTTTACGAGGCTGGTTAATCTGGTGCATATGCAAGTCACTGCATTGTGCACCGGAGGTAAAACAAGCATGCATTACAAGGGTTATGAAGTCGCTCCCGCGGCACAAGCGCTGCCAAGCGGATTGTTCGCCGCCAATCTCGTGATTCAGGATGAAGCGTCGCTGCAGAAGCGGGCTTATGTGTTCGATGCCCTCGACTATTTCTTCGAATCCGATCTCGCCATTGCTTATGCTGCTCGCTGGGCTCGCATGTGGATCGATAATCGGCGGAGGGTGCGTACATGAAACGGGTTTTTCGTTCGCACTCAGGGGTGGATGGGGGCGCGGTTCTGAGGTTGTGGGCGGGATTCGGGGTTGGGGTCAGGTTCTTGCGTTAGCGGTCGGATTCAATGCCGGGTTGCACGGGATCTGCGCTAGCGGTCTGGTTCATTGCCGGGTTGCTGCTTTT
>NZ_CAXUPU020000048.1:0-53508 GCF_964252755.1 Caballeronia sp. LjRoot29 | reverse complement strand
TTAAAAACCGGTTTGCGCTTTTCGACAAACGCGGCCATTCCTTCCTTCTGATCTTCAGTAGCGAAGAGCGAATGAAACATGCGCCGCTCGAAGTGAACTCCTTCTGCCAACGTCGATTCGTATGCGCGATTAACAGACTCTTTTGCCATCATTACCGCTGGCAGTGAGAAGCTCGCGATTGTCGATGCAGCTTCCATTGCTTCATCTAATAAGCTTGCCGCCGGAACAACGCGGGATACCAACCCTGCGCGCTCCGCCTCCTCGGCGCCCATCATGCGCGCGGTCAGGCACATGTCCATTGCCTTCGCTTTCGACACTGCACGCGGCAGACGCTGCGTGCCGCCGGCGCCTGGAATCACGCCAAGCTTGATCTCAGGTTGACCGAACTTGGCGGTATCCGCGGCAATGATGATGTCGCACATCATGGCTAGCTCACATCCCCCACCCAGCGCGAAGCCTGACACAGCGGCAATGATTGGCTTGCGAATAGTGCGCACCGTTTCCCAATTGCGCGTGATGTAGTCGCCCTTGAACGTGTCCATATAGGAATAGCCGGCCATCATCCCGATATCCGCTCCCGCTGCGAACGCCTTTTCGCTGCCGGTCAGCACGATCGCGCCGATGTTCTCGTCGGCATCGAATTGCTTCAGCACGATGCCGAGCTCATCCATCAGGGCATCGTTTAGCGCGTTCAGCGCCTTAGGCCGGTTCAGCGTGATCAAGCCGACTCGTCCGCGGACTTCAGTCAATAGATTCTCGTAAGCCATCCATTCCTCCTATGTGAACTCGCGCGAAAAACGCTTCGCGCACGCATCTCGAAATGCTAACATTCGCAAACCAACCGGTCGGTCAATTAATTGACCGAGGGTCCATCATCGTCACTTTTCCCTTGCCGCCCATGACACATCCACTATTCACGAAGCACGAAGCAACGCTCAATCAAGCGCTTGCCGCCATTGCAACCCGTGCCTACTGGACACCGTTTCCCGAAATGCCAAGTCCCAAAGTGTACGGCGAAACAGCAAATCCGGACGGCGAGGCCGCCTTCAAAGCACACCTGAACCGGACATTCGATCTGGACCAGCCGACCAGCGGCGAAACGGTTGGCAATGAACGTTCTCCCTTTGGAATCGCGCTTGGGATTCGTTATCCCAAGGTGAGCGTCGACACGCTGCTGGCCGCATCCGTCGCGGCTCAAAGTCAGTGGCGTGCGGCAGGTCCTGACGCGTGGGTGGGCGTAAGTCTCGAAATATTGACCCGACTGAACAAGGCGAGCTTCGAGATCGGCTATAGCGTCATGCACACGACCGGACAAGCCTTCATGATGGCCTTCCAGGCAGGCGGCCCGCATGCGCAGGATCGCGCGCTCGAAGCGGTGGCCTACGCATGGGATGAGCTTCGCCGAATTCCCGCCGACGCTTATTGGGAAAAGCCCCAAGGCAAAAATCCTCCGCTCGCGATGCACAAGCGTTTCACCGTCGTGCCACGCGGCACAGGTGTCGTCCTCGGTTGCTGCACATTCCCGACGTGGAATGGCTATCCGGGTATGTTCGCCGATCTGGCTACGGGTAACACGGTCATCGTCAAACCGCATCCGGGCGCGATCTTGCCGCTGGCTATTACCGTGCGCATCGCTCGCGACGTTCTGCGTGAAGCCGGATTCGATCCGAGCGTGGTCACGCTGCTTGCGACCGAAGCCAATGACGGCGCCCTCGTTCAAGATCTTGCGCTGCGCCCCGAAGTCAAGCTGATCGATTTCACCGGCAGCACGCAAAACGGCAACTGGCTCGAGCGCAATGCGCATCAGGCGCAGGTTTATACGGAGAAGGCCGGCGTCAATCAGATCGTGATTGATTCCGTCGATAACCTCAAAGCTGTTGCCGGAAATATCGCATTTTCCTTGACGTTGTACTCCGGGCAAATGTGCACGGCGCCGCAAAACATCTATGTGCCACGCGACGGCATCCACACAGCCGAAGGCCACATGAGCTTCGACGACGTCGCGAAGACGCTCGCGGCTGCCGTCGAAAAGCTGGTCTCCGATCCAGCCCGCGCCGTCGAATTGACAGGCGCCATTCAGAATGATGGCGTAATGGCTCGCATTGCCGACGCCCTGCAACTCGGTGAAGTGCTGACGGATAGTCAATCGCTTGCTCATCCCGCGTTCCCTGATGCTCACGTACGGACTCCCCTCATGTTGAAAATGGACGTTCGCGCCGACGCAGCAAAATTCACGCAGGAATGGTTTGGCCCAATCTCGTTTGTCATTGCTACGGACTCGACGGCACAGTCACTCGATCTGGCAGGATCGATTGCCGCCGAACACGGCGCGCTCACGCTCTCCGTGTACAGCACCGACGATGCAGTAATCGAAGCAGCCTACGATGCAGCGATTCGCGGCGGCGTCGCGCTCTCGATCAACTTGACGGGTGGCGTGTTCGTCAACCAGACGGCGGCGTATTCGGACTTCCACGGCACCGGCGCTAATCCCGCAGCGAACTCCGCGTTGTCCGATGCAGCGTACGTGGCGAACCGCTTCCGCGTGGTCCAAAGCAGGGTGCATGTTGCACCGAAGACCGCGCCCGCAACAGCTGGCCAAACGGCATAGGTGCCCAGAGCGCAACGTCGCCCGGAGACTTAGGCCATCTGGCCGAATGGAAAGCGGCGGCAGGCGCGGCTAGTATCGAAGGCATGCGTATTTGCACAACGTAGCGAGCAAGGAGACACCATGTCCGACAACGGCAATTCAATCGTTATTCATATCGACGCCAGCACGCACGTCGCTACGTTGACGCTGAACCGTCCCGACAAGCTGAACAGCTTCACACGGACGATGCATGAAGAACTGAGCAAAGCGCTCGATCAGGTAGAAGGAAGTAACGCCCGAGCATTGGTGATCATGGGCGCAGGCCGCGGTTTTTGCGCGGGCCAGGATCTCGCGGATCTTGATTTCACGCCTGGAGCGATGACCAACCTGGGAGCGCTGATCGAGCGTTACTTCAATCCGCTCGTGCGTCGCCTGCAGGCGTCGCCGCTGCCCGTGATTGCCGCCGTCAACGGTATAGCGGCCGGTGCGGGAGCGAATCTCGCCATGGCGTGCGACCTGATCGTAGCGGCGCGTTCAGCGAGTTTCGTCCAGGCTTTTGTGAAGATCGGACTGGTGCCGGATTCCGGCGGCACGTGGCTTTTGCCACGGCGCGTTGGTGAAGCACGGGCGCTGGGCCTTGCGTTGACTGGCGACAAGTTGGGTGCCGAACAAGCTGAAGCGTGGGGATTGGTATGGAAAGTGGTCGACGACGAGCAATTGCAGAGCGCGACGCTGAAGCTTGCTACGCAACTTGCGCAACAACCCGCCAAGGCCATCGCTGCGATCAAGCACTCGATCCGCGCCGCCGCGAACAACACGCTCGATCAGCAGCTCGATCTGGAGCGCGACGTTCAACGCGAACTGGGTGACTCGCACGACTATGCCGAGGGTGTCGCCGCCTTCAAGGAAAAACGTGCTCCCCGCTTCGACGGCCTTTGAAACGCAAACAGAAAACTCCGGGAGAACGCAGCAATGACGCCTGAAGAACTCGCCAACGCGACCGCGCAAGCCATGTACGAAGCCGATGCATGCAGCCGCGCACTCGGCCTCGAACTCAAGGAAGTTCGCCCGGGGTACGCGCGCATGCAGATGAACGTCCGTGATGACTTCCTGAACGGTCATGGCATCTGCCACGGCGGACTCATTTTCACGCTTGCCGACTCCACGTTTGCGTTTGCCTGCAACTCGTACAACATCAATACGGTCGCGGCAGGCTGTTCGATCGAATTTCTGCGTGCAGTGAAGGGCGGCGACCGCTTGTCGGCAGAAGCGGTCGAACAATCGCTGACCGGGCGAACCGGGATCTACGACATTCGCGTCACGAACCGTGAAGGCGAAACGGTCGCCATGTTCCGCGGCAAGTCATCGCAGATAAAGGGCACCCTGGTGCCCGTGGAATCCTGATCCTGATTCACTCTACAAAATACAGCGCCCAGACGAACTCGATTCGGGCCATTGACTGACGATCAAGAAAGGAGACATTCGATGAACACCGCGCTTCCGCTGGACCCGATCGAGACGGCCAGCCGCGACGAACTAATGGCGCTGCAACTCGAACGCCTCAAGTGGTCGCTTGCCCACGCGTATGAAAATTCGCCGGTGTACCGACGCAAGTTCGACGAAGCGGGCGTGCATCCGGATGACATCAAAACCCTGGCCGACTTGGCGCGCTTCCCGTTCACGACAAAGAAGGATCTCCGCGATAACTATCCGTACGGCATGTTCGCCGTTCCGCACGACCAGATTTCGCGAATCCACGCATCGTCGGGAACAACGGGCAAGCCGACCGTGGTTGGCTACACGGCGAAGGACATCGACACCTGGGCAAATCTCGTCGCGCGTTCCATCCGGGCTGCGGGCGCCCGCCGTGGAGACAAAGTTCACGTCAGTTACGGCTATGGTTTATTCACGGGCGGCCTCGGCGCTCACTACGGCGCCGAGCGCGCGGGATTGACCGTGATCCCGTTCGGTGGCGGCCAGACTGAAAAGCAAGTGCAACTAATTCAGGATTTCCGTCCCGACATCATCATGGTGACGCCCAGCTACATGCTGTCGATCGCCGACGAACTCGAACGCCAGGGCGTTCATCCTGCTGATTGCTCGCTGCGCATCGGGATCTTCGGCGCCGAGCCCTGGACGAACGACATGCGCACAGCGATCGAGAAGCGGATGGGCATTGACGCTGTCGATATATACGGACTATCGGAAGTAATGGGACCGGGGGTGGCGTCGGAGTGTGTCGAGACGAAGGACGGCCCAACGATCTGGGAAGATCATTTCTATCCTGAGATCATCGACCCTGAGACCGGCGAGGTCTTGCCAGACGGCGAGCTGGGTGAACTCGTATTCACTTCACTGACCAAGGAAGCGCTGCCAATCGTCCGCTATCGGACTCGCGATCTCACACGGCTTTTGCCCGGCAGCGCGCGAACCATGCGCCGGATGGAAAAGATTACGGGGCGCTCGGACGACATGATGATCGTGCGCGGCGTGAATGTTTTTCCCACGCAGATTGAAGAGTTACTGCTCAAACAACACGCACTCGCACCGCACTATCAGATTGTGCTGACGAAGGAAGGACCGCTCGATGTGCTCACGCTGAATGTCGAACCCTGTCCTGAAACGGCCCCGGATACGAGTGTTCTCGATCAGGCCAAAGCCGCGCTCACTTATGACATCAAGGCGTTGATCGGTGTGAGCGCAGTGGTTCAGGTGCTGGGTGTGAACGGTATTGAGAGGTCGGTTGGAAAAGCGCGGCGCGTGATCGATCGGCGAAAAGTAGCAAGCTGACTTTGCAAGCGGCGCTCATACTCGAAGCTTGAATCTGTATTCGGTCCACTCGCGATTGATCGATCCGCCGAAAGCAGCGAACTGATTGCGTAAGCGCCGGCGCAAAGCCGGCGCTTTCAATTTTCGTTGCGACGGCTCCAAACAAAACAAAACGAAACAACCCGTCTACGAATTCGGCAGCAGCAGCCACATCCTGCCGGCCTGCTTCATCCGGCCAGCGAGATCACCGGCATCGTCGCCCAAACCCCAGAAATAGTCCGCGCGCACGCCGCCCTTGATCGCGCTGCCCGTGTCCTGGGCGAACACCAGCCGATTCATCGGCGAATTGCTTAACGGCCGGGTGGTCTGCAAGAAAACCGGGGTGCCGAGCGGGATGGAGGACGGATCGACGGCGATCGAACGTTCGGGTGTAAGCGGCACCCCCAGCGCACCTACCGGCCCGGTTCCCACCCCAGCCGCCAGCGTTTCCGTGCCCGGCATCTCGCGGAAAAACACAAAGCGCGGATTGACGTCGAGCAATGCATCGACACGCGACGGATTCGCTTTCGCCCACGCCTTGATACCTTGCATGGTGGCCTGTGCAGGCGTGAGTTCACGCCGGTCCAGCAATTCACGACCGATCGATTTGTACGGCTGATTGTTAGTCCCGCCAAAACCAACGCGCATCGTGGTCCCGTCTTCCATCACGACTTGTCCCGAGCCCTGGATCTGCAGGAAGAACGCTTCGATAGGATCATCGACCCACACAAGTTCGTTGCCGTTTAACGCACCCGAACTTTCAAGCTGGGCGCGCGTCGGCAGTGCCGCGCCAGGTTTGAAGCGATACGGCCATCGATACAGAGCGTACTGATAAGGCCCGTGACGCGAACGCGAACCGCGCAGTAACGGCTCGTAGTAACCGGTCACGAGACCATCGAGCGTACCGTCGGTGTTGGCCAACTGAAATGGCGTGAAATACGCCTCGAAGAATTCGCGGGCGGCGTTCATGTCTAGATCGTCAAGCCGCTGCGCCGCTGCGCACGCTCGGCGCCACGCGGGCTGTTGAGCGAGACGGCTGCAGTTCTGGCGCATCGCGGCGGTTGCGCCAAGGAGCGAATCGTCCTGCCAGCCGGGCACCTGCTGCCAGCTCACCGCGGTCAGGCGATTAGCCGCGCGTTGTCCCGTGATGATCGGGGCGCCGGTCGGCGGCGCAAGAGACCCGGACTTGATAGCGCCGCCGCCTCCGCACGAAGCGAGCAGGACGGCTGCTGTGATCGACGCCGCCCAACCCGCCAATCCGGCGAGCGAGCGAGTGAAACGCATACAATGTTCGTTCTTGATGAGAACCGCCATGTCTGATCTATTCGACGAATACCCAATGCTTATTTTTGCGCTTGAGTCTCTCGTGGCGCTGCTTCTGCTGATCTTTATCGTCGTGTGGACGGCGTCGGGCAAGAAGAAAAATAGGCGCTAGGGAGAACGCAAGCGCCATCACAGCACGTGCTTCAGCAATACTGGTTCAACCCGGTTCAATGCAGCGTACGCGGCATGTGCAACGAAAACTCGGCAACTGGCGCTTCGAAACGCTCGCCGTCTTCGGCTACGCAAAAATACGAACCGCGCATGGTGCCAACGGGCGTTGCAATGACGGCCCAGCTTGTGTACTCGAATTTCTCGCCCGGCGGCAGCAGTGGCTGATTGCCGACCACGCCAAGTCCCTTTACTTCCTGAACCACGTCGTCGCTATCCGTGATGATCCAGTGGCGCGAGATCAGTTGAGCCGCGACCTGGCCGGTGTTGCGGATGGTCAGGGTGTAGGCGAACGCAAACTGGTGCGCGTCCGGTTCCGATTGTTCGGGAAGATATTGCGTCTGGACGGATACGCTGAATTCATACTGGCTCATCGCTTTTCCAATTCAAAAATGTGCTGCGCGGGTTCGCCCCTACCCCCTTGAGGACAGAGGACCGGCGCGGGTTGCGCGAATTTGTTTGCGTGAACGCAGGTGACGCATTCTGCTTGATGCAGCCGGTGCCCGCAACAGAACGCCACCGTGCACAAGGTCTTTGCCACCCGCGCAAAACGCCCGCGGAAGGCCACAGGACAAGACACAGGACGGGACGTAGGCCATTCGGTCAGCGGTCAAAAACGCCATCACGCTGTAAAATGCAATTTCCGCTCGCAACCGGCCGACGTCATGACGCAATTTCGCCTGTCCCCCAGTATCTTGTCCGCCGACTTCGCCATTCTCGGCGAAGAGGTCCGCAATGTGGTCGCCGCTGGCGCAGACTGGATTCATTTCGACGTGATGGACAACCATTACGTTCCGAACCTGACGATCGGCCCCATGGTCTGCGAGGCGCTGCGACCGCATACAGATGTTCCTATCGACGTGCATCTGATGGTGCGGCCGGTCGATCGCATCGTGCCGGATTTCGCGAAAGCCGGTGCTAATGTGATCAGCTTTCACCCACAAGGTTCGGATCATATCGATCGCACGCTTTCGCTGATCCGCGACCACGGCTGCAAGGCAGGCCTTGTCTTCAACCCGGCCACGTCGCTCAATCATCTTGACCACGTGATGGACAAGGTTGACCTGGTGCTGATCATGTCGGTAAATCCGGGCTTTGGCGGACAGTCGTTCATTCCGGAAGCGCTTAACAAGCTGCGCGAGGCGCGTCGGCGTATCGACGAATACCGCGAGCGGACCGGGCGCGAGATTCATCTCGAAGTGGACGGCGGCGTCAAAATTGACAACATCCGGGAAATTGCGGAAGCCGGCGCGGACACCTTTGTGGCCGGCTCCGCCATTTTCGGTCATCACAATTATCACGACGTGATTGCGCAAATGCGCGCTGAACTGGCCAAAGTGAACACGGGGGAAGCGCGATGAGCGAACTGACGGCAGAGCTGCCCGCGTTCACGAACAAAACGCTGCGCGCGGCGATCATTGATCTCGACGGCACGATGGTCGACACCGCCGACGATTTCGTCGCGGCTCTCAACGGCATGCTGGCGCGGCTTGGCACGAAGGCCACGGATCGCGACGAAGTCATTGGCTATATCGGCAAGGGGTCGGAGAACCTTATCCGCTGCGTGCTGGCCGTGCGGTTTTCAGCACTGGAAGCAAGCACGAAGTTCGACGACGCGATCGCGATCTATCAGACGGAATACGCACGCATCAACGGCCAGCATTCCAGCCTGTTTCCCGAAGTCACGGAAGGCCTGAAAGCGCTGCGGGATCTGGGATTGCCGTTGGCCTGCGTGACAAACAAGCCGCATCGGTTCGCGGTCGAATTGCTGACGAAATTCGGTCTGGCCGAATACTTCAAGGTCGTGCTCGGCGGCGATTCCGTCCCGCAAAAAAAGCCGGATCCGACGCCTATGCTGATTGCCTGCGAGCGGCTGGACGTGCTGCCGCGCGAAGCTGTAGCCATTGGCGACTCGGAGAATGACGCGCTGGCGGGGCGTGCCGCGGGCATGGCGACGCTGACGGTGCCTTACGGTTATAACCACGGCAAACCTGTGCATCTGGTGAAATCCGATGGTATAGTTTCTTCCCTGCTAGCCGCCGCACAGGCAATAGCAGCAACCATGGCCGCGCCCGCTGCACCCGGCGCGACAACATCGACTGACTAGTTCAATCCTCATGTTTCTGAACAAAAAACGGAGTCTGAGCAGCATCGACCGGGGAGCCTGGCCCTGGCGTCGCTGGTCGCGCTAACCTCGCCCGAGGGTCGCTGAAGCTCATCTTCGGCAACCGTTTTTTGTTTCGCTGCGCATTCCGCGCGCCGATCCCGCCGAGTTTTTACGTTGATGCCTGGCCTGAGCCGCATCATTCGCTATGCCCAAAGTTCGTTTTGTGGCCGTACGTGTGCGAACGCGGCTACAGTCGGAACGATCGGGACAGCGCGTGAAGCTTCCGGCAATGCACAAATGAAAGCGATGAAAGCGAAATTCGCGCCGTGCGGTAAATTGTCCGCAACGCCCAGTGTGTGCTCGATGTCGCCAAATCCAACAAGCGACACGTAAAGGATCAGAACATGACCGAACTCGAATTCCAATCGCTGGCGAATGAAGGTTTCAACCGCATTCCGCTAATCGCCGAGGCGCTTGCCGACCTCGAAACGCCGCTTTCGCTTTATCTCAAGCTGGCTCAAACCGAGCGCAACGGCGCCAACTCGTTCCTGCTGGAATCAGTGGTGGGCGGCGAACGCTTCGGGCGTTACTCGTTTATCGGCTTGCCGGCCCGCACCATGATTCGCGTGCAAAACGGCGTGTCCGAAGTCGTAAAGGACGGCAATGTCATCGAAACGAGCGAAGCTGATCCGCTGACATTTATCGAAGAATTTCAGAAGCGCTTCAAGATTGCGCAGCGCCCGGGACTGCCCCGTTTTTGCGGCGGCCTGGCCGGGTATTTCGGTTATGACGCCGTGCGTTATATCGAAAAGAAGCTGGCCCATTCGGCTCCGCGCGACGATCTCGGCCTGCCCGATATCCAGTTGTTGCTGACCGAGGAAATGGCGGTTATCGATAACCTCGCCGGCAAGCTTTATCTGATCGTCTACGCCGATCCAACCGCGCCCGAAGCTTTTACCAAAGCTAAACAGCGTCTGCGCGAATTGCGCGCGCGTTTGCGCACGACTGTGCAACCGCCGGTGACGTCGGCGAGCGTGCGCACGGAGACGTATCGAGAGTTTGCGAAGGACGATTACCTGAACGCGGTGCGCAAGGCGAAGGAATACATCGCGGCGGGCGAATTGATGCAGGTTCAGGTGGGCCAGCGGCTCGTGAAGCCATTCCGCGATAACCCGCTCTCGCTGTATCGGGCGTTGCGCTCGCTGAATCCATCGCCGTATATGTATTACTACAACTTCGGCGGCGAATTCCATGTGGTGGGGGCATCGCCGGAAATTCTGGTGCGTCAGGAAAAGCGCGGCGACGAACGCATCGTCACAATTCGCCCGCTCGCTGGAACGCGGCCGCGCGGCAACACGCCCGAACGCGATGCCGAACTCGCGACCGAATTGCTGAATGACCCGAAGGAAGTAGCCGAACACGTGATGCTGATCGACCTGGCGCGTAACGACGTCGGCCGGATTGCGCAAACGGGATCGGTCGTGGTGACGGACAAGCTGGCGATCGAAAAGTACTCTCACGTCCAGCATATTGTGAGTTCGGTTGAAGGCAAGCTGAAACCCGGCACGACGAATTTCGACGTGCTGCGCGCCACTTTCCCGGCCGGCACGTTGTCGGGCGCGCCGAAAGTGCGTGCGATGGAAATCATCGACGAGCTGGAGCCGGTGAAACGCGGACTGTACGGCGGCGCTTGCGGTTATCTGTCGTTCACCGGCGAGATGGATCTCGCCATCGCGATCCGCACCGGTCTCATTCACAAGGGCAATTTGTACGTGCAGGCGGCAGCGGGTGTCGTCGCGGATTCAGTGCCCGAGTCGGAATGGCAGGAGACGGAGAACAAGGCGCGAGCAGTGCTGCGCGCCGCCGAGCAGGTGCAAGACGGCCTCGATAGCGACTTCTGATCCGGAGACAAATCATGCTGCTGATGATCGATAACTACGATTCGTTCACCTATAACCTGGTTCAGTATTTCGGCGAACTGGGTGAGGACGTACACACGTACCGCAACGACGAAATTACCCTCGATGAAATCGCGAAGCTGAATCCCGAGCGGATCTGCCTTTCGCCCGGGCCGAGCAATCCGCAACACGCGGGCATCACACTCGACGTGCTGCGCGAATTCTCCGGAAAAATCCCCATTCTGGGCGTTTGCCTCGGCCATCAGGCGATTGGCGAGGCGTTCGGCGGACGCGTGGTGCGCGCGCAAACCATCATGCACGGCAAGGTGAGCACCATTGAAACCGATTGCCGCGGCGTGTTTGCCGATCTGCCGAAACACTTCAGCGTGACGCGTTATCACTCGCTCGCAATCGAGCGTGAATCGCTGCCGGATTGCCTGGAAATATCGGCGTGGACACCTGACGGTGAAATCATGGGCGTGCGCCACAAGGAACTCGCGGTCGAGGGCGTGCAATTCCACCCGGAATCGATCTTGTCCGAGCACGGCCACGCGCTGCTCGAAAACTTTGTCAAGAGCCCGGCGCAAGGCATTCGCGCGTGAACCGAGATCCGATCATGACTATTACGGCCCAGGAAGCGTTGCAACGGACGATCGAGCATCGCGAGATTTTCCACGACGAAATGCTGCACCTGATGCGCATGATCATGCGCGGCGAGATGTCGCCGGTGATGTCCGCCGCGATCATCACGGGGTTGCGCGTGAAGAAGGAAACCATCGGGGAGATCGCGGCGGCGGCCACCGTGATGCGCGAGTTTGCGAATCACGTGAGCGTGCCGGACAGCGACAATCTCGTCGATATCGTGGGAACGGGCGGCGACGGTTCGCACACTTTCAACATCTCGACGGCCACCATGTTTGTCACGGCGGCCGCGGGCGCGAAAGTCGCGAAGCACGGTAATCGCGGGGTATCGAGTAAATCGGGCAGCGCGGATGTGCTTGAGGCGCTGGGCGTGAATATCGATCTGCAGCCGGAACAAGTGGCGCAATCCATTGCCGAAACGGGCATGGGTTTCATGTTTGCGCCGAACCATCATCCGGCGATGAAAAACATCGCGCCGGTGCGTCGAGAACTCGGCGTGCGGACGATTTTCAACATTCTCGGTCCGCTGACCAATCCGGCCGGCGCACCGAATCAGTTGATGGGCGTGTTCCATGAAGATCTCGTCGGCATTCAGGTACGCGTGATGCAACGCCTGGGCGCCAAGCACGTGCTGGTCGTGTACGGCAAGGACGGCATGGACGAGGTATCGCTGGGTGCGGCAACGGTGGTGGGCGAATTGCGCAACGGCGAAGTGCGCGAGTATGAAATTCACCCGGAAGACTTCGGCCTGCAGATGGTGTCGAACCGGACGTTGAAGGTGGCCGACGCGCAGGAATCGAAGACCATGCTGCTCGGCGCGCTGAACAACAAGCCGTGCGTCGCGCGCGAAATCGTGACGTTGAATGCGGGCACGGCGCTATACGCGGCCAACGTGGCGGAATCGATTGAAGCCGGCATGGCCCTCGCGAAAGAGGTGATCGCGAGCGGGCAAGCGCGTGAAAAAGTCGATGAACTCGTGCGCTTCACGCAGCAATTCGCCAAATAGAGAGACCTGGAAATGAGTGACATTCTCGATCGCATCATTGAAGTCAAACGCAGCGAAGTTCGCATGGCGCAGGAAAGCGTCTCGCTGGAAGAACTGCGTTTGCAGGCGAGCGCGCGCGACTCGCGCGACTTCGTCGGCGCCTTGCGCGCGAAGCATGCTGAGGGGAAACCGGCGATCATCGCGGAAGTGAAGAAAGCGAGCCCGTCGAAGGGCGTGATTCGCGAAAACTTCGTCCCCGCCGAGATCGCGCAATCGTATGAAAAAGGCGGCGCCGCGTGTTTGTCGGTGCTGACCGACGTGCAGTTCTTCAAGGGCAGCGTTGCTTATCTTGAAGAAGCGCGCGCCGCGTGCAGCCTGCCGGTTCTGCGCAAGGACTTCATGGTCGATCCGTATCAGGTCCTGGAAGCCCGCGCGATGGGCGCCGATTGCATCCTGCTGATCGCCGCCGCGCTGCAGACTTCGCAAATGCAGGATCTGGAAGCGTACGCGCACTCGCTCGGGTTGGCGGTGCTCGTGGAGGTTCACGATCGCGACGAACTGGAACAATCGCTCACCTTGAAGACGCCGTTAATCGGGGTCAATAATCGCAACCTTCGCACGTTCGAAACGTCGATTGAAACGACCATCGGCATGCTGGACGTGGTTCCCGAAGACCGTATAGTGGTGACCGAATCGGGCATTCTGAGCCGTGTCGATGTCGACCGGCTACGCGCCATGGACGTGCAAACCTTCCTGGTCGGCGAAGCGTTCATGCGCGCAGACGATCCCGGTACCGAACTGGCGCGAATGTTCTTCTGATGCTGTGCAGGGAGTTTATTTTGGGTATTGAACGCGAGATCAAACTGGCGCTACCAACGTCCGAACACGGCGAGATAGCGAAGGACCTGACGAAACGCACGGGTCAGGAAGGCCGCAAGATTGAGCTGACCAACGTCTACTTCGACACCCCCGGCCGTGCGCTCGCAAAAGCCAAAAGTGCAGTGCGTCTGCGCGGTACACCGGATCAGTGGCTGCAAACGTACAAGACGGCGGGAGAATCAGCGGGCGGTTTGCATAACCGGCATGAATGGGAACAGCCCGTCGCTGGCGCGGCCCTGGAAATCCCCGCCTTGCTTGAAATCTGCGACGACGAACAAGCTGCCAACGCGCTCAGCAATGCCGCGCCCGAATTGATCGCCCTGTTCCGCACTGATTTCTCACGCGTGATCTGGGATGTTGAAATTGACGGTGCGAAGATCGAAGCGGCGCTGGACCTTGGTGAGGTCGTGGCTGAGGTAGACGGCGAGCGCCTGACCACGCCGATCAGCGAACTCGAGCTAGAGCTGAAATCCGGCAACGAGGAAGCATTGAACTCGCTCGCGGCACAAATGCGTGGCGCATTCCTGTATCTCCAGCCTGAAGATGCCAGCAAGGCGCGCCGCGGCTACGACCTGTGCGAGCCCAAAGCGCCCGGCTCCAACGGCGGCGTCAAATGAGTCAGGCGTCACTCTTTGAAGCTGAGGCATCGAAAGCCCGGCCGTTTGCGTCGTTGGAAAGTCAGTTCGACGCATTGCCGGCGGACTGGCGCAAACATCTGAAGACGTTCATCGAAAGTCCGCATTGCGCCGCGTTGTGTGCGTTCGTCGATGCCGAGCGCGCGGCCGGTAAGACCGTATATCCCGCCGATGTCTTCCGCGCCTTGCGCCTGACGCGTCCCGGCGACGTGAAGGTCGTGATCCTCGGACAAGATCCGTATCACGGCGAAGATCGTGGCGCGCCACAAGCTCACGGCCTGGCGTTTTCGGTGCCGGCGCCGGTTCGGCCGCCGCCATCGTTGAAAAATATCTTCAAGGAAATCAACGCCAGCTTGGGCTTTGCAGCGCCTGCTCACGGTTGCCTCGATGCCTGGGCGCAACAAGGCGTGCTGTTGCTGAACACATCGTTGACGGTGGAACGCGATAAAGCCGGCAGTCACGCCAAGCGCGGCTGGGAGCATTGCACCGACACGCTGATTCACGAGCTTGCCCTTCGGCATGAACATCTCGTGTTCATGCTTTGGGGGGCGCATGCACAGGCGAAACGGGGGTTGATCGTGTCGGCGGTGGCGTCCGGGAAAGCGCATTGCGTGCTGGAGGCGCCCCACCCTTCGCCGCTGTCAGCACATCGCGGTTTTCTGGGTTGCGGACATTTTGTGGCAGCGAATACGTATCTGGAGCAACACGGACGACCGGCCATTGACTGGCGATTACCTGGCGCTCTCGCATAAAAAAACCCGCCGATGTCTCACGACACGGCGGGTTTTTTACAACGGTCCAGAGCTACTTCGCAAGCTTACAGCGCGGCGATCGAGTCGCGGGCCGTAGCCAAAGCAGCGCCGGCAGCGTCCGGGCCCATTGCCAGGCCTTCGGCAAAGATGAAGCTGACGTCGGTCATGCCCAGGAAACCGAGGAACGACTTCAGATACGGCGTTTGCGAATCGTTCGGCGTGCCGCTGTACTTGCCGCCGCGTGCCGATACAACAATCACCTTCTTGCCCGTTACCAGACCTTCCGGGCCGTTCGCGCCGTACTTGAACGTGATGCCTGCGCGCGCGATCCAGTCGAAGTAAGCCTTCAATTGCGACGAAATGCCGAAGTTGTACATCGGCGCTGCGATCACGACCACGTCAGCTGCTTGCAGTTCGGCGATCAGCGCTTCGCTCTTCGCGTGGATGGCGTTCTGCTCAGGCGTGCGCGCGTCGGCGGGCGTGAAGAATGCGCCGAGCGTGGCATCGTCGAGGTGGGGGAGGTTGTCGGAGAGAAGATTGCGCACGACAAGCTTCGCACCCGGATGCGCTTGCTGCAGCTTCGCCGACACTTCGTCAGCCAGCAACGTGGATTGGGCGCCTTGCGAGCGTGCAGCGGAATTGATTTGAAGAATGGTCGTCATGATGATTCCTGTGTCTGTTGAGTTCGAGCACGGATCGCGCTCTGACAGGACGCATTCTTCTTTTTTACGACGCCAGGAACAAGCTGTGCACTCGTGACGGATTGTTGCAGCAATAGAACAATCCGCCTTTGGTGCTGCTTTTGGCGTTCACCCTTTCAGCCAGCGTTCGCGCCATTGCTTCGACGGACCACGCCCATCGGCAGTGGACAGCACATAACGCGATACTTCTGGCGGATCGAGTTTGACCTGTGCGACGCGCAGTTCGTCGCGCCGGAATGCGTGCACCTCCACCTTCGCGCCGGGCAAATAGCGCGCAAGAAGCGTATCGAGATTCGATCCCGTGACGCGCAAGCCGTCGATAGCAACCAGCACGTCACCCGCCGACAAACCCGCCTTCTGCGCCGCACTGTTCTCGTGGACGGCTGCGAGCACGCAGTCCGCGCCGTTGCGAATCCGCGCGCCGAACGACGGTTTCGCCGCCGTGCCGTTGGTCGCCACGTCGGGCGCGAACGTGATGCCGAAGGGCTCGAACAGAGTATCGAGCGGCAGATCGCGCGTGCCGTGAACGCCCTCGCGGAACAGCTTTTTCAGGTCTGCGCCAGTAGCTTCGGCAAACAAGGCTTCCACTTCGCTTTCTTCGATACCCCGCGCCTTGCCGTGATAAAAATCGCGGCCGTAACGTTGCCACAAGAGTCGCATGACGTCGTCGAGTGACTTCTTGCCTTCGGTTTGCGCGCGGATCGACAGGTCGAAAGCGAGCGCGACGAGCGAACCCTTCTGGTAATAGCTGACGATCGCGTTCGCCGCGTTTTCGTCCTGCCGATAATATTTGACCCACGCATCGAACGAACTTTCAGCCACGGTCTGCTTGAACCGGCCCGACCCGCGCAACACACCGCCGAGTGTCTTGCCCAAGAGCGAAAAATACTCGCTCGCGCTGATGAGGCCGCTGCGCACCAGCATCAGGTCGTCGTAGTACGACGTGAAACCTTCGAACAGCCACAGCAACGACGTGTAATTTTCCTGCGATAAATCGTACGGCGCGAACGCAGCGGGTTTGATCCGCTTCACGTTCCACGTATGGAAATATTCGTGGCTGCAAAGACCCAGATACGTCCGATAACCCTCCGTCACATCCGGGCGTCCGGTAAAGGGCAGATCGGCGCGATTGCAGATCAGCGCCGTCGACGCACGATGTTCCAGGCCACCGTAACCATCGGCGACGGCGACTGTCATGAACACATAACGATCCACCGGCGACTTCTTAGTACGCGGCTCGAACAACGCAATTTGCGATTCGCAAACACGCTTGAGGTCGGTTTCCAGGCGGTGCATATCGAGTCCGGTCACGCGGCCTGAGATCACGATGTCGTGCTTCGCGCCGTAGGCATCGAAGGAACCGAGGGCGAACTCGCCCAGCGTCACCGGATGATCGATCAGCGCGTCGTAGTTCGGCGCTTCATACGCGCCGAAGCCGTAACGCTTCGTGCCGCGCGCCTCGGGCAAGGCCGTCGCCACGCGCCAGTTCGCGTATTGCGGGCCCGCAGGCTTTTGAATATCGACGATGCAGGGCGCATCCGCCTGCCCTTCCACCGCGAGGAACACGCTCGTGCCGTTGAAGAAACCGATGGTGTCGTCCAGATGCGCCGCCCGCACCGACAAGTCCCAGCCGTAGACCTCGTAGCGCAGCGTGATCGGGCCATCGTGCGGCGCGGTCGCCCACGCGTGCTTGTCGGTTTTATCGATGGCCAGCTTGCGGCCGGCCGCGTTGAACGCCTGCAGCGTCACGATATTCCGGGCGAATTCGCGAATCATGTAACTGCCCGGAATCCACACAGGCAACACGAAACGCTGACCCGACGGATCGGGTTGCGCGACGCTCAAAGTCACTTCGAACAGATGCGCGGCGGGGTTTTTCGGAACGATGGTGTAACGGATGGCGTTCATGCGTCGAGGTCCTTTTATTCTTGTTGCTGGGCGTGATTGTCTGGCCCGGCATGCAGTGGCTTTTAAAACGCTCATGGCGCAATGAGTCGAGCCACAACGCCATGAAAGCGAAAGAGGCGCATCGCGCGCCTCCTTCGTCGTTGGTCGAACAGTCGTTTAGCGAACCGCGGACAATTCCTTCTCCAGCCGATCGGCTGGCACCGCGCCGGGCAAACGGCGTCCGTCGGCCAGGAAAACCGTCGGCGTGCCGGTGACGTTCATCGACTGGCCGAGCTTCAGGTTCTTGTCGATGGCGGCCGTGTCGCAGCTAGCGGCGGCGGTCGGTGCCGTGTGGTCGAGCATCCAGCCTTCCCACGCGCCCGAGCGGTCCTTCGAACACCAGATCGACTTCGACTTGAGCGTCGAATCCGGCGACAAAACCGGGTACAGGAAGGTGTAGACGGTGACGTTATCGACGGACTTGAGCGTGGTTTCCAACTGCTTGCAATACGGGCAATTCGGATCGGAGAACACCGCGATCTTGCGCGCGCCCGTGCCCTTCACCACTTTGACCGCGTTCTCGAACGGCAGCTTAGCGAAGTCGATCTTGTTCGTTTCCGCCAGACGCGCTTCCGTGATGTTCGTGCGCGTGCGCGTGTCCACCAGATCGCCCATCAGAAGATAGTTGCCGGTGGCGTCCGTGTAGACGATCTGCGCGCCGAGGTTGACTTCGTAGAGGCCAGGAACCGGCGACTTCGCGACGCTTTTGATGTCAGCGTCGCCAATGCGCGATTGCAGCGTGGATTTGATCTTGTCGGTGGTCTGATCGGCTTGAGCCGCGATGCCGATACCAAACACCGCGGCCAGCGTGGCAGCAGCGACCAGAGCGCGGCGAAGAGTGATTTTCATTCGAGTTTCCGTCAATCTTGAAGTAAGTGGGACGTTCTTGGGCAAGTCTCTTGGCCGGGCTTAACCAAGCGCTGCGGACACAAGCCAGCGTTTGACAAGCGGTTGTGCACCCACGAGCGCCATGCCAGTGTTGCGCAGCCCGCGAGCGAGCGTGCCTGGCATGGCGAAGAGTCTCTGCAGGCCGTCGCAGGCGAGCGTGAGTTTCTGGATGTCCTCGCGACGGGTGCGTTCGTATCGGCGCAATAAAACGGGGTCGCCGGCCGAACGAAATGCTTCCTTGTTGGCGAGGGTTTCGGCCAGCGCGCCGACATCGCGCAAACCCAGGTTCATGCCCTGGCCCGCCAATGGATGAATCAGATGGGCGGCGTCGCCAACCAGCGCCACACGTGGGCCGATCAAGCGGTCCACGGTTTGCAGCGCGAGCGGAAAGCCCTGCGCCGGCGTCACACATTCGAGCGCGCCGAGCATGTTTTGCGTGGCCTTTTCAACCTCCGCCGCGAGTTGGGCGGGATCGAGCTGCAGGAGGGTATCGGCGTGTTCGGTTTTAGCGGACCACACGAGCGAAACGTGATCGCCGGGCAACGGCAATAACGCGATGATCTCGCCATCGCGAAACCACTGGTACGCCGTCTCGCCGTGTGGCTTTTCGCACTTGAAGTTCGCCACCACACCGGTCTGCCGATAATCCCGGCGCTGCATCTTCGCGCCCGTCTGCGCCCGCACCCAGGAATGCGCGCCGTCCGCGCCCACCACCAGATCCGCTTCGAGCGTGTCGCCGTTTGCAAGGGTCAGATGAGCGGCGTCATCGTGGATGGTCAGGCCTTGGGCGCGCGAATCGAACCACGTGAGGTTCGGCTGGAAACGCAACGCGGCATCTAAAGACCGTTCGATCAACGACGATTCCACGATCCACGCCAATTGCGGCACAGCTGCCTGGAATGCGGAGAAATGCAGCTCGGCGAAAGCATCGCCGAAAACACGCATGTCCAGCACTGGCCCGAGTTTGTCGCGATCCAGCGCCTGCCAGACGCGCAGCCGCTCCAGCAGCGCCTGCGAACTCGATGAAAGCGCGTAGATGCGGGAATCGAAGCTGTCGGCGGCGGGCGCGGCTGCAGCCGGCGTTGCCAGCAGCGCCGTGCGTAGGCCGGATTGCGTCAGCGCAAGCGCCGCCGTCTTGCCGACAAGGCCGCCGCCGACCACAACCGCATGAAAATTTCTTGAGTGGACAGTCATGGATCCATTATAGCTGCCGGGGTATTTCGAGATTCGATGCGCAATGCGGTGTTTCAGCGGGTGAGACAGCCCGGACCTGCCCGGCAGCGACCTTCCCGCCTGCCCAGCCGACCCAGCCGTGGCGCTACAATAGCGGTTTTTCCGGCCCGCACGACGTGGCCGCCCGCTATGCGCGCAGGACCTGCGGTTTTTTGAAACCCGCGACACGCGCATCCAGCGTTGAACCACGCGGCGCACGCCGTTTCACCAGTTCGAAGGATTCCATGAGCCTCCAATGCGGCATCGTCGGCTTGCCTAACGTCGGCAAGTCCACACTGTTCAATGCACTGACCAAGGCCGGTATCGCCGCCGAAAACTATCCGTTCTGCACGATCGAGCCGAATGTCGGCGTGGTCGAAGTACCGGATCCGCGGCTGGCCGCACTCTCGGGAATCGTCAATCCCGAGCGCGTGGTCCCGGCCATTGTCGAATTCGTCGATATCGCTGGCCTCGTGGCCGGCGCGAGCAAGGGCGAAGGCCTGGGCAACAAGTTCCTCGCGAACATTCGCGAAACTGACGCCATCACGCACGTCGTGCGCTGCTTCGAAGACGAAAACGTGATTCACGTCGCGAACAAGATCGACCCGCTCGCGGACATCGAAGTCATCAATACGGAACTGGCGCTGGCGGATCTGGCGACAGTGGAGAAGGCGCATCACCGTTACGCGAAGTCGGCGCGCTCGGGCAACGACAAGGAAGCGGCGAAGCTCGTCCCCCTGCTGGAAAAGATCCAGGCGCAACTCGATCAGGCGAAACCTGTGCGCGCGCTGGACCTGAGCGAAGACGAACTCCTGCTGATCAAGCCGCTCTGCCTGATCACGGCCAAGCCGACCATGTACGTGGCGAACGTGAAGGACGACGGGTTCGAGAACAATCCGCATCTGGACGCGGTGCGCAAGCACGCGGAGGCCGAGGGCGCGCCGGTGGTGGCGGTGTGCGCGGCGATCGAAGCGGAAATCGCGGATCTCGACGACGCCGACAAGCAAGAGTTTCTCGCCGATATCGGCATGGACGAGCCGGGTCTTGATCGCGTGATTCGCGCGGGTTACAAGCTGCTCGGATTGCAGACCTATTTCACGGCGGGCGTGAAGGAAGTGCGAGCGTGGACGATTCATATCGGCGACACCGCGCCTCAGGCCGCCGGCGCTATTCACACGGACTTCGAGCGCGGGTTTATTCGCGCGCAGACCATCGCGTTCGATGACTTCGTCGCGTTCAAGGGCGAACAAGGCGCGAAGGAAGCCGGGAAGATGCGGGCGGAAGGCAAGGAATATGTCGTGCACGACGGCGACGTGATGAATTTCTTGTTCAACGTCTGAACGCTTTTTATTTTTCCACGACGTACCGAGATTTTCCTCAACGTTCCGAAATTTCTCCTGAGGCCCGCAGATAGCGGGCCTTTCGTTTTCCGTAACATTCCGCCGATGATCGGCACAGCCCGAAAATAGCCGGGTATGCTACAGGGTACGGAAAGTTAACCTTGCCCAAGACACCGGGTATGAATGTGAGTTGCGCCCTTGTATGCCGCTTAACGATACCCAGTGTCGTAACGCGAAAGCCAAAGAACGCCCCTATAAGTTGACGGAAGGAAATGGCCTCTACCTCGAAGTAAAGCCCAAGCGGAACCAAGTCTTAGCGCTATCGCTTCGAGTTGTTGGGCAAGGAAAGTGTCTACGCGATCGGCGACTATCCGACCGTCCCGCTAACAGACGCGCGCGACAAGCGCCGATGGGCCAGGGAACACGTTAAGCAGGGCAAGAGCCCGGTCCAAGAGCGGCAACTCGAAAGGATCAGGCAGCAGCACGAGAGCACCATCACTTTCGAGGCAGTGGCGAAGAAGTGGATCAGCCTCAAGGACTGGGAGCAAATCACAAAAGATCGGCGACTCGATACGCTTGAGCGCGTCGTATTCCCGCATATCGGGCATTTACCCATGCGGGATATCACATCGGCGCATGTCCTCGCGCTGCTAAAAAAAAGTCGCGCCTAAAGCGCCCACGGTCGCGGCCGAGGCGAAACGGATAATTTCAGGCGTTTTCGGGCTGGCGATTTCAACACTCCGCGCCGACATCGACCCCGTGTACCCAGTCCGCGACGCCCTGCCGAAAAACAAAACCTAGCATAAGCGGCCATTGAAGCTGGACGAGATCGCCCAATTGTTGCGGGATATGGGCGGCTATACGGGGAATGTCACGACTGTCGCGTCATTTCAGCTTATGTGGCTGACGCTTTGCCGGCCCAGCGAGTCTGTGGAGGCGGCATGGACAGAATTCGATCTAGACAAACGCGGTTTGGAATATTGGCCTTGGCCGAATGAAAATGCGCGAGGAACATTCGGTGCCGCTTCCTCGGCAGGCAGTCGAGATGCTGACCGTTCTACGCAGCGTTTCCGGCAAGTGGGACCATGTCTTCCCGGATAGGATGACCGAAAGCGTCCGATGACGTTGCCGACACTGCGGCAGGCCCTGAAGACGATTGGATGGGCCGGCAGATACAGCCCGCACGCAACGCGCACAACCGGCAGCACGCGCTTGAACGACCTCGGTTACTCGCCGGACTGGATCGAGCGGCAGTTGGCGCACAAGGACACCAACAAGGTTCGCCGAAATTACAACCAGGCGACCTATTTCGATAATCGACGGGGTGATGATGCAAGCTTGGGCGGATTTGCTCGACGCGCTTGAGACGGGCGACAACGTGATAGTTGCTAACTTTCGAAAGGCGGCTGCGTGAAGAGCAAAAGAACACCGACCTCGTGGAAAACAATGACTCGCGCAGAGCGAAATGCGTTCGCATCGGCAAGTAGCTATAAGGTTTCGCGTACACAGGCCGTTAATAATGTTTGACGTCAGTAACGACGCGCATTAGCATACTTGACATGATCCAAACGTTCCGGTGCGCCGACACTCAGGCCCTTTTTGGTGGTCAACGAGTGGCGCGTTTCGTCAATATCGAAAACGTTGCCATGCGAAAGCTGGCGATGTTAAACCGCGCTGCCGTACTGGATGATTTGAGGATTCCGCCTAACAATCGCCTGAAAGCATTGGATCGGGATAGGGCTGGATCACATAGCATCCGTATCAACGACCAGTTCCGGATATGCTTTAGATTTGACGCTGGAAACGCGTTTGATGTGGAAATCGTTGACTACCATTAGCCAAAGGAGTGGCACTATGAACCGCGAAGTCGCCTACCCGACGCCAGGTGAAATCTTGACCGAGGAGTTCCTGGAGCCAATGGGTATCAGCATGTACCGTCTTGCTAAAGATATCGGCGTGCCACAGCAGCGCATCGGAGATATCGTTAATGGACGCCGTGCGATTACTGTCGACACGGGCCTGCGCCTGTCACGGTACTTTGGAACCAGCGACGAGTTCTGGACCGGGTTACAGTTGGATTTCGACACGGTTACTGCGAAGGCCGAACTTGCGGACCGTTTGGCCAGCATCCCTCGTTTCGAACCAGAAGAAGCTTGAAGAGACCATACCTGACCTCAGCGATAACCAGCCCGCCGCGCGCGGGCTTTTTTACGACCGCAACCTATCAAAAAAAATCGCGCCGTATAACGGGCGGGTCGGGCACTGCTAA
Source organism: Caballeronia sp. LjRoot29 (assembly GCF_964252755.1). Taxonomy (NCBI): domain Bacteria; kingdom Pseudomonadati; phylum Pseudomonadota; class Betaproteobacteria; order Burkholderiales; family Burkholderiaceae; genus Caballeronia; species Caballeronia sp. LjRoot29. The sequence goes on along the minus strand of NZ_CAXUPU020000048.1, from coordinate 30,367 downwards.
GAGGATCAGGATGGGCAACGCTTTAGTTCGGGCGGCAGGCTGCCAACACCGATTTTAGCTGCTTCGTAAAGCGCAATAGCGGCTTCGCCCACGGGCACGCCACTATTCTGCCTTTGGTCATTGTGAGTTCTTGCAGACGCCGGACAGACGGTACTGGCTTCATACGGTGCGGGGACGGCGCTTGCTCGAATGTTGTCCTCAACCGTTGTTGCCGATGCGACGCGGCATACCGCAAAAGCCGCCAAGCAAGTGAAAGCGCTGATCTTTTTCATTTGGAAATCCTCCGTCTCAATTCAACCCCCTTTCTGAGCCGCGCAGCTCGGTTGATCAGATCACGAACAACCTAGAGGCACTGCGAGCTTTTGCAGGAGTTCTCGCTGATAGGTTCGGTCAAGCTGCATGCGATGCCTCGTTGTTAGCGCTTCGCACGTTTTTTTTCCCGATCGTCCAACACTTTGCCGACCTTTTCCGCAAACAGGTCGAGTGTCCTATCGTCAATCTGTGTCGCCCGACCACCTAGCGCGGCCGGTCCAATGCTCTCTTCGAGACGTTTGACGACCTCCGCATTGACGGATCGGTTGTTTTCTTGGGCGGCCAGCGCCAGAGCATCTTTCAGCTCGGGCGGCAGGCGCAACTTCATCTGTGGGTCTTCGCGTGTCATTTACGCATCTTAATGGACCACGGCGGTGTTGAAAATTAAACCACGGTGGTCCATTATAATTACACGACTCACCGAAAAGAATCACATGGCCAACCCTTCGAAAGGAGCAAATCATGAGATCCGCAGCAGCTGTGCAGGCCGCCGGCGCGATACCAGGCAGTCTGATCGATCAAATCACCCGCGACGCTATCCGTCGTGCATCAATGGCGCCGACGTACATGGAGGCGCTCGACATTACCGGTGCCGCGCTGATTGCGGTCGCTTACCTGGCGAAGGCGGGGGGCCCATCATGGATGAAACCTTCCCAACGTCCGCAGACTTCAAGAAGACGCTGAGCCAGTTCAGCGCGCTGACAACATTCATGTTTGTCGACGGCAAAAGCGTCTTGCCACTTTTATCCGATGCCTGCAAAGACGAGCAGCCGACATCGCAGCGGCACGTGTTCGCGCCATGGCGGTGTCGCAACCTGGCGCTGTGAACGCCCCGGATCGAAGCAGATAAACGCCCGCCAAGCAGCCATATCCATCGAAGTACAATGACGTCACTTCCCGCGTGCTGCGGGAAACGCATCGTCGCGTACTGAATCCAGGGTTTCCCGGCGGAGGCTTAAAAACCGGCATTCTCCCGGCTAAAGCACGCCGTAAAAAACCGACATCCGCAAACCTCAAGACAACTGAATCCGCAAATGGCCCAATACGTCTTCACCATGAACCGCGTCGGCAAGATCGTGCCGCCCAAACGCCAAATCCTGAAAGACATCTCGCTGTCGTTCTTCCCCGGTGCCAAGATCGGCCTGCTCGGCTTGAATGGTTCCGGCAAATCGACCCTCATCCGCATCATGGCGGGCGTCGACAAGGAAATCGAAGGCGAAGCCACGCCGATGCCGAACCTGAACATCGGCTACTTGCCGCAGGAACCGCAACTCGATCCGCAGCAAACGGTGCGCGAAGCCGTTGAAGACGGTCTCGGCGAAGTCTTCAGCGCACAGAAAAAACTCGACGCCATCTACGCGGCGTACGCGGAACCGGACGCTGACTTCGACGCCCTCGCCGCCGAGCAAGCCAAATACGAAGCCATTCTCGCGACCAGCGACGGCGGCACGCCCGAGCAACAACTCGAGGTCGCCGCCGACGCGCTGCGCCTGCCCCCGTGGGACGCGAAGATCGAACACTTGTCGGGCGGCGAAAAGCGTCGTGTGGCGCTTTGCAAACTGCTGCTGCAAAAGCCCGACATGCTCCTGCTCGACGAACCGACCAACCACCTGGACGCGGAATCGGTGGATTGGCTCGAACAATTCCTGACGCGCTACCCAGGCACGGTCGTGGCAGTCACCCATGATCGATATTTCCTCGATAACGCCGCCGAATGGATTCTCGAACTCGACCGCGGCCACGGCATTCCGTGGAAGGGCAACTACAGCAGCTGGCTCGACCAGAAGCAAGATCGGTTGAAGCAGGAAGAATCGACGGAATCGGCGCGTCAGAAAGCGCTGAAGAAAGAACTGGAATGGGTGCGCCAGAACCCGAAGGGACGCCAGGCGAAGTCGAAGGCGCGTATCGCTCGCTTCGAGGAACTCAACAGCCAGGAATACCAGAAGCGCAATGAAACGCAGGAAATCTTCATCCCTGTCGGCGACCGGTTGGGCAACGAAGTGATCGAGTTCAAGAACGTGAGCAAGGCCTATGGCGACCGTTTGCTGATCGATAACCTCAACATGAAGATCCCGGCCGGCGCGATTGTCGGAATTATCGGGCCGAATGGCGCGGGGAAATCGACGTTGTTCCGCATGCTAACGGGCAAGGAGCAACCGGATTCGGGCGAAATCGTCACGGGACCGACGGTCAAGCTGGCGTATGTGGATCAGAGCCGCGATGCGCTCAACGCCAACAAGACCGTGTTCGAAGAGATTTCGGGCGGTGCGGACGTGCTGACTGTGGGCAAGTACGAAACGCCGTCGCGGGCGTATATCGGCCGATTCAACTTCAAGGGCGGCGATCAGCAGAAGACGGTCGGCGCGTTGTCAGGCGGTGAACGCGGCCGCCTGCATCTGGCGAAAACGTTGATTGAAGGCGGCAATGTGCTGCTGCTAGACGAGCCGTCGAACGACCTGGACGTTGAAACTTTGCGCGCGCTGGAAGACGCGTTGCTGGAATTTGCGGGATCGGTGATGGTGATCTCGCACGATCGCTGGTTCCTCGACCGGATCGCGACGCACATCATCGCGTTTGAAGGCGATTCGCAAGTAACTTTCTTCGACGGCAACTATCAAGAGTACGAAGCCGACAAGCGTAATCGTCTGGGCGAAGAAGCGGCGAAGCCGAAGCGCCTGCGCTATAAGCCAATCGTCCGATAAAGCCGGCAGCGGCCAAGGCCAACAACAACGCACCAAATCGCCGCCCGCGCGCGGCTTGGATGGGGGACATCGGGATGGCGGGTACAAAGGCGCGACGCGTCGCGCTGTGGGCGGGCGTGGTCATCGTGGTGTTGCTGTTGGCAGTGGTCGGCGGCGGGTTTTTCGTCGCGCAGGAAATGAAGGCGCGCGTGCTTGAAACGCTCGGGCCGCTTGGCTCCGTGGAAGATATCGACGTGGGTTATGCGCGCATCACGTTGAGCCGCGTGCGTCTGCGGGGCCCGCAGGGTTGGCCCACGGACGACACGCTGCGCGCCGAGCGCGTTACGCTGAACATCGACATGCGCTCTCTCCTGAGCAACCGCGTGCATCTGCGCCATGTGACGGTGGATGGCTTTTATCTGTCTGCCGCGCGTTTCGCCGATGGCCGCGTCGAGTTGCTGCCCAATCTCCGGCAGTCGACGCGCGAAGCCCAGGCCGGTTCAAGCGAAGCGGCGGCGCATGCGCAAGAAGACCGGCTGATCGATCACGTGACGTTCGAGCGTGGCTCGATCGAGTTCTTCGATCAATCCGTGCAAACGCCGCCGTACAAAATCCTGATTTCCGACGCGCGGGCCAACGTCGACAACCTGCATCTTCCCGAACTTACGGACCCGACCACGCTCGACATGACCGGGTCGATCAAAGGGCCGTCGCACACGGGCACGGTCGCGTTCAACGGCTGGATAAAAATTGCGAGCAAGGATTCGCAGACGCACACGACCTTGCGCAACGTCGACATTGCTACGCTCGATCCGTATCTGCTGAGGAAAGCGGGCGCGAGGACCACCGTCACGGGCGGCACGCTCGACCTCACGCTCGATGCCACGGTGCACGACTACCGCATCCACGCGCCGGGTTCGGTCGTGCTGAATCGGCTGCAATTATCGGATAACGGCAATCCGCTCGACACGTTTCTCAGCATTCCAACCAAGCTCGCGATCGCGGCGTTGAAAAACCACGATCAGATCAAGCTGGACTTCACGCTGGACGGTGACTTGCGCGACCCGAAGTTCTCGCTTAACGGAAGCTTGTCGACCAAGCTCGCGGAGGGCTTCGCCAAGTTTGTCGGCGTGAACACAGAAGGCGTGGCCAAGAACGCCGGCGGTGTGGTCAAGAACATCGGCGACGCGCTGAAGCATCTATTCGGAAAGTGATTACACGGGCAGACCTAGCGCCCTCAAGCGCGCTTCGGTTTGCTCGGCGTTCGTGTGATGCACGGCATTCCAGCCGAGCGCGGTAGCAGCGTGAATGTTCTTCACGTTGTCATCGATAAAAACAACTTCCTGCGGCTGAATGTCCGGAAGATGCTTCTCAATCTCGGCCCACATCAACGCGAAAATCGCCGGATCGGGTTTTGCGACCGACACACGCCCCGACACGACCACCTCGCGAAAACGCTGCAGCACCGGAAACCGCTCCCACGCCCAAGGGAAAGTTTCAGCGGACCAGTTGGTGAGCCCGAACAGCGGCACTTTCGCGGCTTCGAGCTTGTCGACCAGCGCGACGCCATCTTCCAGCACGCCTCCCACCATCTCCTGCCAGCGCTCGTAAAACGCGCGGATCAGGGCTTCGTGTTCGGGGAATTTGGCGATCAGTTCGGCATTGCCGTCGGCGATGGTTTGCCCCGCATCCTGCTGCAACACCCAGTTCATATGCACGACGTTGTCCATGAACCAGCGCCGCTCGGTGGCATCGGGAATCAGCCGGCTGTACACATACTCCGGATTCCAGTCGATCAACACGCCGCCGAAATCGAACACTACTGCCTTGATCGCCATACGTTTAAAGCTCCGTTCAGATTGCTTGCGTGCGTTTTTCGAGCCACGTTTTCGCCGCGCCGGACACATGCGGCGAGACGCGTTCGAAAACCGTCGCGTGATAGTCGTTGAGCCACGCGCGTTCGTCGTCGCGCAGCAACGTCAGGTCGATGCAGCGTGTGTCGATAGGACACAGCGTCAGCGTTTCGAACTTGAGGAAATCGCCGAATTCAGTTTTGCCGGCGGGTTCGTTCATGACGAGATTTTCGATGCGAATACCCCATTTCCCTGGCCGATAAAGCCCCGGTTCAATCGACGTGATCATGCCGTCTTCCATCGCCGTGTACGGCTCGGCCGGCGCGTAGTGGGAGATGACCTGTGGGCCTTCGTGCACGTTCAGGAAATACCCGACGCCATGCCCCGTGCCGTGTCCGTAATCCGCACCGGCTTCCCAGATCGGCGCACGGGCGATGGCATCGAGCATGGGTGAGCGAATGCCGCGCGGGAAATGCGCCCGCGACAGCGCAATGGTCCCCTTCAGCACGATCGTGAAATCGCGTTTGTGCTCCGACGTGATCGTGCCGATAGGTACAACGCGCGTGATGTCCGTCGTACCGCTCAGGTATTGGCCACCTGAATCGATCAGCAGTAGACCATTGCCTTCGATCACCGAATGCGAGGCGTCGGTCGCGCGGTAATGCGGCATCGCGCCATTCGAGTTGAAGCCGGCGATAGTGGCAAAGCTCAACGTGACGAATCCTGGCCGGCGCGCACGTGCAGCCGTCAGTTTTTCATCGATGGTGAGTTCCGTGATCGTCTCGCGTCCGAGCGCGTCTTCGAACCATGCGAAGAACTCGGCAAGCGCGGCGCCGTCCTGTTCCATCGTCGAACGGATGTGCGCGGCGTCGGCGGCAGTCTTGCGCGACTTGGCGAACGTCGACGGATTCACCGCCTCCACAATCTTCACTTCAGCCGGCACTTTCTCGAGCGAACCGAACGTGATCCGGCGCGGATCGATAAGCAGCGAGGAACCCGCGGGCAACGCACCAAGAGCATTGGCCACAGCGGAATACGGCTCCACGCGCACGTTCTCCTTCGCCAGCGATGCCTTGAGATCGGCGGAAATCTTGCCATCGCCGACGAACAGCGACGCGTCGTCCAAACCGATCAACGCATGCGCGACGAACACGGGGTTATAGGTGACGTCGGCGCCGCGCAGGTTGAAGAGCCACGCGAGATCGTCGAGCGTCGAGATGAAATGCCACTGCGCGCCCTTCTCGCGCATCACGCGCCGCACTTCCGCGAGCTTCTCCGGACGCGTGACGCTCGCCTGGGGCGCGGCGTGTTCGTACACATTCTCCGACGGCAAACCCGGCCGCTCCGGCCAAACGGCATCAAGCAGATCCAGGTCCGTGCGCAACACGATCCCGCGTGCGGTCAACGCATCCTGCAGCGCCCGCGCCGCCGCCACGCCGAGCACGGCGCCATCGACTGCGACCGTCTCGCCAGCCGCCACGTTCTCCGCGAGCCAGTCCACGTGCGGTGCGGACTGCTGCCCGGCCATCATCTTCATCAGCGCGATTCCCGTCCCCGCCAATTGCGCCTCGGCCATCGTCCAATAACGGCTGTCGACCCACACGCCGGCGAAATCGGCGGTCACGACCAGCGTTCCGACCGAACCCGTGAACCCTGAGAGCCATTGCCGCCCCTGCCAATGCTCCGGCAAGTACTCGGAGATATGCGGGTCCGACGACGGCACCAGCACGGCGGCCAGCGCCTTACGCGCCATCGCGCCGCGCAGCAATTCGATACGCCCGGCGAAAGTCTGGGCATCGGGGGAATTCAGTCGATCGTTCATAGAGTCACCTGCAGAATTTATTTGATACATAGAACCAGTCGAACGTCATCAACGGTACATTAACCGCGAATCAACTCCGCGCGGCCAGCCCTACCGTGACGGTTACTGTGACGAGCGCCAACAGCGCGCACGCGAGCCACTCGAGGGAATCGCCATCGTGGAAAGCGCCAGTGATATTGCCGAGCATTTTTGCGAGCGCCGCCGCTACCACGCCCGCGAGTCCCGCCGCCCATAACCGGCCGAGTGGTTTTGAGACCAAACGCCGCAACGGATGCAGCCACCATCCGGCGAGCCCCACCACCAAACCGAGAAATATGATCCCTGGCCACCCCATTAGCGGGACGTTCCAGCGGAATTAAGACTAAACCTATGGGTTGAATCGGATTGGTGAACTAGCATTTTCGGTTCTGTAACCTAGAAGGTCTGGAAGGCGTTTGCAGCGTAGCGGATGAGTTTAGGGGGCTGGAATGGCGATGGCAAGCAAGTGCCAAGTGCCGCGCCGCCCAGCCTGTTCTCAACGCGCGCGGCAGCGTCGGAAATCATGCGAATCGCCATCATCGACGCGGACGTTCAGCACGCCGCACTCATGCGCCGGACACTTGTCCTGGACGGCCATTTCTGCCATTTTTTCCCCACGGCGCCCGTATTGCTGGATCGGATGAGGTACGACACATTCGATTTGCTGATCGCCGCCAATGAAACGCGCGACAATCGGCGCGGAAATCATCGAACGGGTCAGGCAACTGGCGCCGCAGCTTCCCATTGTGTTGATCGCGGCGAGCCAGAGCGAAGCCGATATGGTCGCGTGCCTGAAAGCCGGCGCCGACGATTGCGTCGCAAAAACCGTCCGATGCATCGAACTGGCGGCTCGCGTCGAGGTGCTGGCACGCCGCAGCGCGATTCGCACGCCTGCCGCCGAGCATTTCGGCGAATATCGGTTCAACGCGTCGAAATTGAGCGTGAGTTTCGGGGACGTGCGGGTTTTGCTCACGCCGAAGGAATTCCGCTTCGCCCGGTTGCTGTTCACGAACCTGTCACGCGCCGTGTCGCGGGCGCACATCATGGAAGTCGTATGGCCACGCGGAAGCGACATGGCGTCGCGGACTCTGGACACCCACGCGTCCCGTCTGCGCACGAAATTGCTGCTTCGGCCGGACAACGGTTACCGGCTGACCCCGCTCTACGGCTACGGTTACCAACTGGACCGGATTGAAGCTGACGGCATCCCGGGCGGCTTGTCTGGCTTGGGTTTCCAGGCTGGGACTGAAGAAATCCGCGAAAGGCTATAATATCGGGCTAAATTCCAAGGGTCTCAAGGCCATCGGATCAGGCCCATAACATGCAGCTCCTCGCGATCGGAATCAACCACCACACTGCGCCTGTCGCCTTGCGCGAACGCGTGGCGTTTCCGCTCGAACAGATCAAACCAGCGCTCGGCGCGCTGAAAGACCTGTGGCTGGGGCCGCTGGGGAAAGCAGCGCCGGAGGCAGCGATCCTGTCGACGTGCAACCGCACGGAGCTGTATTGCGCCACCGACGACAAAGCCGCCCGCGACGCCGCCATCCATTGGCTGTCCAAGTATCACAACCTGCCGGTGTCCGAACTCGCGCCGCACGTCTACGCGCTGCCGCAGTCCGAAGCGGTGCGGCATGCGTTTCGCGTCGCCTCGGGGCTTGATTCCATGGTGCTCGGCGAGACGCAGATCGTCGGCCAGATGAAGGATGCGGTGCGCACGGCGTCTGAAGCCGGCGCGCTCGGCACCTATCTGAACCAGTTGTTCCAACGCACCTTCGCCGTGGCGAAGGAAGTCCGCACGACCACCGAAATTGGGGCGCAATCTGTTTCCATGGCTGCTGCGGCCGTGCGTCTCGCGCAGCGCATCTTCGAAAACATTTCGGGTCAGCGCGTGCTGTTCATCGGTGCGGGCGAAATGATCGAGTTGTGCGCGACGCACTTTGCCGCGCAAAAGCCGCGCGAGCTCGTGGTCGCGAACCGCACCGCCGAGCGCGGCGAAAAGCTCGCCGACCGCTTCAACGGCCGCTCCATTCCCCTTTCCGAACTGCCCGCGCGCATGCACGAGTTCGACATCATCGTGTCGTGCACGGCATCCACGTTGCCGATCATTGGATTGGGCGCGGTGGAACGGGCTGTCAAGGCGCGTCGTCATCGGCCAATTTTCATGGTCGATCTCGCGGTTCCGCGCGACATCGAACCTGAAGTGGGCAAGCTGCAGGACGTATTCCTCTATACCGTCGATGACCTCGGCGCGATCGTGCGCGAAGGCAGCGCGTCGCGGCAAGCGGCGGTGGCGCAAGCGGAATCGATCATCGACACCCGTGTGCAGGGCTTCATGCAATGGCTCGATGCACGCAGCATCGTGCCGGTGATCCGCCACATGCACACGCAAGCCGATGCAATGCGCCGCGCCGAAGTCGAACGCGCCCGCAAGATGCTCGCGCGCGGCGACGACCCAGCTGCGGTGCTCGAAGCGCTGTCGCAATCGCTGACCAACAAGCTGATCCACGGTCCCACGCACGCGCTCAGCCGTGCCAGCCGTGAGAATCGCGACCAGCTCATCGACCTGATGGGCGGGCTTTACAAGCACGGCCATCCGTCAGGATCGAACGAACCGTCCGATCCGTCGGAAACTTAGCGCCCCTCTCTCGTCTCTTCTGCTTTGCGCCGCATGCGGGCATCTTTGCGGTCGCCTTCCTGATTGCTGTCTTCTTCGGAGCCTCGCTCCAGCCTTCCATGAAAACGAGCATGCAAAACAAGCTCGACCAGCTGACTACCCGGCTGGCCGAACTCAATGACCTGATGAGCCGCGAAGATGTGACCGCCGATATGGATCAGTATCGGAAGATCACGCGGGAAAATGCCGAAATTGGTCCGGTCGTGGAGCAATACGCGTTGTGGCGGCAGGCGTCGAACGACGAAACCACCGCCATGGAATTGCTCTCTGACCCGTCCATGCGCGATTTCGCCGAAGAAGAAATTGGCGAAGCGCGCGATCGGATGCTAGCTATCGAGCGCGATCTGCAGGCCATGTTGCTGCCGAAAGATCCGAACGATGACCGCAATATCTTCATCGAAATCCGGGCGGGCACGGGCGGCGATGAATCCGCGCTGTTCGCAGGCGACCTTCTGCGCATGTATCTTCGATACGCCGAGCGCAATCGCTGGACGGTCGAAATGATGTCGGAGAGCGTCTCCGATCTCGGCGGCTATAAAGAAGCGATCGTGCGGATCGCCGGCCAGAACGTGTATTCGAAGCTGAAGTTCGAATCGGGTGGGCATCGCGTGCAGCGGGTTCCCGCGACCGAAACGCAGGGGCGCATCCATACGTCGGCCTGCACGGTCGCGGTGATGCCCGAAGCCGACGAGGTTGGCGAAGTCGTGATCAATCCGGCGGACTTGCGTATCGATACCTTCCGCGCGTCCGGCGCCGGCGGCCAGCACATCAACAAGACCGATTCTGCCGTGCGTGTCACGCATTTGCCGACGGGGATTGTCGTGGAATGTCAGGACGACCGCTCGCAGCACAAGAACAAGGATCGCGCGCTGAAGGTGCTCGCCGCGCGGATCATGGACAAGCAGAACCAGGAGCAGCACGCGAAGGAAGCGGCCACGCGCAAGAGCCTGATTGGCTCGGGCGATCGTTCGGAACGGATTCGCACGTATAACTTTCCGCAAGGGCGAATGACCGATCACCGGATCAACCTGACGCTGTACAAGCTCGACGCGATCATGGATGGCGATATCGACGACCTGGTGGCCGCGCTCGTCAGCGAACATCAGGCCGAGTTGCTAGCTGCGCTGGGCGATTCGGAATGACGTCGGTCGCCGGGTTATTGCGCGCGTCTCCCCTGCCCGCGCTCGAAACGCGGATTTTGCTCGAGCACGTGCTCGGCTGGCGACGGACCGAATTGATCACGCGCGATGACAAGGAACTGCCTGAAGAAAGCGTCGAGCGCTTCGACGCGCTGGCCCAACGGCGCGCGGCGGGCGAACCGATCGCGCAACTCGTGGGGATGCGGGAGTTCTTTGGGCTCGCGTTCGAGGTCACGCCGGATGTGCTGATTCCGCGGCCAGAGACCGAATTGCTCGTGGAAATCGCGCTTGAAAAGCTGGCCGGGATCGAAGCGCCACGAGTGCTCGATCTAGGCACGGGCAGTGGCGCGATCGCCGTGGCGATTGCTTTTTCCCACGACAACGCCCGCGTCTGGGCGGTCGATCAATCCGCCGAAGCGCTGGCAGTTGCTACACGAAATGCGTCACGGTTGCTGCGCCCCGAGCGCAACATCACGCTGCTGAAAAGCGATTGGACCAGCGCGCTCGATCCCGCGCTGCGCTTCGACGTGATCGTGAGCAATCCGCCGTATATCGCGAAGAATGACCCTCATCTTTCCGAAGGTGATCTGCGCTTCGAACCCCGTACCGCCCTCACTGATGAAGCCGACGGACTCGCCGCGATCCGCACAATCGTCCAGACGGCGCCGTTTTTCCTGGCGACGGGCGGCTCGCTCTGGCTGGAACATGGCTACGATCAGGCCGCCGATGTACGCGCCCTGTTGACGGCGCGCGGTTTGTCCGACGTGCGCTCGGAGCGCGATCTGGCTGGGATCGAACGTGTCAGCGGCGGTTTTTTCGCGGCTTGACTCCCGTAGATGATGGCGTCAACCGGCTGCAAAGCCCTCCGGCCCGCTCAAGCCGCCTGGATTGAAATCCGCTATCATTTCAAATCGTTAGCGTGTGAAATTTCGCTTGAAGTAGCGCAAGCGGCCCGCAAGTGGCCCATACGTCACCGCTGGACCCAAAATCAACCCCGCATTACAACGCCTCGCAGGAAAGACCATGGAAACGCAAGAACGCATCAAAGAAATCGTTGAAGGAGCACCGGTTGTGCTGTTCATGAAGGGCACCGCACAGTTTCCCATGTGCGGTTTCTCAGGCCGCGCCATCCAGGTTCTGAAGGCTTGCGGCGTGACCGAGATCAAGACGGTCAACGTCCTTGAAGACGAAGGCGTCCGTCAAGGCATCAAGGAATTCTCCAACTGGCCGACCATTCCGCAGCTTTACGTGAACGGTGAGTTCATCGGCGGCTCGGACATCATGATGGAAATGTACGAATCGGGCGAACTGCAGCAATTGTTCGCCGCTGCCTGAGATTGTCCGTCGCACGTCCTTCGCCTAGAGCGCCCGTGCCGCGTCGGCTGATTGTCGCCATCACGGGTGCAACCGGTTCAATCTACGGCGTCCGGCTGCTGGAAGCGCTGCGCCGTCTGGGCGGTGCAGAAACGCATTTGCTGATCTCCAGCGCAGGTTGGCTGAACATCCAGCACGAACTGGATCTCGATAAAACCGCCGTCCACGCGCTTGCGGACGTTGTGCATAACGTTCGCGATGTCGGTGCGAGCATTGCATCGGGGTCGTTCGCCACCGACGGCATGATCGTTGCGCCATGTTCGATGAAAACGCTGGCGAGCATCGCGCTCGGGCTATCGGACAATCTGATCACCCGCGCCGCCGATGTCGTGTTGAAGGAACGTCGCCGCCTGGTGCTGATGGTGCGCGAAACGCCGTTCAATCTCGCGCATCTTCGCAATATGACTTCGGTCACCGAAATGGGCGGCATCATTTTCCCGCCGTTGCCGGCGTTCTATCATCGGCCGGCTTCTATTGATGAAATGGTCGATCAGACAGTCGATCGCGTGATCGATATGTTTGCGCTCGGAAGTCCAATTGCGGCAGCTTGGCCGGGATTGAAAGACGCGAGCGATTAACAACATCGGCGACACAATTCGTTGCCTCGCCGGCTGTTTATCAACCGTTCAACCGTCTATATATTCGTGGTAATGACTCTTTCCCGAGGTTGCCACAATGTCCCGTCTCCCGAGCGTTTTCATATCCCACGGTGCTCCGACGCTGCCTATCGACCCGTCGATGCCCTCCGCCCAGTTCGCCTCTTTCGCCACGCGCTTCGAACGTCCGCGTTCGATACTCATGCTCTCCGCGCACTGGGGCACGGCACAGCCGGTCGCGAGCGTCGCTGAGCAACCCGAGACCATCCACGATTTCTACGGCTTTCCGCGCGCTCTGTACGAGATTCACTATCGCGCGCCGGGTGCGCCGGACCTTGGCAAGCAGGCCGCAACGCTGCTGACGCAAGCCGGGATTCCGTCGGCGATCACTGAGCACGGTCTCGACCACGGCGCGTGGGTGCCGCTGCTGTTGATGTTTCCGGATGCGAGGATCCCGGTCGCGCAGTTATCGATACAACCGCACCTGGATCCGGCCCACCACTATCGCGTCGGTCGTGCGCTGCGGGCGCTCAGAGATGACGGCGTGATGATCGTGGGCTCCGGCCAGATCACGCACAATCTGCGGACAGCGGATTTCAGCGCGCGGCCGGAAGACGCCGATCCGCGCGTGACCGAATTCACGGACTGGTTCGAGGATCGGCTGGCAAAAAGGGACATTGAAGCGTTGCTGGATTATCGGAAACAGGCGCCGCACGCCGTGCTGATGCATCCCACCGATGAACATTTGCTGCCGATTTTCGGCGCGCTGGGCGCCGCCGACGATGATTTCGAACTGGGAATTCAGTCGCTTGGAACGTTTCAGAAAACGTTGGCCATGACAAATTACGTTTTCCGCGATGCCTGAATCGTTGCTTAAAACGTCGTCACAAAATGCGGCGATTTGCCGTGAACGGAAATAAAAAACCCGCTTGATTGCTCAAGCGGGTTTTTTAATGAGATAGCGGAAATTGTCGAGCTGGTTATTACGCGCCGACTTCGGCGAGGATATCGTCGTGGCTTTCGCGTTCGTCGAGATATTGCGACCGATACCCGCTTCCTACGCCCCAATAATAAAACGCCAGCGCCATGGCGGCCACCAACGTCATATCCCAACCGTACGGCAATAATCCGCGCCCACCGAATTCCTTGCTGCCGATCAGTGAAATCAAGGCCATCGCTGGCAAATACGCGATCAGCCACCACGCTGCTTTCAAGTCATCGCTCCATTCGTGGAAACCGGTTTTGGACTGATAGTAGAAATACACCGGCAACGCGACCACCATCAACAGGATGATTTCGCCGGTCAGCGGCCATTTTGCCCAGTACAAAACCTCAGACGCGCACACGAAGGCGAACGGCGCGATGATCGACATGCCTTTGATCATCAGCGGCCGATGCAGGTCCGTGGCCGCGCGGCGCAACGCCATCAGGCTCACGGGGCCGGTCAGGTAGGAGATGACGGTCGCAACCGAAATCACCGCCGCGAGCGAGCTCCAGCCACGGAAGAAGAACATGAAGACGAACGCGACGCCGAGGTTGAAGAACATCGCCGGGCGCGGCACGCCATAGAGCGGATGAACGTGGCCGAGGATCTTCGGCAACGTGTTGTTGCGCTCCATCGCGTAGATCATGCGCGACGTGGTCGCCATATAAGTCGTGCCGGTACCGCTTGGGCTGACGAATGCATCGACGTAAAGAAGAAACGCCAACCAGTTGAGGTTAAGCGCCAGCGCGAGTTCGGCGAACGGCGACGCGAAGTTGAAATGACTCCAGCCTTTCATCACGTCGCCGGGACTCACTGCACCGATATACGCGACTTGCAGCAATACATAGATGACAAGCGCGAGCAGGATTGAACCGATTATCGCAAAAGGAATGCTCTTCGACGGATTGCGCGCTTCTCCAGCAAGATTAACGGGACTCTGAAACCCATTAAAGCTGAATACAATACCGCTAGTAGCAACGGCAGTCAGCACGGCGGACCAGCCATAAGGCGCGAAACTGGAACTCGTACCGAAGTTTTCGCTATGAAAACCGGTCAGCATGAGACCCAGAATAGTTGCACCGGGAATAATAAACTTGAATACGGTGATTACCGAATTAGCGCGAGCGAATAATTTAACGCCCCAGTAATTCAATAGGAAATAGACCACCACCAATAACGCAGATAAAATTAGCCCCACCGGCGTTAATGATCCATCGACAAAAAGCGCATGAGCCCAAGAATATGGCCAGGTACTCATGTATTGAATCGATGCTTCCGCCTCAATCGGAATGACCGAGACAATCGCAATCCAGTTTGCCCATGCGCTGACGAATCCAACCAGCGCGCCATGCGAATAGCGCGCATACCGGACCATTCCGCCTGACTCCGGGAACATCGCGCCGAGTTCGGCATAGGTGAGCGCGATGGCGAGGATAACGACCGCCCCAATTACCCACGCGACGATTGCCGCGGGGCCTGCAATCTTGGCCGCTTTCCAGGCGCCAAACAACCAGCCTGAGCCGATGATGGACCCCAGGCCGGTCAGCAACAACGCTACCGGCCCAATGTTCCGTTGAATAGAACTTTTCACACCGTCTCCTTCAGTCATAAAACTTTCAAATACCTTATGCGGATTAATGCACAACCGTCAGCTAAATTCATGCCCTGCCCCAACTTGGCGCGTAGTTTAACGGGTGCGCCCGCATCATGCTCTAACTGTTACGACTGAGTTTAGTGAGTTCAGCGTACGCTGAAAATTTTTACCGAAAGTTTCGTAATGTGACATTCAAACGTCGCGAAAATCGACTCAAGAAACCCCTGTTTACAGTCGGATATTATTTGACCTTGAGTTTGATTCGCCGTATAAACCGTCTTGCAGGATTTCAAGTGGCGAGTGAATTGGTCTTTCGTAGTTCGCCCATTACGGTACTCCGGCTGGTCCCATTGCCCCTTCCTTGATTTTCATGCACATTCGGGCTTCGGCCTTATTCAATATTTTTAGGAACAAGTAACATGGAAACCGGTACCGTCAAGTGGTTCAATGACGCAAAGGGCTTTGGATTCATCACGCCGGACGGCGGCGGCGAAGACTTGTTTGCACATTTCTCCGAAATTCGCGTGGAAGGCTTCAAGACGCTTCAGGAAAATCAAAAGGTTAGCTTTGAAGTGAAGACCGGCCCGAAAGGCAAGCAAGCTGCAAACATCAAGCCCGCCTGAATTTTATCGGCCGCTGGAATAGCAGACAGAAAAAACCCCGCACTCGCGGGGTTTTTCTTTTGCATCACGGATTTATAAGCAGTTAATGAGAAACTACTTTAAAAGATTGGCTGGACGGTAATAGCAGCAGGACCGATCAACCGAATAGGCGGCGAGCATAAATACCAAGGCCGGTCGCCACACTGGCCAGCCGGTCACCGAATACTGCTTGCGCCTCTGGAAACGCATTGGAAAGCGATTGCGACAGGAAGCCGAGTCCTGTTGATCCGCCGGTGAAGTAGACCGCGCCGACATCCTCAGGCGCCACGCCCGCCCGATGCACCGTTTCCCGGGCCGCCGCCACGATTCGCCGCGTCTCTTCCAGCCCTGCATCGATAAGTTGCTGCTCGTTAAAGCCAATCCGCAGCGCCTCTTCTACCTCTTCCATGCCGATGGTGGTCTCGCCGCCCGCCGCCACTTCGATCTTCGCGGTCTCCGCGTGCGATGCCAGCGCGTGCCCCAGACGGCGCTCGACCACGCGCATCAACCGATCGTGGTGTTTCTGGTCGGTATAGAGATGCCGCATCAACTGCAGTTCGCTGACGCGTTTCGGCCCGTAGACCGTGTTGATCAAATGCCAGGTGGCCAGGTCGAAATAAACGCGGTTCGGCACTTCACGGCCTTCCGGCGCCATCGACTGGTAGCCGAGCTCGCGCAGGATTGTCGCGAGTTCCACGCGCCGGTCGAAGTCCGTTCCGGCCACGTGGACGCCGTAATGCGCGAGCACGTCGTCTTTTCGGGACAGCAGCTTGGCGCGCTCCGGCCCGACCCGCACCAGCGAGAAGTCCGACGTGCCGCCGCCGATATCCGCGACCAGCACCAGGCCTTCCTTCGTCAGGCGCGCTTCGTAGTCGAAAGCGGCTGCAATCGGTTCGTACTGGAAATGGATATCCGTCAGGCCAACGGCTTGCGCCGCGGCCTGGAGCTGGTTTTGGGCAAGTTGATCGGCGCGGGGATCGTCATCGACGAAAAATACCGGGCGGCCTAAAACGGCGCGCGTGATCGGCGTGCTGGAAACGGCCTGCGCCTTCTGCTTCAGATGCTGCAGGAACAGCGTGATGACGTCGACGTAGCGGATCGCGGACCCGTCGCCCAGGTCCGTGCTCGTCTCAGCCAGCGGCGAGCCGAGAATGCTCTTCATGGAGCGCATCAGGCGGCCGTCGAAGCCGTCGATGTAAGACTCGAGCGCGGCCCGCCCGTAGGCTTGCTCGTCCTCGTCCGTGTTGAAAAAGACAGCGGTCGGCAGCGTGGTGGCGCTGCCTTCGACCGGCGCGAGCCGGATCGATGCCCCGTCGGGCAATGCGACCGCTGAATTCGACGTGCCGAAATCGATCGCGCAATAGGTCATGAGGTGAGCGACGGCAGCGTGAACTCCGTCGACGTCGCAAACAAAAAGTGGAGCGCGTTTTTAGCACGTAACGCGCAGTACATCAACCGTCAATCAAAAACATCGGCGGGGGAACGGATTTTGCTCGAAAACCCGGTAATTAATGCTCTTTGCCGGAGGCGCTTGCAGCCGGTCAATCCCCTCGTTACCGGCCAAACGCATGAACGACACCACGACGATCCGCGCAGATAAAGGAGAGAAGGGAGAAACCGGAGCGCCGGCAGAGATCATCGAAACCGATCTGCCCGGAAGGCTCGACCGGCTGCCATGGGGCCGGTTTCACACGCTGATCGTGTTGGCGCTCGGGATTACGTGGCTGCTCGACGGACTTGAGGTGACGCTCGCCGGCGCGGTGGCCAGCGCGTTGAAAACCAGTCACGTGCTGAAATTTTCGAACGCCGATGTCGGGTTCGCTGGCAGCGCCTACATTGCGGGCGCGGTGGTTGGCGCGCTGGGTTTTGGTTGGCTTACGGACAGGCTGGGACGTCGCAAACTGTTTTTTATCACGCTGTTCTTGTATGTGGCGGCCACCGCGGCCACCGCCATTTCATGGGATCTCGCGAGTTTTGTGCTGTTTCGCTTTCTGACCGGTGCGGGGATCGGAGGCGAATACACCGCGATCAATTCCACGATCCAGGAATTCACGCCCGCTCGCGTACGCGGCTGGACTGACCTCGCGATCAACGGCACGTTCTGGGTGGGTGCGGGACTGGGTGCGGCAGGTTCGATCGTGCTGCTCGATCCGGGCTTATTGCCGCCCGATTACGGCTGGCGGGCGTGCTTTCTCATCGGCGCAATTCTGGGGTTGCTGATCCTTTTCATGCGCATGTGGGTGCCTGAAAGCCCGCGCTGGCTGATCACGCATAACCGTGTGGACGAGGCGAAAGACATTGTAGAGGGCATCGAGGCGAAGTTTCGGGAACATGGTGTGACCTTGCCCACCGATCCCATCAAGCCGCTGCGCCTGCACGCTCGCGATCACACGAAACTCAGTGAAGTGTTCCATTCGCTGTTTCATTCGCATCGGCGCCGCTCGCTGGTCGGACTGACGCTGATGACCGCGCAGGCGTTTTTCTATAACGCGATATTTTTCACCTATGCGCTGGTGCTGACGGATTTCTACGGTGTGCCGGGGGATCATATCGGCTGGTATGTGCTGCCCTTTGCCGCCGGTAATTTCCTCGGGCCGATCGCGCTCGGCAAGCTCTTCGATGTCCTCGGCCGGCGCAAGATGATCGCCTTCACCTACGGCATGTCGGGCGTTCTGCTGACCATCAGCGGATATATGTTCGAGCAGGGTTGGCTGACAAGCACAACGCAGACTATTTCCTGGATGGTGATCTTCTTCTTTGCATCGTCGGCGGCGAGTTCGGCGTATCTCACGGTCAGCGAAACCTTTCCTCTCGAGATCCGCGCGCTGGCCATCGCCATTTTCTATGCCTTCGGGACGGCGCTGGGCGGCATTGTAGGGCCCGCGTTGTTCGGGCGCCTCATCGACACACATGAGCGCGGCGCCGTGTTCACGGGCTATCTGATCGGTTCTGCGCTGATGGTGCTGGCGGCGGTGGTCGCCGGAGTGTGGGGGGTATCGGCGGAACGCAAGTCGCTGGAGGATGTGGCGCGGCCGTTGTCATCTGCGGAGGAATGAGCGTTTCGCGCGGCATCTATCTGACTATTTGCCTATCTGACAACCGCGCTTATCCAGCATTCGAAGCCGCTTATTTAAACGCTTTGCCCCAGGCGCCATCGAATGCGATTTCACCAATCGCCACGCGTGCGCGCGGCGCGTTTTCGCGCTCTAACAAGACTCCTTCGAGCAATGCAGGATCGCCGTGATGTCCCAATGAGATCATCGCGATCACTTCAACATCGTCTGGCGGCGAGAACGCTTCGCGGAACGCGTTGACGTCGAATCCGGCCATTTGATGCGCGACCAGCCCAAGGGCATGTGCCTGGAGCACGAGCGACATAGCCGCCGCGCCCGCATCGTACGCAGCGGTGCGGTTCACATCGCCTTTAGGCGTCAACGTCTGCGCAAGCACGCAGATCAGCACCGGCACATTCGCGTTCCACGCCTGGTTGAACGGCACCAGTGTGGCGAAGGCCTTCTGGAAAGCGGCTTCGTCGTGGTTACGATCGAAGGTCAGGAAACGCCACGGCTGGAGGTTGGACGACGACGGCGCCCAGCGCGCGGCTTCCAGCACGCTATGCAATTGCTCGCGGCTCACCGCCTTGTTCGATATCGCCCGCGGGCTCCAGCGGCCGGCCAGCAGCGCATCGATTGCGACTTCAGTAGGGGCGATCTTTTCGGTCATGTGGCAGTCCAAGGTTGGTTGATCCGGACAGCGCGCTGACACGCGCGCTGCGAGACCATAAGAATAACCAAGCTGGCAAACCCGCGCTGCGCCATCCGATTCGCTACGCCACCGGCACGCCGGCGAGCAGTTGCTCCACGCTCAGGTCGCCACTGCCTGCATCGGGCGAGGCGCTTTGTTAATCCGCAAAACCATCACGGCCGCGACAATACACAAGCTGCCGGAGATCATCGTCGCGACGGTGTAGGTGCCGAGGCTTGCGCGCAGCAGGCCGCCCCCAAGCGCCGCAAACGCGGCGCCAAGCTGGTGCGCCGCCACGACCCAGCCAAATACGATAGGCGCCGCCTCCTTGCCATAGACGTCTGTAGCAAGCCGGACAGTCGGCGGCACGGTTGCGACCCAATCCAGCCCGTAGAACACGGCGAAGATCGGCAAACCATAGAAGTCGATGCCAAACGCGTGCGGCAGGAACATCAGCGACAACCCACGCAAGCCGTAATACCAGAACAGCAATACGCGAGCGTTGAAGCGATCGGACAGCCAGCCGGACAGCGTGGTGCCGACGAGATCGAAAATGCCCATGGCGGCGAGAAGGCCTGCGCCCTGCACTTCGGTCATGCCGTGATCGGCGCACATCGCGATCAAATGCGTGCCGATATACCCATTCGTGCTCGCGCCGCAAATAAAAAAGCTGCCCGCCAGCAACCAGAAATCGCGCGTCTTGCTCGCCATGCCCAGCGTGCCGAAAGCGAGCGTGATCGGATTCTTCTGCGCGATGGGAATGGGCGGCGGCGCATCAGGCGCTTCGCCGAACGGGCGCAGCACGAGATCGGCCGGACGCTCGGGCAGCAGCCACGCAACCAGGGGCAAGGTCACCGCAGCGGCCACAGCGACGACCAGCACCATGGGCTGCCAGCCGAAGCGCTCGGTGACGGCCGCGAGCATGGGCAGGAACACGAGCTGCCCGGTGGCCGAGCTGGCGGTGAGAATCCCCATTGCGAGCCCGCGATGCGACGTGAACCAGCGATTCACCACTGTCGCCGCCAGCGTGATAGCGGCGACGCCGGTAGCGCCACCCACCAGCACGCCCCACACCAAAATCATTTGCCACGGGGCGGTCATCAGCGTCGACAACCCCACGCCCGTCGCCAACACGCCCAGCGCGACAAGCAGCGTGGGGCGCACGCCGAAACGCTGCATCGCGGCGGCGGCGAACGGCCCGGTCAGGCCATACAACGCCAGGTTGATGGAAATCGCGAGCGAAATGGTCGCGCGGCTCCAGCCGAATTGCTGCTCGAGCGGCAACATCATGACGCTCGGCGTTGCACGCGTGCCGGCGGCCGCGAGCAATACTAAAAACACAACGCCCACCGATATCCACGCGTAATGCATGCGGCCTGAAAGCCGCCTCGCTGCCCAATTCATCCTTCGCTCCGGTTTCTTCTAATTGTCTTGCAACGAACGTGTCGACGAACGTTACCGCTCAGTCACATTTAGGTTGCGAGCTTAGTGACTGCTCGGTAACATGTCAAGAATCCCTGCAGAAGTAAAGGACATAACCGTGGTACGCGTATCGAATGAAGGTGCTATCGCCGATAAAAAAATCGTCCGCCGGCACATGGACGGCGCCACCGCGCAGGAGCAATTGCTCGACGCGGCGGAACAGCTGTTTTATCGCGATGGCATTCGGGCGATCAGCGTGGACGCGGTCGTCGAACGCGCCGGCGTGAACAAGATGAGCGTGTACCGCCAGTTTTCGTCGAAAGACGATCTCGTGGTCGCGTATCTCACGCGCATGGACGCACGCTTTCGGGAGCGGGTCGAGCGCAGTATCGAGAAACATCCGGGGCAACCGGGCAAGGCGCTCGTACAAAGCATTACTGACCTTGTAGAACGGGCATCGGATCCGGATTATCGCGGCTGCCCATTCGTGAACGTAGCCTGCGAATTCGCGGATCGCGAGCATCCGGCTCGGGTATCTGTTGCGAACAACAAGCAGTATCTGATGAGCCGCCTGCTGGAGTTGTCGACCGCGGCGGGCGCGGCCGATCCCCAACTTCTCGCCGATTCCCTCGCGTTGCTGGTCGAGGGCATTTACGCCGCGAGCCAGACTTTCGGCCCCGGTTGCGGACCCATGCGTGCAGCGCCATCCACTGCCGCGCTGCTCGTGAAAGCGGTGTGCGATGAAGACAGGATTGAACGGTGAACGAAGAGATTATCGATACAACGCGACACTGGCTTACGCGTGCGGTCATTGGCCTGAACCTGTGCCCGTTTGCGAAAGCCGTGTATGTGAAGGACCAGGTCCGCTACGCCGTCAGCGAGGCGCGCACGTTCGAAGATGTCCTCGCCGATATCGAAACCGAGCTGAAGTCTCTGGCTGAAACGGATCCAAACCAGACCGACACCACGTTGTTGATCGTCCCGCACGCCCTCGCTGATTTCGCCGAGTACAACGACGCGCTTCATTTCGCCGATACCCTGCTGAAACAGTTGAAGCTGGAAGGTGAACTACAGATCGCGAGCTTTCATCCGGACTATCAATTCGATGACGCCGACCCTGGCGACATCGAAAATTTCACTAATCGCGCGCCCTATCCGATCTTCCATTTGTTGCGTGAGGCAAGCATTGAACGCGCGGTAGAGGCGTTCCCCGACGCCGCCGATATCTACGAGCGCAACATGGCTACGCTACGCCGCCTCGGCCACGCCGGCTGGCTCGCGCACATGAAACGCGACGCCCGGTTCAAGTCGTAAAGAACCGCTCGCGCATCTCTTCCAGACCGAGCGTCTCCAGCACATCGGATAAACGCTGCGCGGGCTTTGCGCGCGGCAGATCCTTGAATTGCGCGATGATCAACTCGTTTTTCATCGAATGCTCCCAGCCGACGAGTTCCGTCACGCTCACCTGATACCCGTGCGATTCCAGTTGCAGGCAGCGCAACACATTCGTGATCTGGCTGCCGAATTCGCGCGTATGCAGCGGATGCCGCCACATCTCCGTCAGCACGTTTTTCGAGAGCGAATGCCCTTTGTTCTTGCGTAGAACCGACGCCACTTCAGCCTGACAACACGGCACCACCACAATCGTTTTCGCTTTCTTCTGCAAAGCGAAATGAATCGCGTCATCGGTTGCCGTATTGCATGCATGCAATGCCGTGACGATGTCCACCGTTTCCGGCAAACGATCTGACGTAATCGATTCGGCCACCGATAGATTCACGAACGACATGCCTTCGAACCCCAGTCGTTTGGCCAATTCCTCCGACTTTTGAACCAGCTCCGAGCGTGTCTCAATACCAAAGATATGTGACCGATCGCGCAGAGTCTTGAAGTAGAGATCGTAGAGAATGAAGCCAAGGTAAGACTTGCCCGCTCCATGATCGACCAGCGACACCGAACCTTCTTTTGCATGAATTTCCGCAAGCAAAGGTTCGATGAACTGGAACAGGTGATAGACCTGTTTCAACTTTCGACGGCTGTCTTGATTCATCTTGCCGTCGCGCGTCAAGATGTGCAGTTCCTTCAAAAGTTCGAGGGACTGACCGGGACGGATGTCGTGGTTGGCCGAGTTTGCTTTCGGCTTTAGATCGGACGAATCCGTTGATGCAATGGGCGCGTTCGGCGCTCGGGACTTCTTGGCCATCGTCTGGATACCGTAGTGATTCTGTAGGCGGGGTCGCGCGGGATTTCGACGCCGAAGTGTGCGCTAACCGCTGGTTGTATCGATGTAAATCGGCAAGTTTACCCAAAAGCGCATAGACGCTCCCGCATGACGCAGCATCGGTAACTGTCGGAGGTTTCAGGTTTCGCAAGATAGCACTGAGAAAGCTCGGGTTTCAGATGGAACATTTCGTGCATTTAGAACGGGATAACCAACGGGATGGACGCACATTACGGCGGCGCGAGCCGCGACTTTTATAGTTGGACGCCCTGGTAGCAAGGCAGGCGCGACGAACGATGACCTCGGCAGGCCGATGGTCATAGCCGGTGAAACCCACCGGCCAACGTCGACGCGCGGTCTGTTACGTAACACCTAACGCACACGCCGCGTTCCCAAGGGGAACACGCGAACAAAATTGAGGACGGCGATGGACCCAATCCGAGACAGTAAAGCCGAACAGCAGTTTCAGGAAATGCTTGCAAAGCTCACGTCAATGCCCGAGTGGAGCGAAAAACAGCAACTTGAACTCGAAATGGCCCGAGAGATTTCTGGCGAAATGTTGCGCCTCGCAGAAGTCATGCGCGACGGCACAACCGACATGGAAACGTGCCTGACCATGCTCAAGTACGCGAAAGTGATGGATTTCGTGCTGACGACGCTCGCCTCGCGGCGCGAGATTGCGCCGCAAACCCTGCGCGTAATCTTCAAGCTCGCCGGGCTGAAAGTGGACGAGGCATATCCTGGTTGATGCTGGTTTAGCGCTGCTTGTACGTTGTTCGGAGACCAGTCCGGGTTGATTGCGGACTGGCCTGAAGAAGCTTTATGAATGCTTGCGGCGCGTCATCAACCGGCCGTACGACGCCTTCAAATGACGCTGCATGGAAGCCTGCGCCTGAATCGCATCGCGCGATTCGAGCGCGTCCAGTATGTCCTTGTGCTCGCTTAACGCGGCCGCCCACGTTTCCTCCCCTTCAAAATGCACACGCAGCTTCGATGAAAGCGGGCTATGCCGTTCGTCGAAAAGTCCAGCTACCGTGCGCACCAGCACATCGTTTCCCGACATTTGCGCCACCGCCAGATGAAACGCGCGATCCGCCGCCAGCGGAATTTGCCCCTTCGCCACTTCCAGCGCCATGCGTTCGTAGATCTCGCGCAGCGCCTTGAGCGCCTTCGGCTTGCCAAATGCCGCAACATTCGCCGCGATCGCCCCCTCGATCACCATTCGTGCCGTCATGATTTCTAGCAGGCTTTCGCCGAATTCCGTTCCCGGCGGCAGACTCGAGCGCGCGCCGGGCGCGGACGGCGCACAGATATAAACGCCGGATCCCATCCGGATTTCGACGCGCCCTTCCAGCTCCAACGCCACCAGCGCCTCCCTCACCGACGGCCGCGACACCCCCAGCATCAGTGCCAACTCACGCTCGGACGGCAAGCGGGCGTTTGGCGCAAAGCCTTGTTCTTCGATCAGCGCGCGCAGTTTATCGGCGATCTGAAGATAGAGACGACGCGTCTCGGCAGGTTTGACAGCCACGAAGGCTCCTTAAGTTGAACAAATGGGCCGCATCGGCGGAAAGGCTGAATTCTAAACAACGATGCCGCCGGATGCCGCCCGATGGTCAGGCCAAACCCCTAGCCGAGGCTAATTGGCTTGACCAGTTGCGTTTTAGGAAACTAACATGCGTTCTGGTAAGGCCAAAAAATCACTTCTATCCCCATGAAAACTGTCATCTGCGAACAACCCGGCTCGCTCGTTCTAATCGATCGCCCGTCACCCGAACCCGGCACTGACGACGTGTTGATCCGCATCAAGCGCGTCGGCGTGTGCGGCACAGACCTGCATATCTACACCGGAAATCAACCGTATCTATCGTATCCCCGGGTGATGGGGCACGAACTGTCGGGGATCGTGGAGTCGGCGCCGGCCGGAGCACGCGTCGCAAAGGGCGATCAGGTTTACGTGATGCCTTATCTTGCGTGTGGGAAATGTATCGCGTGCCGCGCCAAGAAGCCGAATTGCTGCATGAATATTCGCGTTTTGGGCGTCCATACCGACGGCGGACTGGTCGAGCAACTCGCCGTACCGCAGGCATTTGTGTTCAAAGCCGACGGCGTGACGCTCGATCAGGCCGCGATGATCGAATTCCTGGCAATCGGCGCGCACGCAGTCGCACGAGCCGATGTGCAGCCGAAGCAGCGGGCGTTGGTGGTTGGCGCCGGGCCAATAGGAATGGCCGCGGTGATCTTCGCCAAACTGCGGGGTGCCGAAGTGACGGTGCTGGACGGCCGCGAGGACCGCTTGCGGTTTTGCGTGACGCAGCTGAACGCCGACCATATCGTTCCTCTGGACACGACCGGCGCCGCGGCGGATGCTAAACAGCTGGCGGGACTCACGGACAATGAGTTTTTCGACATCGTCTTCGATGCCACCGGAAACGTAAAAGCCATGGAACGCGGCTTGGAGTTCGTCGCGCATGGCGGAAAATACGTGCTGATATCGATTGTTAGCGATCGAATCTCTTTTGCAGATCCCGAGTTTCACAAGCGCGAAACCACGCTGCTCGCGAGCCGGAACGCCACGCCGGACGACTTTGAAACCGTGCTCACCGCCATGCGCGCAGGTCTGATTCCCACGGCGGCGCTGAACACGCACACACTCCAATTAAGCGATTTACCCTGCGAATTTGCCAAACTGCTCGATCCGTCGGCGGGCGTGATTAAAGCATTGGTCGAGTGCTGACCCGCCGATATCAACGATGAGCAATCCGATTCTCCAGTTCGGCACGAGCCGCTTTTTACAGGCGCACGTCGATTTGTTCGTTGCTGAAGCGGCCAGGCGCAAGCCGTCGAAGGCGCTCGGACGGATTACCGTCGTGCAAAGCACCTCGAATGCGGAAAGCCGCGCGCGGATCGACGCGTTGCGCGCCTCGAGCGTGTATCCGGTGCGGATTCGCGGCCGGCAAGGCGATGCGACCATCGACGTCACCGTTCAATGCGACGCAATCACCGAAGCGCTCAACGCAACCGACCACTGGCCAACGCTACGCGAACGCGTGCGTCACGACGTCAAGGTGATCGTGTCGAATACCGGCGACACGGGGTACACCTCGTTCGCCGAGGACAGCGCGCGAAGCCCCAAGGGAAATTCCGTTCCGCGCGGATTTCCCGCCAAGCTCGCGGCCCTGCTGCATGACCGGTTTATCGCCGGCGCCGAACCGGTGACTTTGCTGCCTTGCGAGCTGGTATCGCGCAACGGCGACACCTTGCGCGATCTGGTTATTGGCATTGCAAAGCAGTGGCGAGCAGACAACGTGTTTACCCACTATTTGCAACACGATTGCATATGGGTCAACTCGCTAGTGGACCGAATTGTCTCCGAACCGATTCACCCCGTTGGCGCCATCGCCGAGCCCTATGCGCTATGGGCGATTGAACGCCAACCCGGCATGGCCCTGCCGTGCGAGCACGAAGACATTGTCCTCACCGACGATCTCGCTCACTACGAACGCCTCAAACTCCTGTTGCTCAACCTCGGCCATACGATGCTTGCGGAACTTTGGCTCGCAGATCAGGCCGCAGCCGATACCAACGTCCACGATGCCATGCGCAACGAAGCCTGGCGGTCGGTATTGGAATCGACGTGGCGCGACGAAGTGCTTCCCGTCTTCGATGCGTTAGGCAAGCACGACGCCGCACGCGCCTATCTCGTCGATGTGCGGGACCGCTTCGAGAATCCGTTTCTGGATCACCGGCTGTCCGATATCGCGCGTAACCACGCAGAGAAAAAGCAACGCCGCTTCAAACCGGCTGTCGATCTTGCGCATCAACTCGGCTTGAATATTGAACAGCGCCGGCTTCGCGCTGCGCTGTCCTGAGGAATACTGGCTATGTCCACTGATCACACTGTTATCCGCCTTCATCCCAACGACGATGTCGTGATCGCCACGCGCCAGCTCATGTCGGGCGCGCGCATTACGACCGAAGTAGAACCGCTCGTGGTGAGCGGGCTGATTCCGCCGGGCCACAAGATCGCTACTCGCGACATCATCAAAGGTGAACCCGTGCGGCGCTACAACCAGATTATCGGCGTCGCGCTGAATGACATCGCGCGTGGCCAGCATGTGCATGTCCACAACCTTGGCATGGCGGATTTCGAGCGCGAACATGAATTCGGCGTCGATATGCGCGAAACCCATTTCGTCGATAAACCCGCCACATTCATGGGTATTCGTCGCGATGACGGCCGCGTGGCCACGCGCAATTACATCGGTATCCTGACGAGTGTCAATTGTTCGGCAACCGTCGCGCGTGCGATCGCTGATCACTTTCGCCGCGATGTCCGTCCCGAAGCGCTCGCCGATTATCCGAACGTGGATGGCGTGATCGCGTTGACGCATGGGCTGGGCTGCGGGATCGATTCTCTCGGCGACGGCATCGCGATCTTGCGACGCACGCTCGCGGGTTACGCCGTGCATCCGAACTTCCATTCGGTGCTGTTCATCGGCCTCGGCTGCGAGACGAATCAGATCTCGGGCATCCTCGGTTCGGCCGGCTTAAAAGATAACGGCGCGAAACTGCGCAGCTTCACGATCCAGGATAGCGGCGGCACGCGCAAGACCATCGAACGCGGCATCGCGATGGTGAAAGAACTGCTCGCCGATGCCAATCGCGTCCAACGCGAACCCGTGCCGGCGTCGCATTTGGTGGTCGGATTGCAGTGCGGCGGTTCGGACGGTTATTCGGGGATTTCGGCGAATCCGGCGCTGGGCGCGGCCGTCGACCGGCTGGTTCAGCATGGCGGCACGGCGATTCTCTCCGAGACGCCCGAGGTCTACGGCGCAGAACATCTGCTTACGCGACGCGCGGTGAGCCGGGAAGTCGGCGAGAAACTGCTGACGCGCATCAAGTGGTGGGAGGAGTA
Organism: Caballeronia sp. LjRoot29; assembly: GCF_964252755.1. Taxonomy (NCBI): domain Bacteria; kingdom Pseudomonadati; phylum Pseudomonadota; class Betaproteobacteria; order Burkholderiales; family Burkholderiaceae; genus Caballeronia; species Caballeronia sp. LjRoot29. The sequence goes on along the minus strand of NZ_CAXUPU020000048.1, from coordinate 2,373 downwards.
TTGCGCGCGAAATGGTGCGGCGATGGACAACAATCCATCGGCGGGAAACAAGGTCGGTGGCTTGACCACGATTCTCGAAAAATCACTTGGCGCGGTAGCAAAAGGTGGCACGACGAAGCTCGTGGAGGTCTACGAGTACGCTCAACCCATCGATGCAAAGGGTTTTGTTTTCATGGATTCGCCCGGGTACGACCCCGTCTCGGCAACGGGCCAGGTTGCGTCGGGCGCAAATTTGATCTGCTTTACGACGGGACGCGGCTCGGCTTACGGCTGTGCGCCCTCGCCTTCGCTGAAGCTCGCCACGAACACAGCGTTGTGGGAGCGGCAGGAAGAGGACATCGATATCAACTGTGGCGGCGTAGTCGATGGAACGGCATCCATCGATCAACTTGGCGAAGCCATTTTTCAGATGATGCTGGATTGCGCGTCGGGAGTGGCATCGAAGAGCGAAGCGCACGGTTACGGGCAGAACGAGTTCGTGCCGTGGCAGGTGGGTGTGATTACTTGATGGCGCGTTAATTGCGCGAAGTGCTGCGTTGCCGTTGCTCATGTGCAACGGCCGCTTAAGCGTCTCAGCCAACGACGTCTAAGCTGAACGATCGCTGACGAATAAATACCACCGCTTAAGGCAGCTTACCGATCCGACCAACGCGGCACGACGCCTAACCCGCCATGATTTTCAACGCCAACGCCTCGGCCACTTCTATCCCATCGATCGCGGCCGAATAAATACCACCGGCATATCCTGCGCCTTCGCCCGCTGGGTAAAGCCCGTCAACATTCACGCTTTGATAATCGTCTTTTCGACGAACTCGTATTGGCGACGACGTGCGCGTCTCGACGCCCGTCAGCACCGCGTCGTGCATGGCGAATCCGGGAATCTTCTTGTCGATTTGCGGCAATGCTTCGCGAATCGCCTCGACCACATACTCAGGTAACGCGCTGGTCAAATCGGTCATACGAACGCCAGGTTTGTACGACGGCTCGACCGTCCCAAGCGCGGTAGATGGCCGCCTTGCAATAAAATCACCGACCAACTGCGCCGGTGCGGAGTAATCACCACCGCCAAGCTCGAAAGCCCGCTCTTCCCAGCGCCGTTGAAACGCGATTCCCGCGAGCGGCCCGCCCGGGAAATCGTCCGGCGTAATGCCCACGACAATACCCGCGTTCGCATTACGCTCGTTGCGCGAATATTGGCTCATCCCATTCGTGACGAGGCGTCCCGGTTCTGACGCCGCCGCCACTACTGTTCCACCCGGACACATGCAAAAACTATAGACTGCGCGCCCGTTGCTGCAGTGATGAACCACTTTATAGTCCGCTGCACCGAGCAGTTTATGTCCCGCGAATTTGCCGAATCGGCTCCGATCAATCAGCCCTTGCGGATGCTCGATACGGAATCCGAGTGAAAACGGTTTCGCTTCCATGTAGACACCACGATCGTGCAACATCTCGAACGTGTCCCGCGCGCTATGTCCCACCGATAACACGACATGATCGCAGCGCAGCGTTTCTCCATTCGAAAGCGTGAGACTTCGCACCTTACCGCCGTCGATCTCGATGTCTTCAACCCGCGATTCGAAGCGGACTTCACCACCGAGTTGATGAATCGTCGCACGCATTTTCTCGACCATTCCGACCAGTCGAAACGTACCGATATGCGGTCGGCTCAGATAAAGAATGTCTTCCGGCGCGCCGGCAAGCACGAACTCTTCGAGCACCTTGCGCCCGTAGTGTTTCGGGTCCTTGATCTGGCTGTATAACTTGCCGTCCGAAAACGTCCCGGCACCGCCTTCACCGAACTGTACATTCGACTCCGGGTTCAGCACGTTCTTGCGCCACAAACCCCAGGTGTCTTTGGTTCGTTCGCGAACGGCCTTGCCGCGCTCCAGGATGATGGGGCGAAAGCCCATTTGCGCGAGAATCAATCCAGCGAACAATCCGCATGGGCCCATGCCAATCACAACCGGTCTCGGCGATCTCATCGACACAGGTGCCTTCGCGACGAACTTGTACGCCATGTCCGGCGTCACGGTGCAATGCGGTTGATCGTTTAGGTATGGAAGTGCGCTAGCTTCGTCCTTCACATCGACATCAACGATGTACGTGAGTTTGATGTCGGAGCGCTTGCGTGCATCGTGCGCACGACGGAATACCGTATAGCGGATCAGGCTATCAGCGGGGATGTGAATAAGCGCGAGACGTGAGCGAATTGCCGACTCGAGTTCGCTTTCCGAATGCTCAAGCGGCAGCTTGATTTCGCTTAGACGTAGCATGGCGACCTGTTTTGCAAAAGCCGTGAGGACATCCGGCTAAAGCGCTATTTTAGCGTGTTGAAGAAGGGGTACACGTGTGACGGAGGTTGGTTCAAGC
>NZ_CAXUPU020000047.1:0-54502 GCF_964252755.1 Caballeronia sp. LjRoot29 | reverse complement strand
GTGCTTGCCCGAGAGCGTACGGGGCGAAGCGTTTTACTGTCAGGATTCGCGAGAAGGAGGGGTTCAAACATCGGTGGTTCTAGCGAGCACCGTGCTTTTCGGGTACCAATGAATCAAAACTGCACGCTGTGGACACTTAATTTTTAGAGAGTTGAAAGCGTTTTCTTTGCTTCGTTTCTTTGTCGCTTTGGACAAAGAAATGACGCGCTGCCACGCGCAGTGGCTAATAGTGATAAAGAAAACATCCAACACTAAACGCGCGAAGACCTGGAAAGCAGCAACCCGGTATAGACTCCGACCGCTAACGCAGAACCCGCACAACCCACCACTTGACCCGGCCCCCTAACGCCAGAAACCCGCGCAACCCCAACCGCTAACCCCGTGCGAACAAAAACCTAACCAATCATTTGCCAGCCAAAGAACACGGCTAACGAAACCGCAATAGTCAGCAGAGGCTTACGCGTAATCCCACACACAACCACAGCGACCAACGCCGCGATCAATTGCGAATTTCGCCAGGTGAGTTCGGCAGCACCGCCATGCGGCGCAATCGTCATCGGCACGATGATTGCCGTCAGCACCGTCACCGGCACGAAGTTAAGCGCCATCCGCACAATGGGTGGAAAGCTCAGGCGCTCGCCAAAAACAAAAACCGCAGAACGGATGCCATAGGTAATCACCGCCATCCCCACGATCAAAAGAACGTATTTCATTCAGCGCGCTCCATTTCCCCGGAACGTTGCTTGGATTCGGTGGAGTTAGCAGAATCTTTTGCACGCATCGACAGCAGCATGCCCACCGCCACGCCCACCACCACTGCCGCAAGCAAACCAAGCTTGTAAGGCCAATCATTCCACGCAAACGACAACACGCCAGCGGCCAGCGCAGCAGCCACAAAACGCAACGCAACAAGCTGCGGCACGATGATCGCAATGAACGTGGCGACCATCGCAAAGTCCAGGCCCTTCGACTGAAGACCCGGAAACGCCGAACCGAACAGCAGTCCGGCGACGGTCCATATCTGCCAGTTCACATACATGGAAACGCCCGAGCCCAGGAAGTAATACGGCCCGGTTTCGCCCGGCGCGCGGCGCTGGTAATGCGCGTAGGAGACGGCAAATACTTCATCGGTCATGAACGCGCCGAGCGTCCAGCGCCAGCGCGCAGGCAAGTGCGCGACGTAGGGCGCAAGCGTCGCTGAGTACAAGACATGACGCAGATTGACGATAAACGTGGTTGCCCAGATCACCGCAAAACTCGCATGACCGGCGATCAACCCAAGCGCGATGAATTGCGCCGAGCCGGCAAATACCGCAAGCGACATGAACTGTACCGACCACGCATGCAGCGGACCGGTGGCGGCGAGCGTGCCGAAGATCACGCCAAACGGCGCGGCGCCGACCATCATGGGAATGGTGTCGCGTGCGCCTGCGCCGAATTCGGCGAGATTACCCGGCCGATGGTCTTGATGAGCCTGATGGCCTTGATGCGTTGAGTTCAATGTCTCCTCCGTTGATAGCGAGGATAGAACGCGCCGCCTAGATACGCTTGTACGTTCTTGCGGTCCGGTTATATGCGGGACCTGCGGCGTGTGGAGACACGCTGGCGCTAGCGCCAGCGTCCGGGCGATACACCGAAGGTCTTCTTGAAGTGCCGCGTGAAATGGCTCTGGTCGGTGAAACCGCTCGCCGCCGCCACGTCCGTGACTGGAACGCCCGCACGCAATGCATCGAGTGCGCGATTGACGCGCATCTGGTTGCGCCACGCGTGAGGGGCGAGCCCGGTCTCGCGCGTGAACAAGCGCGCGGCGTGGAAGGTCGAGAGACCCACGGTCTGCGCCAGCTCGGCAAGCGATAACGGCTCGGTCAGGTCATCGGTCAGGCAGGCTTTCATCGTATTCACGCGCACCGAGTCCTGATGCATGCGCTGCGCGAGCGGCCGTTGTCCGGCGTGACGCGCAAGCAGCGTGGATACCGCGTCGAGCAACGCATGCTCCGCGCCGAGCGCATCCAGGTTGGCTTCCATGGCTTGATGCGCGATCTGCACGCGATGGGCGAGATCGGGGTCGCGGATGACATCGGCGGAAAACCATGGCATTGGCTGGACGCTGCCAGCCACTTCGTCAGCGACAGCCTGCACGAAATCGACCGGCAGATAAAACACGCGATACCGCCAGCCCAGGTCCACCGCCCGCGCGCCGGTATGCAGCTCCCCCGGATTGATCACGGGCACCGAGCCGGCTTCCGCCACGAAATTCGACCCACGGTAGTCGTACTGCTCCGCGCCCGCTTCAATGACCGGAATGGTGTACGCGTCGTGCCAATGGGGGGTGAACGTATGGTCGTAATACTCGGCCGTGAGCATTTCCGCGCCGGGCACGAGCGGCGAGCGCCAATAGCGCGCGGAATTGCTGAAACGGGAGGCGATCATGGCTTTACGATGCCGTGGAAGGAAACCGCAAGTTTAGCCCGGGCCACGTTTTCAGCGGATCTTGAATAATCTGCTGATTTTTCCTCACGCTTAAAGACGGCTCGATCAGACCGCGGCGGCCGACGTCTTGGTCTTGATGAAACTCGTCAGCTTCCTCCTGAGCTCCTGATCCGCACGCGCGAGCAACAAGGCCAACACAATCGAGATGCCCGCCACGACCAGCGTCTGGACGACAGGGTTCAGTACCCGGATATCGAACGATTCGAACACCAGGCGATAAATCGGGAAATGGATCACATAGAGCGGATACGAAAGTTCGCCCAGCACCTTGCAGATCCCCTTGCCAATGCCTTCAATTGACACCGAACATAGCAGCGCCACGGACAAAGGAACCAGCGTCAGCGAATTAACGAATGCCACCTTGGGACTGCCAATCGCGAAGCACGCCAGCGCTGCGATCGTGATCACCGCAGTGAATAAGAAGTGCGGCTTTTTAAACTGGAGCCCAGCCGAAAAGATCAATACACCGGCGAAGAATTCGGCAATAACGCGCGGGAATCCCAGCAGGAAACTTTCTGCCCGCCAGCCCGGATTGATTTGCCGAAAGATTACGGTGCAGGCAATAAACGCAATGAATGCAAGCAGCGAATATTTGGCGTTCGGCAGTTTGCGGAATTTGTACAGGTACGCAGCAAAAACGACGTTGACGAATAACTCGAAGAATAACGACCACGACGGATCGTTCAACGGAAACGTCGCACCTACGATTGAGTCCGTGCCAAAAGGCCAGCCGATATTATTGAAGTAAGGCAGCCAAGCCGCGCCCAGCACGGTGGCTGTCGCGAGCTGCGTGCCGGATATTTGCGGCGTGCCGGTTTTTGCCATCGATAGCAACACGGCGCACACGCCGAGCGCCAGCCCCAGCAGGTAGAGAGGCGCTAGCCGGACAAGCCGGACGAAGGCGAACTCGCGAAACGACATGCCGTTCAGGATCTTCTTGCTGTAACTATGCGCGATCACGAAACCGGACAGCACGAAGAACAGGTCGACTGCCACCCATGCCCCGCCGAACCAGTCCCAGCCGGTGTGTTGCGTGTAGTGGTGAAGCATGACGGCGATTGCAGCCACACCTCGCAAGCCGTCGAGCAAATCGAACCGGGTGGATTTTATGGCGCTCATAGTGTCGGACCGTCATTATCGAGCGCTCAGTGTAGGGTGAAAAAAATGCAATCCGGATGAGGAAAAATATCCGTTTGAGTCGTCGAGCCGAGAAAATATTAGAAAATAATTCGTTGGAGGGTTTGTCAACGGGAATGAACGGTTTCAGGTTGTGATAACGCGATTAATTGAATCGATCCACTGGATTCATCCAGTCATTTTCTTTCATTTTCATTACCATACTATCGAGTTAATTCGTTCGCAGAACCACCATGCTTAAAGGCGGTTGCTACTGCGGTAGGGTGCGCTATGAGGTACAGGAACTTCCCTTTTATTCCACACTTTGCCATTGCGCCGACTGCCGGAGTATTGCGGCGGCGCCGGTTGTCGCGTGGTTCAGCACGCCGTCTGCCGGATTTCGTTTTGTAGCGGGAACACCCCGGCGCTTTCCATCCAGCGCAAAGGTCGTCCGAACGTTCTGTCCGAATTGCGGCACTCATTTGACCTACCAGCACGCGGAACTGTCGGACGAGCTCGACATTGCAACCTGCAGCCTGAATGCGCCTGAAACCGTCGGGCCAGACGATCACACGCACACGGCAGAGCAGTTGCCGTGGATTCACTTCGCCGATGGCCTCGATACGTATTCCGGGTCAAAGCCGACCTGAACGAGTAACGGAACGCAGCGCGTACGTGTACGCCGCCCCATTTGAAAGTCACTCACGCCCGTGTTCCTGGATATCGCGCAGCGCGTGAATTTTGAATCGTTTAGAAAACAAAAGACTTGCTAATAGACTTTGCGATGCCGCGCGCCAGCCGCTTTCGCCTCCCGCCGCCGGCAAGTTAAAAAACGATCGACGTTGCCAGACCACACCACGTTTCAGGGGAAACATGAAAACTTCGAAGTTGTTGATGACGTTAGGTCTAGTCGCACTCAGCGCGCTTGCACGTCTGACGCCGGCCCACGCGGAAGCACTGGATGACATCGCGAAGCGCGGTGTACTGCGTGTCGCCGTGCCACAGGATTTCGCGCCGTTTGGATCGGTCGGACCGAGCATGCAACTGGAAGGGCTGGATATCGACGTGTCCGGGCTGCTTGCGAAGAAACTCGGCGCCAAGCTGGAACTCGTGCCGGTCACGAGCGCAAACCGGATTCCGTACCTGCAGACGAACAAGGTCGATCTGGTCATTTCGACGCTGGGCCGCGATGCGGAGCGCGACAAGGTCATCGACTTCTCGCAGTCGTATTCGCCTTACAACAATAGCGTGTACGGTCCCGCGAATATAAAAATCGACGGCCCGGCTGACATGGCTGGGAAGACGGTGGGCGTCGCCCGCGGCACGTTCGAAGACCTGATGCTCACGAAGAGCGTGCCGCCGTCCACCACGATCAAGCGCTTCGAGGACAACAGCGGCATGATCTCCGCCTACCTCGCAGGTCAGGTTCCGTTGGTAGGAACGGGTGATTTCGTGGCGAACAAGATTGCGGCGACTTTGCCGGCGTCGGCGCCGAATAAACCCGCGCTCAAGTATGTGATCCACGAATCGGCATGTCATGTCGGGTTGAACAAGAACGAGCCGAAGCTGATGGCAAAGGTCGATGCAATCCTGACTGAAGCGAAGAAAGACGGTGAGTTGAATGGCATCGTGGAGAAGTGGCTGCATGTGCCACTGCCGCAGAAGATGGTGCAGAGTGTGGATTGAGTTTTTGCTGTCTTGGCTATAGCTGGCAGGTTGTTAAGTGCCGATCATCACGCGGAAATGAAACAGCGTACATACTTGCTGCTTCTCACTAACGTTTTTTTGATTGCCATGGACAACGATATTCAGATCCGCTTAGCGCAGCTTGGCCTTCAATTGCCCGCGCCAATTAATCCGCTCGGATCGTATCGGACGACCGTGACCCTGGGTGACCAGCTTTTTGTTTCAGGCCTGGGCCCGTTTAAGGACGGTAAACCGGTTGTCGGAATTGTCGGCGATGACTTCTCGATCGCTGACGCGCAGGAAGCAGCGCAGCGGACCATGCTGCTGATTCTTGCTTGTGTCGAGGAAGCTTGCGGGCTGGAGAACGTTGAACGCTGCGCGCGGCTGACGGTTTATGTTCGCGCAGAGAGCGGGTTCACAGCGCATCCTAAGGTCGCCGATGGGGCGAGTGATTTGTTGCTAGCTCTTTTTGGACCGGATCGGCTGCCGGCGAGAAGTGCGATAGGTGTTTTTACTCTGCCGATGGGCATTCCCGTGGAAATCGATAGCGTTTTTCAGCTTAAACGCTAGTGGTTCGAGGTATTAGAGGGGAGCGGTCTGGTTCAGTGCCGGGTTGCTGCTTTCCAGGTCTTCGCGCGTTTAGTGCGCGTTTAGTGTTAGCTATTTTCTTTATCACTATTAGCCACTGTGCGTGGCGGCACGTCATTTCTTTGTCCAAAGCGACAAAGAAACGAAGCAAAGAAAACGCTTTCAACTCTCTAAAAATTAAGTGTCCACAGCGTGCGGTTTTCATTCATTGGTACCCGAAAAGCACGGTGCTCGCCAGAGCCACGGATGTGTGAACCCCTCCTTCTCCGAACACGGATACCCACACGCTTCGCCACAAGCGATTGAACCTGCCCGAAGGGCACACCGCGCTATCCGCGAACAACCTGCCGCTAAATTGGCAGGTCCGCCGCACTTCGTCGCAAACCCTTCCTGGCGCCTGCCCTTATAAGATCGACTTCTGGAACGGCGCGCCCGAGTGCTCACGCAGCTCATTGAAAACGATCTTCGGCCATGCCTTCTTCGCCACATCAATTTCCGATACATGCGAAGCAAGATACGTCGGCGCATTCGACGCATCCAACGCAATACGCGCCGAATATGCATCGGTGAAACGGCGCAGTTCAGCAGCGTCGTCACACGTCACCCATCGCGACATCCGATACCGCGCCGGCATGATCCGCACATCCACCTTGTATTCCGCCGATAACCGGTGCGACACCACCTCGAACTGCAACTGCCCGACCGCGCCCAGAATGGTCGAGCCGCCAAGCACCGGTCGGAACACTTGAATCGCGCCCTCATCGCCAAGTTGCCGCAGCGCTTCACCCAACTGCTTCGCGCGGATCGGGTCCACCACTTCCACCGTCTGGAAAATTTCCGGCGCAAAAAACGGCAAGCCCACGAACTGCAACAGCTCACCTTCCGTCAACGTGTCGCCAAGGCTCAGCGTCCCATGATTCGGAATGCCGATGATATCGCCCGGGAACGCTTCACTCACGGTCTCACGACGTTGCGACAGGAACGTCACCACGTTATTCGCGCGGAAAGTCTTATTGGTGCGCGTCACCTTCAACGCCATGCCGCGCTCGAAGTGTCCCGAGCACACACGAATAAACGCCACGCGGTCACGGTGCGCCAGATCCATGTTCGCCTGCACCTTGAACACCACACCGGTAAAGCGCGGCTCTTCCGGCAACACCGGACGTTGGACAGACATCCGCATCGATGGCGGCGGCGCAAGCTCAACCAGCGCGTCCAGAATTTCCTTCACGCCGAAGTTGTTAATCGCCGATCCAAACAACACCGGCGATTGTTCTCCGGCGAGAAACTTGGCGCGATCAAACGCAGGCGTAGCGCCCGTGATCAAATCGATTTCTTCTTTCGCGCGCGCCCAGCTCGGACCAAAGCGACGTTCACCGTCAGCATCATCGAGCGCACGCACGGTTTCAACCGCACCGCCGGCAGTATCTTGTCCCGCGCGAAATACGCGCACCTGATCGTGCGCAATGTCGTAGACGCCCTGGAATTCCTTGCCCATGCCAATAGGCCAGGTGAACGGCACGGCCGCCACACCCAGGTGCTGTTCAATTTCATCGAGCAGATCAAGCGGTTGACGTACTTCCCGGTCAAGCTTGTTAATGAACGTGAGAATTGGCGTGCGGCGGCTGCGGCAGACCTCAAGCAGCTTGAGCGTCTGCGCTTCAACACCGTTGGCGCCGTCGATCACCATCACGGCAGCATCGACTGCCGTTAACACACGATACGTATCTTCAGAGAAGTCTTCGTGGCCCGGCGTATCGAGCAGGTTAATGACACAATCGCCATATTCAAACTGCATGACCGAACTCGCGACCGAAATACCGCGCTGCTTTTCGATTTCCATCCAGTCCGACGTTGCATAGCGGCTGCTCTTGCGCCCCTTCACGGTGCCTGCAATCTGGATCGCGCCCGAAAATAGCAACAGCTTTTCGGTCAGCGTGGTCTTGCCCGCGTCAGGGTGGGATATGACCGCGAAGGTGCGGCGCCGTTTGAGTTCGGAGAGTGACATCTGTACTGGAAAAGAGCTGTGGGGGTGAGCATTCGGGCGGGACTGGCCCGAAAACGGCCCGAAAAAGCCGCGTGGTGTGGATGATACACGAGGGGGGGTCCACTCGTGGCCGGGCCGGGGCCACGGCCGGGCACGCTTGCACAAACAAGAAAGGCCCCGATTGGATCGGGGCCTTTCTCAAACCGCTAAAACCTGAAGCCGGGCAAGAACCTTAAAGCTTGAAGCTTGAAGCCCAGGGCTTAAAGCTTAGGGCTTCGGTGCCGACGACGGGATCGTCGTAGTCGCGGTCGTGTTCTTGTGATGCTTCTTGTGGTGATGCTTCTTGGCCTTGTGCGTGCCGCTAGCCGGTGTTGCATCGGCAGCCGTAGCAGCCGGAGCCATGGCAGCTGCCGGAGCAGGTGCCGAAGCTTGCGCGAATGCACCAGCGGAGAACAAAGCGACGAGCGTCGCGGCAACGAGTTGCTTTTTCATGGCAGTAAGATCCTTGAGGTTGATGTCGAGGTTTGTTATCGACAACGCGGCGACGACGTCGCGTGTACCCGTTTAACGTCTCATCGCGAAGTGTGTTGACACGAACTCAAAGAAAAACTGACTGCAGCCAAATAATTTTTCGTGCAAAGGATTCCACGCGTTAACGCATTTAGATGCACCCTGTACCCCGTATATTCCACTGCGTGAAATTCAGCGCCAGTACATAACCTTATTTGACAATCATTGGGCCGCTCACTCGACCCGCGTCTCATCACGCTTAAATTGCCGAAGTCGAGTTTGCATCGGCGACATTAGAAGGTGTCTCGACTCCGCCGCGCTGCCCGAGCCAGATCCAGACCATTCCTGCAAGTAACGCGCAGGCGATCATCACGCCGCTCATCGAAAAAATGCCGAGTACCGGAAACAGCAACGCGACGAATGAGCTCGACGCCGCGCCACACAGCATCTGTATGGATGTCAGCAAGCCGCCCGCCACGCCCGCCAACTCGGGAACGGGATCGAGCGCGCCGCGTGCAGCACTGGGAGCCGCGAGCCCGAAGCAAAAAGTACTGGCCACGAGCAAGGGCATGATGGTGAGCAACGACGCGCGATGCAATACGCTCAGCGCAATCAACCCGAGTGTCGCGACGAGTGTCGTGCAAATAGCGGTCGCGAGAATGCGCCGCGATTCAAAACCGCGCGCAGCGATAAAACCATTCACCGTTGCACCCGCGACAATACCGGCGCCGGTCATGGCGAACATCGCGGCATAGATGATTGGCCTGACGTGCAGGATATGCAGCAGCACAAGCGGCGAGCCCGCGACGTACGCGAACATCCAGCCAAACCCAAAACCGTTGATGAGGATGTGCCCCAGCACCGCGCGATGTGTCAGCACGCGCCTGTACCCATCGCGGAGCCCGGACATCGCGAAGCTGCCGCTGCGCTGCGGCGCGGATTCCGTCAGGGCAGCCCACGTAGCGAGTCCGGCCACCAGTCCGCAGACCGCCATGACGCCGTAGATCCCTCGCCACTGAATTGCCGCCAGCAGGCCGACGCCAATAGAAGGTGCCACAATCGGCGCAACGTTCGCCACTACGGTGATGGCCGCGAGACGGTGCTGCATCGCGTTGCCTTCGAACAGGTCGCGCACGATCGCGAGCGCCACCGTCATCCCCGCGCCCGCCCCAATGCCCTGCACTAATCGCGCGCCAAGCAACACGCCAATGCTGGGTGCCGCCGCCGAAACAATCCCGCCGGCCGTGAACAGCGCGAGGCCGAGCAGGAGCGTAGGCTTGCGGCCTTTTGCATCGGAAAGAGGGCCGTAGACGATCGGACCCACCGCGAAACCTGCCGTGAACAGACTCAGCGTGAGCCCGGCCTGACTCGCGCTCGCATGCAACGTGCTCGCAATATCGACGAGCGCGGGCAACGCCATATCGATGGAAATAGGCGGCAATGCAGCCAGCGCGCCGAGAAAAACAGCGAACAGGATGGATTGCGGCGCGAGTCGCCAGCGTTGCATCACGTCAGCTCCGCTTAGCTTGCGGTGTCAGCACCACGCGGCCTTTCGTTCCTGCCGCCACCGCCTGGTAGGCCGCTTGTGCATCTTCCAGCGCGAAGGTCTGCGCGACTACCGGCGCCTTGTAGCTGCCATCTTCGAAACCGGGACGCAGCGCTTCCAGCATTTTCGCGGACGCAACCAGGTCGCGCTTCAAGGTATCGACACCAATCAGACGGCTTTCGTTGTGATAGAAATCCGCGAGGTTGAAGGTGACTTCGCGACGATCCGACGCCGATATCTCCACCAGCCGTCCGCCGACCTTCAGCATATGCAAGGCAGTTTCGAACATCGATCCGCCGACGGTATCGAATACGACCGCCGCGCCGCCGTCCGTCGCTTCACGAATGCGCGCGATGGCATCGGGGGCTTGCGAGTCCACCATTGCATCCACGTAGGGACTCGTCGCGGCCGCTCCGCGCGCCACGCCCACCACCTTCGCGCCGATCCGTTTCGCGATCTGCGATGCCGCTCCGCCCACGCCGCCCACTCCGATGATCACCACGCTCTCGCCGGCCTGCAACTGCGCCGCCTCGACCACGGCGCACCACGCAGTGATGAAATTCACGCCAATCGCCGATGCTTCCTCGAACGTCAGGTTGACCGGCTTGCGGCCCAGGCTCGCAACGGGCACGACCACGTGTTCCGCATGCGTCCCGTCGCGTGTGAAACCCACGTCGCCGCCTGAGCCCCACACTTCGGCGCCCAGCCACTCGGCAGGACCGGCGATGACGACGCCCGCATAGTCGCGACCGGGCGTACGCGGCAGCGTGGTCTGGCTCATGCGCCCTGCCACGTTCTTTACGTCGCTCGGATTGATCGATGCCGCGAATACCTGGACGACGGCTTCATCGCCGGACGGCGCGGGCGTGGGCAAATCGCCGGAGAAGAGAACCGATGGATCGCCGTGCTGATTGAAGCGTAGTGCTTTCATGATTGGATTCCTCCGTTGTCATGTCCGCATTATTGCCGCGTCCGACCTTGGCGAAAAGACATCGATCCACATAGAATCGTTGCGCCAAGTGGAAAGATGAACTGGAAAAATGGACGAATTCAAGAGGGACCCAATCCATGCCCGATGAAGTCAACGACCTGCGCCTGTTCGCACAGATGGTGGACGCCGGCAGCCTTTCGGCGGCCGCGCGCCAGACCGATGGATCGACTGCCGCCATGAGCCGGCGGCTGGCCGCGATGGAGAAGCGGCTGGGCGTGCGCCTTGTCACGCGGACGTCGCGACGCTTCGACCTGACGGTGGAAGGCGCGCTGTTTCACGAGCGCGCGCTCGCCATCTTGCAGGCAGTGGACGACGCCGAGGCCGAGATCAGCGCTCAGGCGCGCGTGCCGCAGGGTTTGTTGTGTATCGGCGCGCCATCGGAGATTGGGCGCAAGCAGATCGCGCCGCTGATCGAAGCGTTCTCGGATCGTTATCCGGAGGTCGAGGTTCGGCTTGTACTGTCCGATATCGGGCTGGATGTGATCGACGACAATCTCGACGTCGCGTTGCGTATCGGCTTGCCGGCGGATACCGGTGTGATAGCGAAGAAACTGCTGTCGAGCCGGCGCATTGTGTGCGCGGCGCCGGCGTATCTGGCGCGGAACGGCATGCCGAAAACGCTTGCCGATCTCGCCATGCACGATTGCCTGCGGCTCGTGCGCGGGCAGCGTGTTTTCGACAAATGGTTATTCGTGGAAGATGGCCGGCGCCGTGAGATCCAGGTCCGCGGCACACTCTCGACCGCGAGCGGCGAAGTGCTCCACGACTGGGCGCTCAAGGGCCGTGGCCTTGCGCTGAAGGCGCTATGGGATATAGAAGACGATTTACTCGCGGGCCGGCTGATTGAGTGCCTCGCCCCTTACCACTGCGATGAAATTGAGTTATATGCGGTGTTTGCGAGCCGGCGGCATTTGTCGCCGCGAGTACGGGTCTTTCTGGATTTCGTACAGGAAACGCTTCGCGTGAAAAGCCCGGCGGCAGGCGTGCGTTAGCTGGAAATCAGTTCGAAGCCAGGGGCATCCACGGGTCATTACCGGTTGCCGGATACATGAGCGAAACCTCTTTGCTTACACGAACGATTTCATGAATGTTATCCCTGAAATTCGGGCTCTTTTCGTAGCTGATAAAGCCAGCGTCCGCAACGGCGGACAGGGTCAGCAACGCAAAAGCGATGCGCTCGGCAATGAAGAAGCGGCGGGACATTTCCAAAGTTTCCTAGAATCTTTAATTTCGCGATTATAAGGGTTTTCACCTACTTTTTGCCAGCCAAAATTGGGCGCCGATGATAGAAAACGACATCCGCCGACGCGCTGATCAGGAAAATATTGCCTCTTTTCATCACACGAAATGCCGGCGTTAATTCGTCGATGTATCGTTGTTGGCTCGTCGTTGTATTCACGTTTCAGGAAGGGGTAATACTGCTGATGGCAATCGAAGCCGAGCATCGCGCGATGGCGCAATTCCCGCCGGAGGGCTTGAAAACGGAGCGTGTGGTGCTGCGACCCGCCGGCAGTCAGTACACCGGCGCGTTGCTGATCTACCGGCTTGCCAATCGCGCGCACCTGGACCGCTGGGAACCGTTGCGCGAAGACGCTTTCTTCACGATACAAGCCGCGAATGAACGCATGGCATTAATGGAAAGTGCGATGACGGCCGGCACCGCATTGCATCTGCTGATTTTTACGAGCGAACGCCGCGACGTGCTGATTGGCGACTGCCATTTCACGAACATCGTGCGGGGATCGTTTCAGGCATGTCATCTCGGCTATTCGATCGATCAGCATTACGAGGGACGCGGGCTGATGCGCGAGGCGCTCGTTGCGGCGCTGGGTTTTATCTTCGATGCATACCGGCTGCATCGGGTCATGGCGAGTTACAGGCCGGAAAATGATCGCAGCGGGCGCCTGTTAACCAGCCTTGGGTTCGAGCATGAAGGACTCGCCAAGGCGTATCTCAAGATCGATGGGCAATGGGCGGATCACGTACTGACCTCGCTGGTGAATCCGAAGGATTGAGCGAGGCAAGTATCACGTCCTGCACACTTTGCGGTCAGCCTGCTCGTGCTCATCGCGAGTGTCGACCGTGAAATCCGGCGCGAATCTCGCGAAATTTTCGAGCACGCCAGCCAGCGATCGCCGCACCGGCAGGATGATCAGTTCGTCACCTTCGCGCTCAATCTCAACGTCCAATCCGGTGCGATCGCGGGCGAGTTCATCGGGGATACGAATAGCGTGTGAGTTGCCGATCCGACAGGTTTTTGTGACCTATCTATTGTTCATGACTTGTTCGTACCCCTGTGAATTATGCGTCCCCGGACACCTGCACCAGCACCTTGCCGAAATTGCGGCCATCGATCATATCGAGGAAAGCCTGCGGTGCGTTCCCTAGCCCTACGGTGACGTCCTCCAGATGCTTTACCTGACCTGCCCGCAAATAACCGCCGACATCGCGCAGGAAAGCATCCCGATAGGCAGGCAAAAACTCGTAGTTGATATAACCGCGCACCGTCAGGCTGCGCGTCAAGATTGCGCGCATGGTTGCGGCGAGGCCATCGTCGGCGCCAGCAGTGTTACCCGATGTTTGCGCCATCAATCCGCAGACCGGAACGCGGCCGTATTGGTTGAGCAGAGGCAGCGCAGCCTTCCACACCGCGCCGCCTATGTTCTCGAAATACACGTCGATACCTTTGGGACACGCGTTCGCCAACTGATCGGCGAAGTCGGGCGCGCGATGGTCGATGGCGGCATCGAAACCGAGTTCATCGACTACATAGGCGCACTTCTTCGCGCCGCCGGCAATGCCGACCACGCGCGCGCCGGCGATCTTGCCGAGCTGACCGACAAGCGATCCCACCGGCCCGCTCGCCGCGCCGACCACTACCGTCTCGCCGGACTTCGGTTTGCCGATTGCCGCCATGCCGGCGTAAGCCGTGAAGCCCGGCATGCCGAGCACACCGAGATAGGCGCGTGTTGCAATGCCGTCTGCGGACAGGGGAGTCAGGTCGTGGGCATCGGCTACTGCATGGCTGACCCAGCCTGCTGTCACGAGCACCCGGGTGCTGGCCGGAAGCGTTGTATTGTTGGATTCGATGACCGTGGCCACGCTCTCGCCGGGCATCGCTTCGCCGATCTGCGCGGGTTTTGCGTAAGACCGTGCGTCGTTCATGCGGCCGCGCATGTACGGATCGAGCGATAGATAGTCGACGCGCAGCAGCACTTGGCCTTTCGTTGGAACCGGCATGGGCACGTCCTCCAAACGGAAATCGGAGAGCGCGGCGCGACCGCCAGTGGGACGTGATGCCAACACGATTTGTCGGGCAGTAGGTGAGGTCATGCGGTTTCTCCTGGATCAATCGCGGGGGAACTCAGCATATACGGGCTTGCGGGATTGCGCTTTGATGTGCGGGCGAGGGGGACGAGGCGATGTCGGTTGGCTAGGTTCTCGCGTTAGCGGTCGGATTCAATGCCGGGTTGCTGCTTTCCAGGTCTTCGCGCGTTTTATATTGCTATTTTCTTTATCACTATTAGCCACTGCGCGTGGCGGCGCGTCATTTCTTGGTCCTTAGCGACAAAGAAACGAAGCAAAGAAAACGCTTTTAACAGCTCTACCCTAAGTGTCCACAGCGTGCAGTCCCATTCATGGGTGCCCCAAAAGAATGGTGCTCGCAAGAGCCACGGATGTGTGAACCCCTCTTTCTCCGAACGCAGATACCCCACGCTTCGCCACCAGTGATTGAACCTGCCCGAAGAGCACCCCGCGCTATCCGCCTAGAACCAGCCGCCAATTGGTACGCACGATGAACCACGCCGCCATCCCTCCTCAAAACGAGGCGACCAAATTGCATAAGACCGTAACCGACGAAATAACGACAGCCGACTAACCGGTTCACCAAAATCTGAAGCGGTAGTACACAAGCGGTGATTCACGGATATGACTGCGCAGACCAGGCAGCTAGCGCACGAAGAACCGAAGCATTAGATGCGCGGGAGGTCGTTAAGGTCCCATGGAAAATCGTGTTTGCCCGAGAGCGCGGGCGGTGCCGTGTCGTGTCGCTGTCTGCCGAGAGTACGCGTGAGGCCGTATAGGTCTGTGGGGCACTGGTGCTTGCCCGAGAGCGTACGGGGCGAAGCGTTTTACTGTCAGGATTCGCGAGAAGGAGGGTTTCACACATCCTCCGCTCTGGCGAGCACCGTGCTTTTGGGGCACCAATGAATGAAAACTGCACGCTGTGGACACTTAGGGTAGAGCGGTGAAAGCGTTTTCTTTGCTTCGTTTCTTTTTCGCTTTGGAAAAAGAAATGACGCGCTGCCACGCGCAGTGGCTAATAGTGATAAAGAAATTAGCCAGAATAAAACCCGCGAAGACCTGGAAAGCAGCAACCCGGCAATGAACCAGACCGCTAACGCAGAACCACCCTCCTCAACCCCAACCGCCCCCGCCCCAAGTGCGAACGAAAACCATCACCCACCATATTTCTCAGCAAACTCATCCGCGCTAAGCGAACGAAAATCGGCCAATGCCGCGTCGATCCGCTCAGCATCCCAATCCCACCACGCGATCTGCTGCAAGCGCTCCGCCGTGCGAGCCTCAACCCGAAACCGCAGCACACGCGCAGGCACGCCAACAACAATCGCGAACGGCGGCACGTCCTTGGTCACGACCGCGCCCGAACCAACGGCCGCCCCCGTGCCAATCTTTACCCCAGGCATGACGATCGCATCGTGGCCAATCCACACATCGTGACCCATCTCCACCCTGTCCTGCGCACGCCATTGGAAAATCTCCGTATCGTCGTCGAGCGAGAGACCGTACGACCATGAACGATAAGTAAAGTGGTGATGCGTCGCGCGCCACGTTGGATGGTTAGGCGGATTGATACGAACACCTGTAGCAATATTCGCGAACTTGCCAATATGTGCATGGGCAATCTGGTTGTCGCCCATCGCATAACCGTAATCGCCAATCACCGATGCAGCCACCTGGCTGCGCGGACCTAAATAGGTATAGCGCCCGAAGTCGCTTGCACGAACCACGGCTGTCGGATGAATCTCGGGCTCTATCGATAAGGTTTGGCCAAGCGTCCACGGATCGACGCCGACGCCATGATTAATCAGCATAAAAAATTCTCAGAGGTTCAATGATGAAAAGCTGACGCGGAACATCGACGCGCATCCACGCATATCAAAGCGCATCGATGTCAACGGACGCCCCACGCTCACAAGAAAAGTTTGCGTAAATAAGCGGAACCGCGTTCGGCACATGTGACCAGTACGAAGGTGGCGATCAACAGGAACGACACGGTCTGATACTGGAACAGGTTCATCGCGGTCAACAACTGGAACCCGATCCCGCCCGCGCCAACGAAGCCTAGAACGAGGGACGAGCGCAGGTTTTCATCGAAGCGGAAAAGACCAATGCCAAGCAGTGAAGGCAACACGCCCGGCACCACCGCGTGAGCCAACACCTGCACGCGGCCGGCGCCGGTCAGCGTCAGCGCTTCGACAGGGCCCATATCCATGTCTTCGATCACTTCTGCAAACAACCGCCCCAGCATGCCGACCGAGTGCACCGCCAGCGCGAGCGCGCCGGGGAACGGCCCCAGTCCAACGGCGGTAACGAACAACAGCGCCCACACCAAATCCGGTACCGCCCGGGTCACGCCAATGATCGATCGCGCGGCGTAGTAAAGCGGCAGCGCCGGAGTAAGATTCGCGGCCGCCAGAATCGCCAGCGGGAACGCAAGCAGTATCCCGAACACGGTGCCGAAAATCGCAAGGTCAATCGTCTCAAGCACGGGCCATAGATTCGGGACGAACTGATCGAACGCGGGCGGCATGGCGCGCGACATGATGTCGGCCATGCCATGCGCGCCGGTAATCAGGTCCTGCGGCCTCGCCTGAACAACAATCCATGCCTGGACAAACAACGCGAGCAAGACGAGAGCGGCAAGCACGGACCAAGCCGTGCGTGCACCCGGCGCACCGGGTGGGGTGCGCATTTCCATGACCTTGCTCATGACGCCTCGGCGAGATAAAGACCCGCGATCTGCTGACTGGAAACATCGGATGCCTGACGGTCGAATTCCAGCAGGCCGCCGCGCAGTCCGACCAAGCGGTCCGCATAACGCGCCGCGAGTTCCGGTTGATGCAGCACACATACGACCGCAAGACCGTCCTCAGTGGCGAGGCGGCGCAGCAACCGCATGACCTCATCGGCGGCTTCGGGATCCAGGCTTGCAACCGGTTCGTCCGCCAGCAAGACGTCCGGGCGCTGCGCCAGCGCACGGGCAACAGCCACGCGCTGCGCCTGTCCGCCCGAGAGCGTGCCGGCTCGCTGGCGAGCCAGATGCAGCAAACCGACTTCGTCCAGATAGCTCATTGCCGGTTCAATCTCGTCACGTGGCAGACGCCCGAACGCGCTCATCAGCGTCCGGTGACGGCCCAGCGCTCCGCAGCAGACGTTCGCCAGGACGCTGCGTCGCTTGACGAGATTCGCGCTCTGCGAAATAAGCGCGAGCGGCAAACGCGCTTCCCTGAGGGACTCGCCCGACAGCGTGGCCAGATCCCGACCGGCGACTTTCACGGAGCCCGCAGTGGGCCGGTTTAGTCCCACCACGCACTTCATAAAGGTCGACTTGCCACTGCCGTTACTGCCGAGCACCACCACCATCTCGCCGGCGCTCACCGACAAATTCAGGCTGCGCAGCGCGGTATGACCGTTCGCGTAGCGCATGGTCAGATCGCGGACAGCCAACCTGACGCCGGCCGCGCGCACGGCAGGCTTGGTCGAACCCATCGATGAAAACGCCCCCGCCGGACCCAGCGGAATATCACGCGATGTACTGAAGGGGGTATTCACAGCTTCGCCAGGTCGATGTGGAGCGTCGAGACCAGGTCGCGAATCTGATCGTAGGCCGCGTCCGTCTGGGGCACCGTCTTCAGTTCGGGGTTTTCATTCGATGCCAGGAACTTCTGATCCACCTCCGGCAACTCGTGGAAATCAAGCGAGCTCAACACGCGGGTGAGCCGAGCCTTGAAATCGGCAGGCAAGTCGGCACGCACGGCCAACGGATCGAGCGGGATGGGTTGCGACTTCCACAACGTTACGTAGGCCGAAGGATCGTACTCATTGTGTAACTTGGCGCTCTCGATTTCCTCGCTGTTCAGTTCGCCCACGTCGACCTTATGGTTGCGCAGCGCTTCGAACGATGCAGTGTGACTGCCTGCATAAAGCCCCTTCACGCCCTTGTCCGGATCAATGCCGTTCTTGCTCAGGCCAAACGCGGGAAACAAGTGCCCGGACGTGGAAGCCGGATCGGCGTAGGCAAACGAACGGCCCTTGACGTCCGCCAGCGTCTTGACACCCGAACCCGGCCACGTGACGATGGAAGCGTAATAGGTAGCCGGCTTGCCTTGCTCGCCCGCGAACGTGGCGACGGCTTGCGCATGCGCGACCTGGTGGGCTAGCACATACCCGAGCGGTCCGAACTGGCCGAACTCAAGCTTGTTGCTCCGCATTGCCTCAATTTCAGCGTTGTAGCTGGTCGCTACATAAAGCTGAACGGTGCAGCCCAGCTTGTCGCCGATCATCTTGGCGAGGTCCGTATAGACCGGCAGCATGCGTTGCGCTGATTCGTAGGGCTCGACGCCGAAGCGCACCACACCGTCATTCGGGCAGGCGCTGGCCGCGTGGGCGGTTGCGGAAACGAGACCTGCTGCCAACGACACAGCAACCAGAACTTTGGATACCTTCATATTTTCCTCAACTGAAATTTCGCGAGTGCCGGGCTAACGGCAATTCAAGGTTTCGATCCCGCTCCGTGCAGGTCATCAGTGCGCGTGGACTTCGTGTGGACTTCTGTCGAGCCACGTCACTCTATAAACCTCGTGTGACACATCGATGTACTTATCGAGACGTCTAGATGAATGCGTTACCGTGGGTGCGACTTAGATCAGCCGATACGTAGAATTCATGCGGACATCTATACGTATATTGGTGTGTTTAACCCTACCCTTACTATCACGCAAGGAAACCCTCATATTTCCATCACGGGTCGCCCCCTACAATTCGCGACGGCAATTCATTTGAACCGAGCGGAATGACGACACAATGACAGCGATGGATAACGCCACGCCGGACACCGCGCTCGCACGCCGCGCGGGCGCTGCAATGTGGAGTCAGATCGAACAGATCCTTGCGGCGGAGATTGGAACAGGCAGGTTTGGCAAGGACGGGCGCATGCCGACCGAAGCCGAACTCGCCAAAAGGTTTGACGTTAATCGCCATACCGTGCGCCGCGCGATGACCGGACTTGCGGCACGCGGCCTTGTCAGCGTCAGGCAGGGACGAGGCACGTTTGCGCAGTTTGGCGCTATCGATTACACGATCGGGCAGCGCACGCGCTTCTCGGAAAATCTGCGTCAGCAGCGTCATACAGCGGCCGCCACCATGCTCCGCGCGCTCAAGGTGCGCGCCGCGCCCAACATTTCAGAGGCGCTTGCCTTGCGCGCGGGCGCGTCCGTCTACCAGATCGAGACCCTGCACGAATCGGACGGCGTGCCACTGACTTTTGCGCGCAACTGGTACCCTGCGACGCGTTTCGCGAATCTGCCGCAAGTGCTGGGGTCCAAGGGCAGTATCACGAGTGCGCTGGCCGAACTCGGCGTGACCGACTATTTGCGCAAGTGGAACCGTATCGGCAGCTATTGCCCGATTCGGAAGTCATGCAAAGACTGAACATCAACCGTCAGCAACCGGTGCTGTGGGTGGAGAACGTCGATGTTGATCTCCAGGGCATGCCGATCAAATACGGTGTGACGCATTTCGCCACGGACCGGGTCCAGCTGATGGTGGGAAACGACACCTGAGCGTGACCGTTTCCCTCATCGGAAAAAATTCCTCGCACGTCCGTCTGCGCCCCTTCCCCGCATAACCGCAGTTTCACCTCCCCGGCCAAAATCGTGGTCTCCTGTTAGTTCGCGTCACGGGAACGCGGGTCAGCCAACGCGTCAGCCAGCCCGGCGCCAGCTTTTTTCCTGCCGCCCACAATATTCCCGATCGTGAAACGTCTTCATCTGTATGGAACAGCCGCCGCCCACGAACCCGATGATCGACAGAGATAGCGACATCACCGCGACCGTCTTGCGTGAGCGTACAAAACTCGGAAACTTCATCCGGCGTCGTGTGCGTGACCCAAGCGACGCCGAAGACATCCTGCAAGACGTCTTGCACGAGTTCGTCCAGGCGTACCGGCTTCCCGAGCCGATTGAACAAGTCAGCGCATGGCTGTTTCGCGTGGCGCGCAATCGCATCATCGACCGCTTTCGCAAGAAGAAAGAGCAGCCCCTGAGCGAGATGGCCGGGACCCATGACAACGCCGATGCCATCGACGATGAATACCGGCTGGATCTGGCCCTCCCTTCCGAAGATGGCGGGCCGGAAGCCGCCTATGCGCGATCGGTTCTTCTGGTGGCGCTGCAAAACGCGCTCGACGAATTGCCGGAAAACCAGCGCGACATTTTCATCGCCCACGAGATCGAGGGCCGCAGTTTCAAGGAGCTGGCGTTAGAGAGCGGCGTAACGCTGAACACGCTGCTGGCACGCAAGCGTTATGCGGTGCTGCATCTGCGCGCCCGCTTGCAAGCCGTGTATGACGAACTGGATATTTAAAGGAGAAGGTAAATGCGTTTCGGACTGAGAGTCGTGGGCAAAGTGCTGTTGGTTATCGTGGGCATTGCGGTGCTCGGATGGATGGTGATGACCCTATGGAATTGGGTTCTGCCGGCGCTGTTTGTCGGGGCTCGCGCGATTGATTTCACTCATGCGCTGGGCCTGTTGATCCTGAGCCGGATCTTGTTCGGCGGATTCCGCGGCCATGGCGGCTGGCGTGGACGCCAGCAGTGGCGCCGGTGGGAACAAATGACACCCGAGGAGCGCGACAAGTTCAAGAAGGTCATGCGCTGCGGCCAACGCAAGCCGCTAGAGGATGCTGTATGAGCAATGCGCCGGCATCCGCATGCAAACAGGCGCCGGGCGTGATCGCGCCCGTCGTGAACTTCGGCCGGTGCGAGGGCAAGGCCGATTGCGCGGTCGTGTGTCCGGAGAACGTCTTCGAGATCCGCCGGATCGACAACGCCGACTATCAGCGCCTGGGGGCATTGCAAAAATTCAAGCTGCGCGTGCACGGCATGCAAGTCGCCTACACGCCGAACGCCGATGCGTGCCGCGCGTGCGGCTTATGCGTGAGCGCGTGTCCGGAGCGGGCCATTACGCTGGCGCGGATGAGTTGACGGCACGCCGGCGCCGGGCATTTTCCGGTCACATGGACGCAGCACTGACATCGGGTCGCGATTTTTCTTTGCTATTGCCGCGAGGGCTGTTATTAACGATGTAAGGCGGCCGCAAGCAGCGGCCCACACAACCCGTATAGCAATTTAGCCTTTAAATTTAGGCGCTTAAGCGCACATGCAGGTTCGGCCGAGGTAGACCCGGAACGCTCCGCCAGCCGCCTGAGACAGCATTAAAAACCCTCAATTTACGGGTTCCGATGCGAATCGCAGGACCGGTTCAGCCCCCTTGAAAGCAAAATCAGGCAAAATTCGATGGTTAACCCCGGTCGTTGACGCAGCCGGAGGCGCCCCCAACCCATTTTTCTTGAGATAAGCGATGAGTACCGAGCAACCTACGATCATCTACACCCTCACCGATGAGGCCCCGCTGCTGGCCACCAGCGCCTTCCTGCCCATCATCCGCACGTTCACCGCGCCGGCCGGAATCCGCGTCACCACCAGCGACATTTCAGTCGCCGGCCGTATCCTCGGCGAGTTCCCGGAATTCCTGACGGAAGAGCAACGGGTGCCGGACAACCTGGCCGAACTCGGCCGCCTGACACTGCTGCCTGAAACCAACATCATCAAGCTGCCAAACATCAGCGCGTCGCAGCACCAGTTGATCGGCGCGATCAAGGAACTGCAGGGCAAAGGCTACAAGGTTCCGGATTTCCCCGAAGAGCCGAAGACCGACGCTGAAAAAGCAATCCGCCAGCGTTATTCCAAGTGCTTGGGCAGCGCCGTGAATCCGGTGCTGCGCGAAGGTAACTCAGACCGCCGCGCGCCTGCCGCCGTCAAGAACTACGCGCGCAAGAATCCGCACAGCATGGGCGAGTGGAGCATGGCTTCGCGCACCCACGTCGCTCACATGCGGCACGGCGACTTCTATCACGGTGAAAAGTCCATGACCGTTGCGAAGGCTCGCGACGTGAAGATGGAACTGGTCACGCAAAGCGGC
Organism: Caballeronia sp. LjRoot29; assembly: GCF_964252755.1. Classification (NCBI taxonomy): domain Bacteria; kingdom Pseudomonadati; phylum Pseudomonadota; class Betaproteobacteria; order Burkholderiales; family Burkholderiaceae; genus Caballeronia; species Caballeronia sp. LjRoot29. Next base: position 32,302 of record NZ_CAXUPU020000047.1, on the reverse strand, counting down.
AAGACCATTGTGCTCAAGCCGAAGGTATCGCTGCTGGACGGCGAGATCATCGACAGCATGTTCATGAGCAAGAAGGCGCTGTGCGACTTCTATGAAGAACAGATGGAAGACGCACGCAAGACCGGCGTGATGTTCTCGCTGCACGTGAAGGCCACCATGATGAAGGTCTCGCATCCTATTGTCTTCGGTCATGCCGTGAAGATCTTCTACAAGGAAGCCTTCGAGAAGCACGGCAAGCTGTTCGACGAGCTGGGCGTGAACGTCAACAACGGCCTCGTCAACCTGTACGACAAGCTGGAAACCCTGCCGACTTCCAAGCACGAAGAAATCATCCGCGACATGCACGCGTGCCACGAGCATCGTCCTGAACTCGCGATGGTCGATTCAGCCAAGGGCATCTCGAACCTGCATGCACCGAATGACATTATCGTGGACGCGTCCATGCCCGCGATGATCCGCATTGGCGGCAAGATGTGGGGCGCCGACGGTCGTCCGAAAGACACGAAGGCCGTGATCCCGGAAAGCACGTTTGCGCGGATCTATCAGGAAATCATCAACTTCTGCAAGACCAACGGCAACTTCGATCCGGTCACCATGGGCACGGTGCCCAACGTCGGCTTGATGGCTCAGCAAGCCGAGGAATACGGCTCGCATGACAAGACGTTTGAAGTGCCGGAAGGCGGCGAAGCGCGCATTGTCGACATTGCGACCGGTGAAGTGCTGCTGACGCAAACGGTGGAAGAAGGCGACATCTGGCGCATGTGCCAGGTCAAGGACGCGCCGATCCGCGACTGGGTCAAGCTGGCTGTCACGCGTGCACGCAATTCCGGTATGCCGGCCATTTTCTGGCTGGACCCGTATCGTCCGCACGAAGCCGAAGTGATCAAGAAGGTCGAGACCTACCTGAAGGATCACGACACGAGCGGCCTGGATATCCAGATCATGTCGCAAGTGCGCGCGATGCGTTATACGCTGGAACGCGTGATCCGCGGCCTGGACACAATCTCGGTGACGGGCAACATTCTGCGTGACTACCTGACCGACCTGTTCCCGATCATGGAACTCGGCACCAGTGCCAAGATGCTCTCCATCGTTCCGTTGATGGCCGGCGGCGGTATGTATGAAACCGGTGCGGGTGGTTCAGCGCCGAAGCATGTGAAGCAGTTGGTGGAAGAGAACCATCTGCGCTGGGATTCGCTGGGCGAATTCCTGGCGCTGGCGGTGTCGCTGGAGGATCTTGGCATCAAGACCGGCAACACGCGGGCCAAGGTCCTGGCAAAGACGCTGGATGCCGCCACGGGACAACTGCTGGAGAACAACAAGAACCCGTCGCCGAAGACTGGACAACTCGACAACCGCGGCAGCCAGTTCTATCTCGCGATGTACTGGGCGCAGGAACTCGCGGCGCAAACCGAGGACGCGGGACTGGCTGCTCAGTTCGCACCGTTGGCAAACCAATTGACGGCGGACGAGAAGACTATCGTGGCGGAGTTGTCAGCGGTCCAGGGTGGCGCAGCGGACATCGGCGGGTATTACAAGCCGGACTTTGCGAAGCTGGAGTCGGTAATGCGCCCCAGCAAGACACTGAACGCTGCACTGGCGGCAGCTCAGGCTTAAGGCGTTTGATTGGCGTGTAGCCAATGATCGCACTCTTCCGGTTTCAGCCGGAAGAGTGCGATGTTTCTCGCAGGCATCAGCGCGGATAGTTCAACAGAACTCTTCGCGCTTATTTTTTCCTCATTTAGTTTGTATAACTACCTAATGTCTGGCGCCCCGCTCACAACGCCAGACTTCCAAGTTCCCCATAGGTCCGGTTCAACCACACCTTGACGCGCTGCCGCTCCAGCAAACCAAGCCCGGAAGCGGCTCGATCCGCGTGATTGACAGCCGCCCAAAAACTGACGCCATGCTGATCGATTTTCTGCATTGTGGTGTCGGGCAAGCGTCGCAGGCTGATCACACTGGCACCCAACGCCTTGGCCCGGACGAGTTCCCCCGATGCTTCCAGAAACTCGAACCGGTCACCACGAACCTCGTTGAGCACGATCACCAGTTTGATGCGTCCACTGAACTGGTCGAGCCACTGCCGCAGCAGGTCGACCGAATCACGCCCGGCGTCCATGACGTGCCACCAGGTCAGCGTCAAACCATGCTCATGCGCGAGACCAATGACATCCGCGTCCTCAAGCCATTTGCCGAGAGACTGCTGCGTCTGCGCGGCGAGATCAACCAGGATGCGCCGCTGAGGATCTTCGAGCGCCTGTTCAATGATGGGGTCGAGGCTATCGTGACGATCAAGCACGGCCGGCGCAGCAAAATCCGCATAGAACCGCAGTAGCGCGCCGTGCGATTTGTCGGTGTCGAAACCTGTAAACGGGATGCTCCGATCAACAAAATACTGGGCCAATACGCGGGCGACGAGCGATTTGCCGACGCCTCCTTTTTCGCCACCGATAAAGTGGATGTAGCTCATTTCTGCGGATCCTTTGTCGAGGAGCGGGATGGGTGGAAAAAAGCGTATCGAGTTTCGATGACGTGACAGCGACTTGGCTAAAAACGGCACAAGTAACAGCGGCTTAGGCTACACGGAAAAGAAATGCGTGACAGCATGCATGCGGCGCTATCGCATGGAATTGTTAAATCGCTTTCTTCGGTCGTTAAGTCGTTAAGTCGGACGGATGCTGCGCTTGGAGCGTCCCGCATGACTGGCGCGTCCGTGGCTTAGCTGACAAGACAGCAAACGATTGCATGCATGCCTCGCCAATAAAGAAAGCGGCTAACGTGCCGTTAACTAAGAGAAATCATCTGCGCTTAAATCTTCCTCGACACCCGCTCCACGGTTCCGGATAGACAACTCGCTGGTTTTATCGAAAGGAAACGGTCTAACGATCGTGTTTTGTCCGAGTAGACGATTCCAATGGGCTGCGGTATGTTGAATCATCGGCTGCATAGTCGCCCTGTTTAAAGAATGTGTCTGGCAAGCGACCTGCTGCGAATTAACAAAAATGCCCACAACCCGGATCTTGCTTGCCAAGCGACTCAAGCTGACAACGGCCGCTCTGTGCGTGCTGGTCCTGAGTCTTGCGACGCCCTTACTCCTGCATCAATCACACACCTATTCCTTAGCGGAGAATGGGGTTCAGTCATTAGACCGTTTTCGCGCCGCATTACTCGCCATGGAAAGCGTATCGGCGGAACGTGGTCCCGCTAACGGTGCGCTAGGTGCAGACGCACAGAATGCGCCGGCGCTGCGGCTTCCCTTAATTAACGCGCGTGCTGAAAGCGACCGGCGCCTGGCCGTGTTGCGCTCGCTGATTGCAAGTGGCGTATGCCCCGGCTGCACGACTGAACGTGCGTCTGTTGATATCGTACAAACACAGCTAGTTGCTGCCCGCAAGCAAGTCGACAGCCTCATCGCTCAGCCCATAGAAAAACGTGACCATGATGCGGTCCTAAGCGCGGTCAACCAGATGATCGCCGTCATTCCCAATTTTGGGCCGCTTGCAAATGCCAGCGCGGCAGGCATTGTGCGCGGCGATCCGAGCGCGCTGAATTGCGTCTTGACCGCTCGGTTGACCGCTCAACTTCGTGAACAGGCCGGGCTTCTGGGGTCGACCTTCACTGCGGCGCTGACCGCTCACCGGCCCTTGAGTGAAACCGAATTATTCGCGCAAGAACGGGCTAAAGGACGTATAGACGAATTGCGCAGCCTGATTAGTGCCCGCGTAGAACATACGCCGATTAGCGCAACCACTTATCAGAGCCTGACCAGCGTCTATTACGACAACGGCCTGAGCTACATAGCGCGTGTCCGCGAGATGGCGACGCGTCCCGAAGGCGCCAATCTCACGGCTGCCGAACTGGCTGCGGAGTATGTGCCGACCATGCGGCCCATCGTGCAATTTCGCGACTACGTGCTGGATCTGGCGGAAGCCGAAGTCAAAGGGTATCGTAATGAATCACTGATGTTGCTGGTTGCAAGCGTCATTGGCTCGGCGGCTGTTCTTTACCTTTTGCTGATTGCGTCCGTGTACTTCAGGCGGCGGTTCGTTCAACCGTTCATTGAAGCAGCGGACATCGTCATGGCGATCGCCGACGGAAAACTCGAGACGCCCATTCCTCACGGTGAACAACCGCTTGAGATCCGCAGCCTGTTTCACGCAATCCTTGTGTTGAAGGAAAACAGCATCGAAAAAATGCGGCTCGAACATGAGCGCAATATCCTGCTGCGCGAACTTGAAACCGTTGCCGACACCGACTTCCTGACCCGTCTGCTTAACCGCCGCGCGTTTGAACGCAAGGCGACTGTTTCGCTAAGCCGCCACACGGAGACAGAAGCCAAGCAGGTCCTCATCATGTTCGACGCAGACCGCTTCAAGCAGATCAACGATACCCTGGGCCACGCCGCCGGTGACCTGGCGCTGCAAACAATTGGAAGATTGTGCAGCGAGATCTGGCGTCAGCCGGACATCGTGGCACGCCTCGGCGGCGAGGAATTCGCCGTGCTGACAAAGGTCGATGACGCCAGCGAAGCCATTGCCACCGCTAACGAATTGCGGCGGCGTCTGGCGGTCACCGCGCTGGAGCTGGATGGTGTCCGCTTTACAGTCACGTTGAGCTTCGGGATCTCGCTGGCTTCGCAAACAGAGCATGAGACGCTCGACGCGCTTCTACTACGCGCCGACAAGCTGCTTTACAGCGCCAAGCTGGGCGGGCGTAACTGCATTGTGTCGGACATCGAAAACTCGACCAGCCACTAGCATCACTAGCTTCACCGGCACCCTGCAGCCGTCATTCCACCGTTGGCGTTTGCACGCGTGCAGCGAGAAACTGCACGAAGGTGCGTACCTTGCTCGAATGCCGGCGATTCGGCAGATAAGCCGCATAGATGACCGAATCGCCCGCATGCGGATTGACCTCGGTATTTTCAAAGAGGCGCAGGAGATGACCGGCGCCAATTTCCTGCGCCACCAGCCACTCGGGCAACAGCGCAATGCCCCTGCCCGCGAGGACGGCTTCGAACAGCACGTCGGGGTTATTGGCAATCAGGTGGCCGCGCACTTCGACGCGTTCTTCCGTCACTCCACGCCGAAACGTCCACACCTGTCTTGTCGCCCGACGCGGACCGCCATACGCGAAGCGCAGGCATTCGTGGTGCGCTAGCGCTTGTGGTTCATCGGGCGTGCCGTGCCGTTCCAGATACTCATGGCTCGCCACGACAAAACGCTTGTTGTCGGCCAGCTTCCTGACGACCAGGCTTTCATCGCGTGCGGGCAAGCCGATTCGAATCGCGACATCAATACGTTCTGTCGCCAGGTCGACATAGTGATCGGCGACCACCACGTCAAGGACCACGCGGGGATACTCGCTCAGGAAGGTGGCAAGGTGAGGCGCCAGGCACAACCGGCTATAAGCAGTTGGCACGGAGATACGCAGCGCGCCAACGGGCGCCGCGCCGCTGTCGAAGATGCTGTCGTCGGCTTCAGCAAGATCGTCCAGCACCTTGCTGATTTGCTCGACGTACGCCGTGCCCGCGTCGGTGAGGCTGACGCGGCGCGTAGTACGCGTCAGCAACGCAGTACCCAGCGACGCTTCGAGCGCATCCATCAGGCGTGTGACTGACGAAGTGGCCACCCCTAGCCGTTGCGCGGCCTTGGAAAAGCCGCCGGCTTCGGCCACTTCCAGCAACGTCGTCAATGCGACCAGTTTGTCCACTTTGATGGCTCCGCTGTGCGAAACGTTGCGTGGCACGCAACGCAAGATTGCTTTGCGAACGTATTCTACTAACGAATTGCAATCGATATCCTGTGCGTACTCATTCTCGGGAGCGCGCCGTGCAGGTCATCGAACTCTCTGTCAGCTACGACTTTATTTGCCCGTGGTGCTGGATCGGGCACCTGAATCTTGCCTCGGGAATTCGTGCGGCCAACCTGCCAGTCCCCGTTTCAATGACGTACGCACCGTTCGAATTGAATCCCACGATGCCCGCGGTCGGAATGGACCGGCGCGGATATCGGACGGCCAAGTTCGGCAGTTGGGTACGCTCGCAAGGAATGGATGCGCAGGTTGCGGCGACCGGTCTGGCTGCCGGCGCGCAATTCAATTTCGAGCGGGTGAGCAGGACGCCGAACACACGTCTCGCTCATCAGCTGATGCAGTACGCGTTAAGCGTGGGCGACGCGCGCAAGACCGAAGCCCTCTATGAGTCGATATTCGCCGCGTACTTCTCCGAGGGCCGCGATATTGGCTTGATCGGCACGTTGGTTGAACTCGCCGCGAAAGCTGGCTTCAATGCCGCCGCTACAGAGGACACCCTCTTGCAAGGCCGAGGTCTTGCAGAAGTGCTCGCAGCGCAGCGGCTGACTCAGCAGCAAGGCGTTCGCTCGGTGCCGACCGTGTTCATCGCAGGCGATGCGATCAGCGGCGCGCAACCGCCGGCGGTATTCGCCAACGCGCTGCGGGCGGCACTCGAACGGAGCACCGCATGAACCCGTCAGTGAAGCCGCGCGGGAACCGCTTGATGAACATCGAACATTAAACAGTTTCGATTACTAAGGATCTATCACATGACGCCTAACGCACCTGCTGCCGGCCAGAACGGCGGCACAGTCAAGCTAACCCAGGGCATGACCGCGCTGTTCGCGTTCTGCTGCGGCGCGATCGTCGCCAACCTCTACTATGCGCAACCGATCACCGAGCTCATCGCACCGGACATTCACATGTCGGGCGGCATGGCGAGCCTGATTGTTTCGCTTACGCAGATCGGCTATGCATTGGGACTGTTCTTCCTGGTTCCGCTTGGCGATCTGCTGGAGAATCGCAAGCTGATGATCACGACAGCCATTGTCTCGATCTTCAGTCTCGCGCTGGCCGCTGTAACGCGTCAGCCGAGCGCGTTCCTGGCGGTGTCGTTGCTGGTCGGTTTCAGTTCGGTCGCCGTGCAGATCCTGATCCCTTTGGCCGCCCATCTTGCACCGGACGAGTCGCGTGGCCGCGTGGTCGGCAACATCATGAGCGGGCTTCTGCTTGGCATATTGTTGTCACGTCCGATCTCAAGCGTGGTCGCCGGTCATTTTGGCTGGCGCACGGTATTCGGCTCGGCGGCGGTGTTGATGGCCATCGTGACGGCGGTCCTGGCGCTGACCATCCCGCGCCGCCAGCCGTCGCATCAAGCGACCTACTTTCAGTTGATTCATTCGCTTGGCGAACTGGTTGCGACCTTGCCGACACTGCGTCATCGCGCGTTGTATCAAGGGTTGATGTTTGCCACGTTCAGCCTCTTCTGGACCGCGGTGCCGATCGAACTGACGCGTCATTACGGCTTGTCGCAGAACGCGATTGCCGTGTTCGCGCTGGTCGGCGCGATAGGCGCCACGTCGGCTCCCGTGGCAGGGCGGCTCGCCGATGCCGGGCATTCAGTTCGCGCGACGTTGATAGCCCTCGTCGTCGGGGCGCTCGCATTCACACCGGGACTGATTCATCCGGCGTGGGGCGTGGGTGGACTCGTTGTGACCGGCGTTGTGCTGGACTTCGCCGTGCAGATGAACATGGTGCTCGGCCAGCGTGAGATCTATGCGTTGCATGCGGCCAGCCGCAATCGTCTGAATGCGCTTTATATGACCAGCATCTTCATTGGCGGCGCAATTGGGTCAGCGCTCGCCAGCAGCTTGTATGACCATGGTGGATGGCCGTTGACCGCCATGGTCGCGAGCGTGTTCCCGATCATCGCGCTGATTCATTACCTGATGGTCGGCAGGTCGGTTGCGACAGCGACCGCTTAAGCGAAATAGAGTTGAGCGTTCCTTGCAATGGCGGGAGCGCTTGGGTGACGTGACGGCCCCAATTTAAGCCCTTGCGTGATGCGATCACCGGTCTTGCCGGCGGTCTCACCGCGCGAAGGCGTCGCTAGCTTAGTTCGCCAGTGCGGTTTGAATAGTCTCAAGCAGGCGTGGATCATCTGCCGTGACATCCGGCGAGAAACGGCCTGCCACGCGCCCGTCCCTGCCAATCACGAACTTCTCGAAGTTCCACAACACGTCAGGCGCGGGGTTAGGTTCAATGCCGTAGCCTTTGAGGCGCTCGCGAAACGGGCCGTCGCCAGTTGCGTCCGGCTGTGTGCTGGTGAGCGTCTGGTACAGCGGATGCTGGTCTGCACCAACTACGGATACTTTCGAAAACATCGGAAATTTCACGCCGTAGGTCGAGCTGCAGAATTCCGCGATCTCGGCATTGCTCCCCGGCTCTTGCCCCTTGAAGTTGTTCGCCGGGAAACCCAGCACTTCAAGGCCCTCGGCTCGTTTGTCTTCATAGAGTTTTTCCAGCGCTTCATATTGCGGTGTAAGCCCGCACTTGGAGGCTACGTTCACGATCAACAAAACCTTGCCTTTAAACGGCTCAAGCGTAAGCGCTGCGCCGTCGATGGAATTCACGGGAATATCGTAGATTGTCTGGCTCATGTTTGGACTCGTTTTGGCTCGTTTGAGCTGGATGGAGAAAGGGGTCAGGCAGAAATGAGGCGCTTCTGCTAATTCACATAAGCGCCGTCTATCCTACTCCGGACCGTTTGTGGCTGCAGAGCATTGCCCTCATGAGCAAACGGAACGCTTGGTTGTACCGGTTAAAGCTGTGAACGCTTAAGCGCCGATCATCTGCCTAGCTGCAGATTCAGCCATCGCCAATGCCGCGTCGGCCTCGCGCACCGGGCGACCACAACCGCGACCCGTCACTCGCTCAATCTTCTTCGTGTCTCGAATGGTAGTCACCCGAATAGCGCCTTTGAACATCTGGCCGGGAGACGGCAGGACGCAAGCCTCAACCGTCATGTTGCCCTTGGTTTGTTTGAAAGCCATCACATTCTCCAGAAAAATTGGCGCAGGCAACGCTCAATGGGACTCGCCATTAATGGCAAGTCCCGCCGGACGCGCTTCAAAACGGTATTGAAGATGCTTGGGGTATTGCGCGTCGATCACGCGAACCAGACGGCTGATTTCGTCCTTCAGTGCATCGACTCTCTCAACGCCCAGCAAGTGCCCCGCCTTTACCAAACCTTCACCGAATTTCTCGGTCATCAACGCGGCCAGTGCCGGCGTTTCCGCGCCGCGCGTCACATCCTGCGCGCGGTTTCTTGCATATCGCTGAATTTCTTCGATCAAAGCCGTAACGTCGTCGGTCATGGTGCTCCCGCTTTCTATAGTGTCGATCATGCGAAAACCTTAGCGTCTTCGGATCGCTTCCTATTGTTGACCTTCCGCAGTAACAGCCGTGTCGAAAGAACGCTTGCCGCCGTAAACGTCCTGTAAAAACGAGGGGCCTCAGGTTGACGCGTCCTCGTCCATGGCATCGATTGATTCGTCATCCTCTATACGTGTCAGGATCATTTCCACTCGCGAGTTCCAGTGCCTCAATGCGGTCACGCAGCCTGATTCCATCACAAATTCAAACGTGGTTTCCGGACTCATCCGGCTTCGGAACTGAAGATCCTTGAGCGGCACGAGGACTTCGGCGGGCGACATCGGAAAGCGCAGCACGAGCTTCTCGTCACGGTTGATCTGGACCGCCGCCTTGATCCCGAACGCCGTCACGTAGGTCCCCACGAGCTTTTCGATCACGCTAGCCGGCAGTGAATCAGGGACACGCACGAATACCGCATCGGCCTCATCCAGCCACAGCACCGCGCGGTCGATGTCGCCTAGCGGGCTCGTCTGGAACGATACGGACCAGGCACCTTCGGCCTCGTCATCGGGGGTGTCGAAACGATCATAGTGAAAGTGATTCAGTGCGAGCCTGGCATGGCGGAATTCAAACTGAAGCTGCTTGTCATGTAGCGCGACAGTCAACGTGCCATAAGCAGGATGGCCGTAATGCCCTGCATATTCCGCAAGGTCGTGCGACGGGCATGTGTTCGGCACGGCATTAGGCGTCACGCGTTGACGCGCCTCGCGCATGGTGCTTCTTATCTTCTTGCTGAAGTCCAGCATGCGTTCGGTCCAGTCCGTAGGAGCCAGTCCCAGCATGCGGTCGCAAATTTCGTAGCCAACGACATTGCGCAGCATCGCGCAATGATCCCCAATAACGAACACACTCACGCCAATTTTCTCGCGTGGCAAGTACGAGATCTGGGAGTGAAAGGCACGCAGGTCGCCCCCGTGACTCGTGAGCAAATGCCCTCGGTACGAAGCGGTTTGCCGGCCCATGCCATAGATGACGTTTAGCTCCGGCGAGAATCCCATGGCCTCGCCCATCGCATCGGGAATTGGCAAGCCGGGTGCCAGCGTCGCTTTCAAAATGCGCTCAGGAATAATCTGTTTCCCATCGAGTCGGCCGCCATTCATCAGCATGACAAGCCAGCGAGACATGTCATCCAGACTGGCAACCATGCTTCCCGCGGGACTCGACTCGTCAGCGTCCATATAGGGCGGCTGCCAGAGTTCACTGCTGTCGCGCTTCTCGAGGAAGGGCACGGCAAATTCCGGCTGCGCAAGCATGCCGGTAATCGAGAAGGCAGTCCGGGTCATGCCCAACGGTGTCAGGATCTCGTCGTGGACGAAGATATCCCAAGGTTTCCCGGTCAACAATTCGATAATGTGACCCACTGCCTCGTACATCATGTTGTTGTAGATGAACTTGGTGCGTAATGGCGCTTCCGGCTTCATGAACCTGATCCGCTCGAACAATTGCTTCGGCGACAGGCGCGCTTCGTACCAGATCATGTCGTGTCGCGGCACGCCAGTCCGGTGACCCAGCATGTCGCGCAGCGTCACCGTTTCATCAAGTGACTTATCGTAGAAACTCAAACTTGGGACGAAATCGCGGATTGGACGGTCAAAGCTCAGCAGACCGCGATCGACCAGCAAGCCGGCCGCAACGGCAGTGAACAGCTTTGTGTTCGACGCAATCGGGAACCCGGTCGCCGGCGTAAATGGCAGCTTCTGTGCATAGTCGCGATACCCATATCCCTTGGCGAGCAGGACCTTGTCGTCTTTAAGAATACTGACGCCAATACCCGGTACGTTCCATTCGCTAACCAGCTTCTCCATCAAAGCATCAAAATCACTCAATTCGTTCAGCATCGATTGTCCTTTAGTGGCAAGAGAAGCGTGTCGGAGAAGCGTCTTGGGTCGTGGCGTTCTTTAAGGGTCGCGGAAGCAAAAAGCGGGTGGAGTTAGAAAGAATCGCGACTCGGGTTAGCGTAACGCGATCGAAATGCTGAAATGCCTTGAATTACACAATGCAAGTTTTCATTTGAACGATAAGGACACGTTGGACCGGAAGAAGTGCAGTTTGTTCTTCTCGTTTTTTCCTAACACGCGAGCGGGTCGCCACTTCTCAGTTGCCCGCCGCCTGACTTGAGAATGACATCAAGCAGTGACATTGCGTCCATGCCTTCAGCCAAGCCGCGGACTATGCCGTCGAGACGCCCGTCGACCTTGAGCATGGCAAATCCATGGACCAGTGCCCAGGCGGTCACCACGCGCGCGGCGCCCTCTGTGGACAGCGGAGCGTCAGGCTCTTGCGGCGCACCGACGGTCGCGCGCAGCACCGACAACGCGCCGCTCATCGCTTCGCGCAAACCCGGTCGTTCGAGGTCAAGCCGCTCGCTGCGGAACATCAGCATGAATAGACCCGGAAACTCTGTCGCGAACTCAACGTAGGCGCGTCCTTGCGCGGCAAGTCGCGCCTCGGGAGCGGCGACCGCCGCAGACGCTTCGAGCAGGCTGCTTTCGAAGCGGCGAAAACCGACGGCTGCTAAATCGCTGAGCAGTCCGGTCACATTGTCGAAGTGGTTCTTGGGGGCGGCGTGAGATGCGCCGGCCTCGCGCGCGGCGGCTCGCAACGTAAGCCCGCCGATGCCCTCGCGGGCCAGGATGCGCTCCGCTGCTTCCAGCATGGCCTCACGCAATGCCCCGTGGTGATACGGACGCCTGGCCTCAGCGGCCAATGGTTGCTTGGATTGTTCGGCTCGCTTACCCGTCTTCTTGATAGTCATCTGTTTCCGCCAATGTTGACGTCGTCAATTTTATCTTGACGAACTAAAGCACAGCATCTATTTTAGATATTGCTATTGTCAACATTCAATTGAACTTATGACAATCTTCGTTGCAGGTCTCCTGGTTTTCCTCGGTATCCATTCCGTCTCCATCGTCGCGCCACTCTGGCGGGATGCGCAAGCCGCGCGCATGGGCAAGAACGGATGGAGAGCACTGTATTCACTGGTGTCGATCGTCACTCTGGTCGCGATGATCTACGGTTACGGCATCGCGCGGCAGACACCGGTCGTGGTCTACGCGCCGCCGCTACCGCTGCGGCACCTCACATTGCTGCTCATGTTGCCGGTATTTCCGCTGCTGGTCGCGGCTTATCTGCCGGGTCGTATCAAGCGCCTGACCCGACATCCGATGCTGCTCGCCGTTATCTTGTGGGCGGTGGCGCATTTGCTCGCCAACGGTACGCTGAACGATCTGCTGCTGTTCGGCGCGTTCCTCCTCTGGGCAGTGGCGGACCTGATCTCGGTTAGCCGGCGCGCCAACGTCCGCCCGGTGCCGGGCGCGCCGCCTTCGGCCATGAACGATGTAATCGTTGTCGTCGTGGGGTTGGGGCTGTACGCGTTCATGCTGCTGTGGGCCCATGCACGCGTGGTGGGAGTGTCTCCGCTCGGCTGATCTGGATTTGCGCTCACAGATCAATAACGATATCCCCACCCGGCTGCGCGCAACAGATAAGAACGTTCCCTTGCGCAGGCATGTCGAGTGGCTCTGGACCATAGCTGACCGTCCCCGAAACCAGTCCGCTTTCGCAGTTATGACACACCCCGGTTCGACACGACCATCGAACCGGTACGTCACACGTTTCGGCCAGATCCAGGATGCTCGGATGCACCGCCGCATTCCAGTGCGCTGCAATACCACTGCGCGCGAATGAAACGAGTGGCCCGGTGTCGGCATCGTCTTCCGGCAGGTGTGGCGCACGCATCGGAGCGCCGACGATTCCAGGTGTCATCGCCTGACCGCCGCCGAAGTTTTCAGCGTGAACCCGCTCCGGTGCGACGCCCAGACCGGCGAGCATCACTTTCATGTCCGCCATGAAACGCGACGGGCCGCAGAGGTAAAAATTCGCGTCTCGCGGCACACCTGCCTCGTCAAGAGCCTGCCGCGACAGATGCCCGGTCGCATCGAAAGCCGTCCCAACGCGCTCTCTCGATTCCGGCTGGCTGTAGCAGATATAGCTGCGCGCATGCGCCAGTGCATGCACAAGACCGCGGGCTTCATCGGCGAATGCGTGGTGCTGTCCATCGTGAGCGCCGTGGAGCCACCAAACCTGCCGCGTCGAGCCCTCTGCGGCCAGCGCGTGCAGCATGGCAAGGACAGGCGTCACGCCTATTCCAGCGCTGAGCAGCACCAGCGCACCGTCTCCCCGCTGCAGGACAAAACTGCCGCGCGGCGCGCTGACATCGAGTGCATCGCCCACATGAAGCTGCGTTCGCAGGTAGGTTCCCGCTGCCCCATTCGGCTCGATCTTGACGCTGATCCGATAGCGTTCCGTCGATGCAGCGCCCGAAAGCGAGTAGCTGCGAAAGAGTGGCGGCCCGTCGTCGGGTCGAGGCAGACGCAACACCACGTACTGGCCCGGCAGTGCCGATTGCAGCAACTGACCGCTCGTGCTCCGCAACGTCAGCGAGAGGACATCGGCGGACGCCGGTTCAATCGCCGTCACCGTGAGCGGTCGAAATCCTGGCGCGACCGGATGCACAGCGACGGCAGGCGCAAGTCCTGCGTTCCCGCTAGCACCACCCGTCGTCTGGTCCCGCAGCAACGCCTCGAACGACCCGCGCCACCCGGGCGAAAGGGCATCGATACGCAACGCCTGCTCCAACCGATCGCGCGGATGATGGGGCGAATACAGAAGCGCGTTGATCTCGGCGACGCTCATGCGCTCTGTTGCCTCACCGACTTTTATGATGTCATCGCCAGCGCCGACGGCACCCTCCTGCAAGACACGGAGATAGAACCCAGGCCGTCCGCCGGAAGTCAACAACGCAGCCATGCGGGGCTCGTTCGTCCGGATGCCGACGCGGTAGCATGTGACCCGCGGTTGCGTCACTTCGAATAACGCGGTACCGATCCGATAGCGATCGCCGATGCACACCGCAGAGTCCGGCATGCCTTCGATCGTGAAGTTCTCGCCGAATTGGCCGTGGACAAAACCGGTGCGCTTCAGTTGCGCCTGCCAATGGCGATACGATTCGATCTGATAGACGAACACGGCCCGCTGCTCGCCCCCGTGTCCGCCCAGGTCACCCTGACCATCGCCGGTGAGGTTCAACCGGCCGGCCCAGCAACGCTCATGCACCGGCTCCTTCCAGATTGCAGTGTGGACCGTGCGGCCTTTCCAGTCGATGTCGCGCGGCAGTCCGACGTTCACCGATAACAGTCGAGCCATGCTTCCCTCCGTGGAAGTCAATTTACGTCAGGCCGCGCGCACTGCGTCGCGTAGCGCCATTAGCGACGTTGCGCGTCGATCTCCTTGCGCAACCGGCTTTCGGTCTCCTGAAGTTCAGGCGTAAACGCTTCGCCGAAATCCGCGGGTTCGAAGAAAGGCCGAATTTCGATTTCCGATTCGCTCGGCATCGGGTTCGGGCAGCGGCGAACCCATTCGATCGCTTCGTCCATCGACTGGACTTGCCAGAGCCAATACCCGGCGATCAGTTCTTTGGTTTCGGAAAAGGGACCGTCAATGACGGTCCGGTCCTTGCCCGAAAACTTGACGCGCACGCCCGCCGAACTCGGTTTCAGTCCATCGCCACTTTGCATGATGCCCGCTTTGACGAGTTCTTCGTTGTATCGGGTCATCGCTTCGATAAGTTCCATGCTCGGCATCTGACCTGCTTCGGATTCGGCGGTCGCCTTGACCATGACCATCACGCGCATTTCGTTTCTCCTGTGCAAAAAGTGATTCACTGATTATCTCGAGAAGACTTGCGAGGTCTTCAGCACAACGACGAGTGAGCGCGCCCAAATTCGACAGCCAATTGCACCGGCGCTTAAAAAACATCGTATTCAACCGCGAGCGCGGCCGCGCACACGACGGCGGCGATGGTCGCGGTCCGGTCGAGTTCCGTTGCAACGCAAAGCGCGTAGACCACGAGCGGCATGACAGCCAGCTTGAGCGCCGTCAGCAGCGCATAAAGACCCAGGCGTTCGCGCAGTTCGGTGAGTGTCAGATCGAGTCCAATGGCGAACAGCGCGCATGGCGTCAAGGCTTCGCCAAGCATCGTGAGAATCGACGCAACCGGCCTGGGCAGCGGCGAACCGAGGATCGACCAAAGCAGCCCGAAAATGGTCGCAAGGATGACGGGGTTGGTGGCGACCTGCCGCACCAGCGGCGCGGTAGATAGCCGGAGGCGCCGGCAAGCCATCCCGTCAGGATGATCTCAAAGATCGGAAGGATGGTGCCGGCGAGATGCATGGTGACCTCTCGTAGCGTGGATCGGGATCGGGATCGGGATCGAACCGCATCCTGTTCACGACCTTGTTTTCCGCCGGCGCTAGGCCCCTAAGCGTGATTCGGCAATCCGCTTCAGATCATCGGGCGTTGATGCAGATTTAGCCAACTGCTCAAGCAAGGCTGCGGCTCTCTTTTCGTCTTTCGGTCCACCATCGCCAAGATCCAGGCTCATCGCGAGGTTGAGTATCGACCGGGGCAGTCCTCGCGAGGCCAACGCCTCGAGGAGATGACGCGCCACTTCGGGTTCCCGGTTTCGGTTGCCGCTTAGCAATTCATCAGTAATCGATTCCGCAAACCTCAGCGAGCTATCGTTTTCGGTCCTGCGTATACCGGTCGTGAGCGCATGTTCGAAGTGGCCAACGGACTGGTTCGCGGCGTGAGCCAACGTGGTTAGCGCTTCCTGGAAACTTAGTTCTTCCTTTGAACCGGCAAACGGCGTGTCGGTTGAGTCGCCGCCCTCTTTTTGCGGATTCGCGGCCGATGGTTGCCACCAATGAACCAAGTCGTCCGCGGCTTCACCTTGAAGATCAACGTGCGATGCGACCAATTGCGATGCCTGATAGACGCGTCTCTCGGTCAGGGCCGTGCTGTCGCACGCCTCGTCGAGCGCAGACGCTGCCTTGCTGCCCAGCTCGCTGTGAAGCTCGGTCCAGTCTTTATAGCCGAAGACTTCGGAGGTCACCTGTCGCGCCTGGGATTCCTTCAGCGATAGGCGGTATTTGAGCCGATCAACGGCCCGCGTCGGGATGGACGCGTTCTGGAAGTAAATGCGCATGACTTCGGTCCAGGTTTCTGTGCAAACGAGCCTCCACAGCCGGCACGGAATCAAAATGGACTGCGAAGCGGCGCAGGGGAAGTAGTACTCCGGCGAAAAAGATACCGCCGGTGCCTCACGCAGTCAATCCCATCGCGGGATTTGCGTCTGGCCCCGGCGACGCGAAGGCCGGTTGTTTGCGTTTTTATGCAACTGCTTATGCCGGGCTCTTCGATAAGACACATGCATCAAAATGGAGCGTGGAATAAATTTGGCGCCTCTATGATCGTGGCTTCAATCAAAAAGGGGAGTCACCGTGGGAGAAAACCATCGCAGGACACTGATCAGGTCGACCGCCGCGCTCGGTCGGGCCCATCTTCTTGGCCTTGGAAGCCTGAGCGTCTTGGCAGCATCCGCAACATCAGGCAAGCACATCAAGCCCGGCAGTCAGTCTGCGTTGATCGTTGTGGACGTGCAAAATTGTTTCATCGATGGCGGAACGTTGCCGGTGAAAGGCGGCGCCGAGGTCGTGCCGCTCATCAACGAGTTGGCCGGCAAGTTCGAGAACATTGTCATCACGCAGGACTGGCACACGGTGGGACACGCGTCGTTCGCCAGTTCCCATCCCGGCAAGAAGCCGTTCGAGACAGCGCAGTTGTCATACGGCACGCAGGTCTTGTGGCCGGACCATTGCATCCAGGGCACAGACGACGCCGCGCTCGACAAGGACCTCAAGCTGCCGACTGCGCAAGTGGTCATACGCAAGGGTTTTCACAAGGACATGGATAGCTATTCCGCGTTCGAGGAAGCCGATCACAAGACAGAAACCGGCCTCGCGGGATACCTGAAGCAGCGGCGTATTAACACCGTGTTCGTGACCGGACTGGCGACTGATTTCTGCGTTGCATGGACAGCAATGGATGCCCGCAAGGCGGGGTTCCAGGCTTATGTGATCGAGGATGCAACGCGTCCGATCGATCTCAACGGCTCGCTTGCGGCCGCGCGCAAAAACATGGATCGCGTGGGCGTAAAGCGGATCCAGTCACAAGATATCTTGTCGACGTGAGCGGATATTGCGCGCGTGTCTGGACCCCTGACGCGCGGAGCATGTGTCCTCCGGCGTTTGGCTGTTTCTTTTCAAGTACGCAGCGGTCTCAAACCCGCGCGAACCTCCTCTGCGAATAGTTGCGGTTGCTCCCACGCGGCGAAGTGCCCGCCTCTATCGACCCGGTTGTAGTAGATGAGAGTGTGATACGCACGCTCTGTCCAGCTCCGCGGAGCCTGATAGTTCTCACGAGGAAACACGCTCACGGCCGCCGGGACTGATACATCGGCTGCGGCCAGAAAGTTGAAGTGAGACTCCCAATAAAAGCGCGCTGCGGAGATTCCTGTATTCGTCAACCAGTAGAGCGTGATGTCGTCGAGCACGTCGTCTCTCGTCAACTCGCCCGCGGACTCTCCATTAACGGGGTGCCCGAATACGGCCGAGGTCAGTGCGGCCGCAGGCTGAACATATCCGTCGCCGTGATCGAGCAGCCAGCTCGCCAGCGCAATGGGCGAGTCCGACAATCCGTAGAGCGTTTGAGGGCGTGTGCCCATCTCCAACGCATAGGCGCGTCGTTTCTTGGCGGCGCTGCTCAGCTGCTCGTAGGCGTGCTTTTCGTCATCCGACAGACCGGGCGGCGGCGGGTCTCCCGCTTGAAGCGCCTTTACAATTTCGGGCGGAACGGTCGCGGGAAAATTAACGTGAATGCCTAGCAATTCCGGTGGCGCCTGCTTAGCCATCACGTTCGCGACAATACCGCCCAGATCGCCGCCTTGCGCCGCGAATTTGGTGTATCCAAGGCGCGTCATTAACACGACCCAAGCACGTGCAGTGCGCTCCGGACCCCAACCGGTCGTGGCCGGTTTGCCGGAAAAACCATAGCCCGGCAAAGATGGAATGACCAGGTGAAAAGCGTCCGATGCACTCGCACCATGCGCCGTTGGATTGGTCAGCGGATCGATAATCTTGAACTGTTCGATGACCGAGCCGGGCCACCCATGCGTGACGATGAGCGGCATCGCATTCTCATGTTTCGAGCGAACATGAATGAAATGAATATCCAGCCCATCGATCTCCGTCACGAACTGCGGCAAGGCGTTCAGTTTCGCCTCGCACTTGCGCCAGTCGTAGTCGGTCGACCAATGACGCGCGAGCTCCTGGATCATCGCGAGCGGCACGCCTTGCGAGTCATCGGTGACTGTTTCCCGTTCGGGCCATCGCGTTGCTTTTATACGTCTTTGCAGATCGATGAGTTGCGCTTCCAACACGTGCACACGAAGCGGACGAATCGCCGTCTTGTCGCCGCTCGTCGATTGTGCAACTTCAGTAATCGTTTGATTAGTTTCCGCGAAAGCGAACTGATTTAATGAGCCCGCAGCCATAGTCGCCGCGGCCACACTAACAAAACGACGGCGAGACGGCGATGGCGGAAGAACGTTATTTAACATAAAACCTCCGTGTGACGATGAAGCGGAATTCCAATCAATGGCACAGTAAGCGCTAAGGACATCGTGCGACGAATCACGAGTTTTCCGCCAGCAAGGACTTGATCTTCGCCTCGGTCTGTTCGTAGTCACCCTCGCCAAAGTGCGTGTAGACCACGTGCCCTTTCTTGTCGACCAGATAGAACGCGGGCCAATACTGGTTGTTGTAGGCGTTCCACGTTGCATAGCGGTTGTCTTGCGCGACCGGATACGTAACGCCAAGCCGCTTGATGGCGGTCTTGACGTTGTCCGTGTTGCGCTCGAATGGATACTCGGGCGTGTGCACGCCGACAACCACCAAGCCCTGATCCTTATATTTCTGATTCCATGCCTTCACATAAGGCAGCACATTGATACAGTTGATACAGGTATAGGTCCAGAAATCGACCAGTACCACCTTGCCGCGCAGCTGCTGCATGGTCAGCGGATCGCTATTGAGCCATTTATCGATACCGGTGAATTCCGGAGCGCTATTGGCGCTGCCAAGCGGACTTCCAGCGCCACTTGCGGCAGCACTGGCCGCGGGAGTCGCAACGAGACTTGTGATGGCCAGCGCGCCGGTTGCAACGGCTGCGGCGAAGAGGGTGACGGTAGCGGCGGTTTTGATTCGGGAGAGCATGACAGTCCTTCGAGTGGTGAGCATGGCTGTATTTGAACGCCCGCTCGTATCTGGCTTGTGTCGCCAACGCCGCCCGGTGCAATGTTTTGTGTCAGGGAAGCGCCCGGATACATTGAGATACAAAGCGTCGCGCGTAGTGGGCTATAAAGCAGCCATGCCTAATGCGGAGAACGCCATGAGTACCGAAGTGCTGAACGGAACCTGTCATTGCGGAAGCGTGAAATTCGAAGTCCGTACCGCCCTCACCCCTGCGACGCGTTGCAACTGCAGCCTGTGCCGGCGCAAGGGCGCGCTGATGACGCCGACGTTCGCGGCCGGCGACCTGAAGATCCTGAGCGGCGAGGATTCGCTGACGCTGTATCAGTTCAATACGCGCGCGGCTAAGCACTACTTCTGCAAGCACTGCGGAATTTATCCGTTCCATCAAACGCGCAAAGATCCGCAGCATTGGCGCGCGAACATCGGTTGCCTTCAAGGTATTGACCCGTATACGCTGGAGGCCGGCGTAGCCAATGGCGCGAGCCTCTCCGTCGTGGAGGATGCATGAGACGGCTAATGGCAATTCTCGCCTTCCTGGCGGGCGGACTCGCAACAGAAATGGCGCACCCCGTGCAGTGTCTGCTGGTCAATGTGAACCGGGTGCGCGTTTATCGTCGGAAGGATTGATTCATCGATGGAAAACACCGACCACGTATTGATCGTCGACGACGATCGCGGTATCCGCGAACTGCTTGCCACTTATCTCGAGAAGAACGGCATGCGCGTGTCGCTCGCTGCAAACGGCCGCCAGATGCGTGCAGTCCTGGAGCTGGGTGCGCCCGACCTGATCGTGCTTGACCTCATGATGCCCGGCGAAGACGGCCTCGTGCTGTGCCGCGAATTACGCGCAGGCAAGTTTCGCTCGGTGCCGGTATTGATGCTGACCGCTCGCAGCGAGGAAGCGGATCGCATCGTCGGGCTGGAAATGGGCGCCGACGATTACCTGTCCAAGCCGTTTGCAGTGCGCGAACTGTTGGCGCGTATCCGCTCCGTGTTGCGCCGCGCCCGCATGTTGCCGCCCGGCATGCAGGTGACGGAATCCGCGCCAATGATCAGCTTTGGCGCCTGGCGGCTCGACACCACAGGGCGCCATCTGCTCGACGCTGAAGGCACCATGGTCGCGCTCAGCGGCGCGGAGTACCGATTGCTGCGCGTGTTCCTCGATCATCCACAGCGCGTACTCACACGGGATCAGTTGCTCAACCTGACCCAGGGCCGCCAGGCCGATGCGTTTGACCGCTCGATCGATCTGCTGGTCAGCCGCTTGCGGCAGCGCTTGCAGGACACCGCGCGCGAGCCTCGTTACATCAAGACGCTGCGCAGTGAAGGTTATGTATTTTCGGCGGCGGTGAACATGATCGAAGGCAACCCATGAAGCTCAATGCATTGCTGCATTGGCCGCGCACGCTGTTCGCGAGGCTTGCCCTGATCCTCTTTGTCGGCCTTGCGCTGGTACAAACGCTGTCGGTGTGGCTCACCATGACAGAACGCGACCAGACCATGAATAACGTGATGATGGGTTACATCGAACGCGAGGTCACCAGCTCCGTCGCGCTTCTGGATCATCTGCCCGCTGACGAACGCGCCGCGTGGCTGCCAAGACTGGCGCGGCGCACCTACACCTTTGTTCTGGGGCCCGGCGTCACCGGCGCGCCGCCGGACGCGAATCTGTCCGCGCGGGTGGCTCAATCGATTGCAGACGGCATCGGAAAACGTTATCCGCTCACGGCCAATGCGGTCCCGGGTGACCCTGAGCGCTTGCAGGTTCATCTGCAACTGAGCGACGGCACGCCGCTGACAATCGATTACCGCCCTATGCCGGGCGCACCGCTGTCGCCGTGGTTATCGTGGCTGCTGGTCCTGCAATTAGTAGTGCTGGCCGCGTGCTGCTGGCTGGCGGTACGGCTGGCTACGCGCCCCTTGAGCCAGTTGGCGAGCGCGGCCGATACGTTAGGCCCGGACCTGAAGGCGGAGCGGCTGCCGGAAGACGGACCGGACGAAGTCGCGCGTGCGGCCCGGGCTTTCAATGCCATGCAGGACCGCATCAAGTCGTACATGACTGAACGCCTGCAGATCCTCGCGGCGATTTCGCACGACCTGCAAACGCCGATTACCCGAATGCGTCTGCGCCTCGACGTGATGGATGAAAGCAACGAGGGAATAAAGCTGCAGCAGGACCTTCATGAAATGGAAACGATGGTCAAGGAAGGCGTGACGTACGCACGCACCATGCACGGCGCCAGCGAAGCGCCGCTGCGTATCGATCCCGATGCGCTGCTCGACAGCCTCGTGCTCGACTATATCGATGCCGGCAAGGACGTCTCGCTGCATGGACACATTGCCACTCCACTGGTGACGCGCCCTCAGGCACTGAGACGGATCGTGGGCAATCTCGTCGATAACGCGCTGAAGTTCGGCGGAGCGGCAGAGATCAAGGTTGCTGCCTTGCAAGGCGGAGAGGTGACGGTCTCAGTGTTTGATCGCGGGCCGGGTATTCCGGCTGAGGCACTGGAAGCGGTATTTGAACCTTTCTACCGGGTGGAAGAGTCACGCAACCGCGGAACCGGTGGTACCGGACTCGGCCTCGCGATCGCGCGGCAACTTGCTCTGGCGATGAACGCAGCGCTGTCGCTGCATAACCGGCCCGACGGCGGCCTGGAAGCCAGGCTGTTGTTGAAATCCGCCAAATAGATTCGGATAACTCAGTGATTACGGGGCATGTCCGTCTTTGTATCTCAATGTATCTACACCGTCATTGAATACATAAGGTTTCACTGGCCCTCTTCGCAGACACAAGCCAGATACATCCACGGGTTCTAATGATTCCAGGCCAGACAGCCTGGCTTCGTTAAGCGAGACGACAGATACATCGCGCTTGGCGTAGCAACTACTCAAGGAGAATCAAGAATGCCGGACCCAATTAATACCCGACGTCGCCGCCTGCTCGGGACAACAGTTGCAGGACTCAGTTTGATGGAGTTGGGACTAAGCGGACTCGCCAAGGCGCAGTCCAACGCACCCGCTGCCGGCACGCAAGCTGCCACGCGTGTTGCTTCGTTCGACACTATTCGCCAGGTCAACGCCGGCGCGCTAAACATTGGCTATGCCGAAGCGGGCTCGCAGAATAAACCGGTCGTGATCCTGTTGCACGGCTGGCCCTACGATATCTACAGTTTCGCCGAAGTCACGCCGTTGCTCGTAGCCGCTGGGTATCGCGTGATCGTGCCGTATCTGCGCGGTTATGGCTCAACACGGTTTCTCTCCGCAGATACACCTCGCAACGGCCAGCAAGCCGTGGTTGCTGTCGACATCATTGCGTTAATGGACGCGTTGAAGATCGACAAGGCAATCTTCGGCGGCTTTGATTGGGGCGCGCGCACGGTGAATATTATTGCGGCGCTGTGGCCGCAGCGATGCGAAGCGATGGTGTCAGTAAGCGGTTATCTGATCGGCAGCCAGGAGGCGAACCGGACGCCGTTGCCGCCTAAGGCCGAGTTTGCCTGGTGGTACCAGTTTTATTTCGCTACGGACCGCGGTCAAGCGGGGTATGCCGCGAACCGTCACGATTTCAACAAGCTGATCTGGCATACCGCGTCGCCTAAATGGAATTTCGACGATGCAACGTTCGAGCGCTCGGCTGAATCGTTCAACAACCCGGACCACGTCGCGGTGGTGATTCACAATTACCGCTGGCGCCTGGCGCTGGTCAAGGGCGAGCCGCAATACGACGAGCTCGAAAAGCGTCTGGCGATGGCGCCGGCTATTTCTGTCCCGACCATCACCATGGAAGGCGACGCCAACGCCGCACCGCATCCCGATCCGGCCGCCTACGCGAAGAAGTTCACTGGCAAATATCAGCATCGGAACATCGACGGCGGCATAGGCCATAACCTGCCGCAGGAAGCGCCGAAAGCATTTGCCGATGCAGTCATTGATGTTGCGCGGCTTTGACCGGGCGAGTTAGTAACGGCATGGGTGACTGACCAGCCACCCATGCCGGTACCCTCAGCTCCCCCTCAACGATCCGCGAGTTTCCCCGATACAGTCCGCACCAGCAACGCGCCGAGCACAAGACACGCGGCCACGAAATACAGGCCCATGCGATTGTCGTGCGTTGTCACGTTAAGCCACCCTACTGCATAGGGCGAGACAAAGCCGGCGAGGTTCCCAACGCAGTTGATGCCAGCAATGCCGACGGCCACTGAAGTCCCGGCAAGGAACGACGACGGAATGCTCCAGAACAACGACAGCGCCGACAATATGCCCGCAGCCGCCACGCTCAGCCAGATCACCGCGAGTGTTGGATGGTGACCTACATAACCGCTCGCAGCGAATCCGATTGCGCCGATCACAGCCAGCACTGAAAAATGCATCCGGCGTGAGCGGAAGCGGTCCGAGCTCATGCCAGTAAGCACGATCGCGGGAATGGCGACAAGGTAAGGAATCGCCGACAACCAGCCGATCGTCGATACATCACTTAAGCCGGAGTCCTTGATAATCGATGGCAGCCAGAAGCTGATGCCGTACAAGCCGATGATCTGGCAGAAGTAGACCGCGCAGAGTTTCCATATGTGCCGATCGGCAAGGATAGCGCCGAGGTTATGGTGCGTTGTCTTCTCTGAATCTTCCCGGTCGATTTCTCCTGTGACTAACGCCTTCTCGTCATCCGTCAACCACTTCGCCTGCGTGGGGCGATCGACCATCAGGGCCAACACGGCAATACCGCAAAGCAGCGCCGGAAGCGCTTCGATCAGGAACAGCCACTGCCATCCCGCCATGACGGTCGAATGACTGAAGCTGCTAAGCACCCAGCCTGATAATGGACCACCGACTACGCCTGACAACGGAATCGCAATGTAGTACACGCCAAGCGCGAAGCCCCGCTTTCTCGCAGGAAACCAATAGGTCAGGTACAACATGATCCCCGGCGAGAAGCCAGCTTCCGCCACGCCCAGAAAAAAACGGGCGGTGTAGAACTGCACCGGGGTTTTCACAAACAGCGTCAACGCGGAAATAATCGCCCACGTGATCATGATCCGGGCAATCCAGATGCGCGCGCCGACCCGATGCAGGATCAGGTTGCTGGGCACCTCGAAAATAAAATAGCCGATGAAGAAGATGCCCGCACCGAGGCCATAGACCGCGTCGCTCATGTGCAGGTCGTTCAGCATCTGCAACTTGGCAAAACCGACGTTCACCCGGTCGAGATAACCGCACAAATAACACAGCACGATAAACGGCATGATGCGCCAGCTGATCTTGCGGTAGACGTCGGTACGCGCCGCCGGCGCCACCAATAGGGTTTCGCTGATATGGCTCATGTCTCCTCCGTCGTCCTTTGCCGGACGTTATAGAGTGCGGCCGGGCGGACGCCCGGCCATCGATCAGGGATGCTTATGATGCACTTGCGGCTCGTTCACGATGCGAGTTTTTCGGCAGCCACCTCTACACCAAGTTCCTTGCGGAACATCGCCTCCATCTCGAGACGCACACGCACGGCTTCCTTGGTGGCGTCGAAGGCCACGTCGGTCCAGCGGACCGGTTGCCCGGCCGCCACCGGACGTTGCAACACCATGTTGTGCGCGAGGCCAATGGGCAGCGCGCCGTGCAGCAGGGAGTCCACTGCTGGCATCAGCTTGCCGTAGACGGTGTGACCGCCTTCGCCGTCCAGCCGCTCGCCTGCACGCAGATCGCGCTTCGCTGTAGCCGCAACGTCGCCGTGGAACCCCGTGGTCGCGCCCGTGGCCTCGCCACGCACCGCAATGCTCGCAATCGATACCCCGAGTTCGAGGCCGATCAGGTGATACGGCTTGTACATGGCCGCGAAACGTCCGCTCTTGTCAGTCTTCAGGCCGTATTGCGCGAAGCAGTCGCGGACGTAATCGGAGGGCGCTTCAAAAACGGCGTAGACGCCCCAGCGCAAGTCGCGAAACACGGGACGACCATCGCGTTCAAGCGACGACACCACTTCCACGCTGCCGCGATGCGGCAGGATTCCGCCCTCGGAGGCCGGGCGCAGCAACTCAGGCAAGTCGTCGACGCCACAGGCGGGAAACGCCAGGCCGTCGGGCGGCGGACGCAGGTCGCATGCGTTCGATACCGCCGCCATTTCCAACGCGGACTTCGTGCCGTCGAGGAAGGAGTTGAACATCTGCGCGTTGAAGTCGCCGGAACCAACCTGCTCTTCCGTGAAGCCGTAATAACTCCAGACGGTGTCCGGCGTCGACTGGTGATAGACCGGCAAATACTTGGTGCCCTTGCCTGCACAGATGACGTCGAAACCGATCGTGCGCGCCCAGTCCACCAGTTCCGCAATCAACGCGGGCTGATCGCCTGAAGCCATCGAATAGATGATGCCCGCCTCCGCCGCGCGCCGTGCAAGTAGCGGACCGGCAAGCACGTCAGCTTCGACGTTGACCATCACGATGTGTTTCTTGTACTTGCAGCACAGCAACGCGTGGTGGATGCCTGCTGCGGGGCTGCCTGTTGCATCGATGACGATATCGACGTGGTCGCTGGCGATCATCGCGTCGGCGTCGTCAGTGATAAAGGTCGAGCCGCTGCGCAAAGCTTCTGCCCACGAACTCGCCGAATAACGCGCTTCTTCCCAGCCGACACGCTGCATCGCGCTGCGTGCCCGCGCCGGCGAGATATCCGCGATGCCGACGAGATGAATGCCCGGCGTGCGCGGCGCCTGCGACAGATACATGGATCCGAATTTGCCCGCGCCGATCAGTCCTACTCTGACGGGACGTCCTGCCTGGGCACGAGCTTCGAGTTTCGCGATAAGCGACATGCTGTCTCCTTTACTTTATTCATAGGGTTGAATCTCGGTCCGTTGTCGTTGGCTTGATCGGGATCGAACCGCGCCTTCATCGGGGAAGGACATGAAGCCAAAGATAGCAGCCAATTTTTTGCAATAGAATGGGCAATTCCACAACCGCGCTGTGCAAAAATTCCCATGCGAAGATTTGACTGGGATTCCCTGCAAGCCTTCCTCGCCGTCGCTCGCGCGGGACGTCTCACTGTCGCAGCGCAGCAAATGGGCGTAGACCATTCGACGCTTAGCCGGCGCGTTGCTGCGCTTGAAGCAAGCATTGGCGTGCAGCTATTCGAGCGGCGTTCAGTCGGCTTTTTGCTGACGCCCGAAGGGGAACGCTTGATGACCGATGCGGAGGCAATGGAGAGCCTCGCTCTGCGCATCAACGCGCGTTTGGGCGATCCATCAGTTGGATTGACGGGGACGGTAAGGGTTGGTACGCCTGAGGGATTCGGCACCTATTTTCTTGCGCCGAGAATTGCGAAGCTGACCGCCATGCATCCCGACCTGGAGATAGAACTGGTCGCCAATCCGCGCATGTTCAGCTTGTCCAAGCGCGAAGCCGATATTGCAGTCAGCATGACGCGCCCTAGTCAGGGGCGGGTTTACGCCCACAAGCTCAATGATTATTCGCTTGGGGTTTATGCGTCGCCCCGATACCTCGACACGCATGCGCCCATCACCACGTTTGAGGATATCTTCGATCATCCGTGGATTGGCTACGTCGAAGATTTGATGTGGAGTGCGGAGCTCGATTACTTGTCGCAGATCTCCACGTCGCTGACGCCGTCCGTGCGTATTTCGAATGTGATTAGTCAGGCCGCGGCAGTGGGCGGCGGCGCGGGGATTGGTGTGTTGCCGTGCTTTATTGCGCGCACGGATCGTACTCTCGTGCGTCTTCTCCCCGATGAAATTTCGCTCAGCCGTTCCTACTGGCTCGTTACGCATGCGGACTCGCACGATGTAGCGCGGGTCAAGCTCATTGCGGATTTCATTCGCGCCGAATGCAGTGCGTCAGGGTTGTTCTGGGTGTGAAAGCTCCTGCGCGCTCTAACGCTGACGTGCTTGCGATTAACCATACGTCGTGGGGTTCAAGCTGCATGCAAGACCTTGCCAATCGACATCGACATTCCCTCCGCGCCTCGGGTAGGATCCGTGCCGGCAAGTTGATGGCCTATTAGATCGTAAAAATATTAATATATCGGCTACCGGAACCGGTTGGCGATCAGCCATGTCCAGGCGGACCGCCAACGCCCAACGGCGTCACCCTATGGTTCGCGTAGTCAGCTTCGGAGTCGATGAGCAGCGGCCGAGAAGCGGGTTAGACCATCATCGCTGCTTCGACCTTCCGCACTCAGACTATGACCGATGAAGTTTCCGTTTTACCATCACCTTCAGCGTCCAGCCGTCTTTCGCTCAATGACGTTCCCGTTGGAGAGCCGCTAGCATGGTCTATCGTTAGTGCAGATGGTGCTCTGTTAATCGAAGCCGGCTCCACATTACCAAGTCAGGCCGCGCGAACATTCCTGTTCGAAAACTTCGAGCCCTCCAAGTTCGAAGAGGCGTCCGGAGACGGCGTGAATAATTCGGCGCATACCGCCCACGCTGATGCCGATGCGCCCGAGAATGAGTCTGCCGAACATCTAACACTCGACACTATCGGCTTGAAAATCGGTGCGCGCCTGGGCTTGCGAGCGGCCCCCGGGTCCGCCATGTATTCGAGCCGCGTCATTGGTTTCTCCACGCCCGGAGCGCGCCACGCACGCGCAGTTTTCATCACCCAACCCGTGATCTCAGGGCATCAGCCGCTGGACCTCGCACGTGGTGAGAAAGTCGAACTGGTCGCGCTGACAACGCGGTCGGTGTTCCAGTTCGCCTGCACCGTTGAGGCCGTGTGCCATGAACCGTTTCACTATCTGGTGTTGTCGGAGCCTGGCGTTATCCGCCGCTTGCGGGCACGCAAGTTCATACGCGTGACCACGCACATGCCGGCGCATTTTTTCAACGCGGACAGCGGCGAGGGCACGCCTCAACTTGGCCTGATTCGCGATATCAGTCCTTTCGGCATGTCGTTGGCCGTCGCCGAGCCGAACGCGAAGCTCGACGACCGGCTCCATTTGTCGTTTCGTTTCAACACGGACGACACCGACGTCAACATTGATTGCGACGCGATAGTGCGGCATGTCCAGGGAGTCGATGCAAAAGGCAAAAACGGTGCCTACGGACTGGAATTCGAGAAGCTTGAACCGTCGCAGCGCATTGCGTTGAAGTCGCTCATGGCGGAACAGATCTGATTCGGACTTGTTAAGGGGCCGGGAGCCGTCCGCGACGTCAAGGCCTGTTTGACCACGGTGTTTTTCGTCGGGGCACAATAGAATCTTCCAGCGAATCCAGGGCATGTTGCCCCATCTATGGTTCGCCTGCTGAAAGCTTCTTCCGCGAGGCCGACCACATGACCGCATCTCCCGCGCTCGTCCTGTTCGACATGGAAGGCGTCCTGTCCCACTACGACCGCGCCGCCCGGGTCGAGCATTTATCGGCCGTGTCAGGTCAGTCGCCCGACGCCGTGCGTCACGCTATCTGGGGGTCCGGGCTGGAAGCGCGCGCCGACGCCGGAGAGATCAGCGACGACGAGTACTTAAGCGAATTAAGCAACCTGCTGGGCTGCCCCATTCATCGCGACGACTGGCTGGCGGCCCGGCATGCATCGATCACGCCTTACACCGAAGTGCTTGCACTCGCCGCACAAGTGGCCGGCCGTTGCCAGATTGCGGTGCTGACAAACAATTGCCGCCTGGTCACGGATCATATTGGTTATCTGAATCCTCCCGTCGCGCAACTCTTCGGGCCGCACGTGTATGCGTCCGCTTCGTTCGGTGCAGCGAAGCCGGCGGCGCAAACTTATCTTCGATGTCTCGAACAGCTTGGCGTGCTAGCGGACGAAACGCTTTTCATCGACGACACAGACACCAACGTCGCCGGTGCGATCAACGCCGGTTTGCATGGATACAAATTTGTCAGCGTCGATGCATTGGCAGAAGAACTCAAGCGTTGGCAATTGCTTTAGCGCGCGTTGCAGGACCCCGATTTCTTACGATGCAACAGCGCGAAGCTCACGACCATCGCAACACGCCATCGCGAACGTATTGTGCGAATGCCCGCGCCGCCGGTCCGGTGTTGGACGGCAAATGCAGGCTGATTGCAAAGTTCGGCAATGCCGGCATGCCGGTATCTGTATCGAGGATATCCATGTCGGCTGGAACCGTGGACGCCAGCCATGCAGTGATTGCCAGGTCGCTTCTCACCGTCGCCGTGGTCGCCTCGATGTTGCCACTCTCGAACACGCTCCGCCATTCGAGATTCTTCTCGCGGAGCGCTTGTAAAACGACCGGCCTGAACGCGCAGGATTCCGCCACAATCGAAACGGGCAACGGCCGCTTCAGATGCGCCATGCCCCCTCTTGCACCTACCCAGACGAGCCGTTCGACACGCAGGCATTCGCCCGCCGCTTCGCCCGTGGCCGCCTCTATGACCGCGAGGTCGAGCGAACCGCTCGCCAGCGCTTTGGAGAGGTCGGGCGACGTCGTGCACATCAGCGATATCTCCACGTAAGGGCAGGCTTCCGCGAACGCCTTGAAGATGGGCGGGAAGCACGTTCCCACGAGGTCATACGGCACGCCGATGCGTAGCGGCCCCTGTAACGGACGCGTCGCCATATCCGCCCAGATCTCGTCGTTCATCCCGAGAAGGCGTTTGGCCTTGCCCAGAAAACGTTCGCCGATCCGGGTCAGTTCAAGCCGGCGTCCCTCGCGCTCGAACAGACTGCAATCGAACGATTCCTCCAGCCGCTTGATCTGCTGGCTTACTGCGCCTTGCGTCAGATGCAGGCTGTTCGCGGCCACCGTCATGCTGCCGTGGTCCGCCACGGCGACGAAGGTCCGCAGGAGATTGATGTCGAGATTCTGGGTCATGGACATATTATGTATCGTAATGCGTTGCATCAATAAGTATCGATTTTCTAATGCGACCGCGCGGAATACAGTGCCATTCAGCTAAGCAATTCGGGAATGGCATGACAACACAAACGCTCGGTTTTATCGGGCTCGGCGCGATGGGCGAAGCGATGGCGCTAAACCTCGCGAAAGCCGGTACGCCGCTCGTGATCTGGAACCGTACGCTGGCGAAGACCAGGTCCTTGGTCGATGCCGGCGCGCAGCTTGCGCACGATGCGGCTGAGGTGTTTGCGCGCGCCCCGACCGTCATCCTGATGCTGGTCGATGGCGCCGCTATTGACGCGGTCCTCGACCGTGGCGGCCCCAGCTTCGCATCTCGTGTACACGGCCGCACGATCGTCCACATGGGCACGACCTCCCCGGCGTATTCGCGTGGTTTGGAAGCCGAAATCCGCTCGGCTAGCGGGCGCTACGTCGAGGCGCCCGTCTCAGGATCGCGCAAGCCTGCCGAGGCGGGCCAGCTCGTTGCCATGCTGGCGGGCGATGCGGATGCCGTAGAAGCCGTCCGCCCGTTGCTCGCCCCGATGTGCCGCGAGACCATGGTGTGCGGGCCGGTTCCGAACGCCCTGCTGATGAAGTTAGCGATCAATTTGTTCCTGATCGCACTCGTCACGGGGCTGGCCGAAGCCGTGCATTTCGCCCAGCGCAACGCGCTCGACCTCAGCCAGTTCCTGGCCGTGCTGAACGCCGGGCCCATGGCGAGTGATGTATCGCGTGTGAAGGCGCCGAAACTTATCGAGCGGGATTTTTCGGTGCAAGCGGCGATCTCCAACGTACTGGAAAACAACCGCTTGATTGCCGAGGCGGCGCGTGAAAACGGCATCGCCTCACCGCTGCTGGACGTCTGCCACGCGCTCTATGGCGAGGCACTTGGCCTTGGCTTGGGGGATGTGGACATGGCCGCTGTGCTCAAGGCAATTGAAGCGCGCAGCGTCCTCCAGCGATGATCGGATTTTTCCTGCTCAGCCTCCCGGTCTTTGGTGTCATTGGGGTAGGATGGGCGGCCACGCGCGCGCATCTTTTGGCCTCGGGTGCGCTCGATGCGCTCAACGTCTTCTCGTTTCGTTTTGCGCTTCCAGCGCTTGTTTTGCGGCTTATCGCGGGCCAGCCATTGCGACAATCGTTCAATCCCGGCTTCTATGCGGGATACCTTGCATCGGGTGTGGTCGTCTTTGTGCTGGTGCTGGGGGTGTCGCGTTTGATCGCTGCGTCGAGTGTTGCCGCGGCAGGGGCGCACGCGACTACGGCTACGGTGAGCAACCTGGGTTTTCTTGGGCCGCCATTGATGCTCGCTTTCTTTGGCGAGCGCGGAGCGGGTCCGTTGGCCATGGCGATATTGGCGGAGATCATGGTGCTTTTGTCTATCGGCGGCGTGCTGATGGGGGCGAATGGCGATGTCAGGCGCGGCATCGGTTCGCAGATTCTTAGAGGCACCGTGTTCAATCCGGTGGTTGGGGCCATTGTGTTGGGCGCTTTGCTGGCAAGCACGGGGCTCGCACTGCCCGGGCCCGTTGCACGCTTCCTGGCGTTTCTTGGTGGTGCTGCGGGTCCGACGGCGCTCTTTGCACTGGGCGGCGCGCTCGCTTTGCAGCGTCTTGATCGAGGTACCGCTGTTGCTGCATGTCTGATAAGTTTCGTGAAACTTGTTTTGTATCCGGTGTTGGCTTGGTTTGTTCTTAGCCGTGTGATGATGCTGGAATCGTTCTGGGTGCAGGCTGGCGTTCTGATTGCGTGCTTGCCGTCGGCGGGGAATATTTATGTGCTCGCACAGCGGTATGATGCCGATTCGAATCGGGTTTCTGCGTCGATTTTGCTGTCGACTTTTGTCAGTGTTGTGACGTTTCCTTGTGCCGCTTGGTTTGTTCTGCGCTAAGAGGTTTTCGTTCGCATTGGGGGTAAGGTTGGATTGGTGGGATCTGCGTTAGCGGTCTGGTTCATTGCCGGGTTGCACGGGTTCTGCGTTAGCGGTCTGGTTCATCGCCGGGTTGCTGCTTTCCAGGTCTTAGCGGGTTTAGTGCTAGCTGATT
>NZ_CAXUPU020000046.1:0-56649 GCF_964252755.1 Caballeronia sp. LjRoot29 | reverse complement strand
ATTATAACGAAGGTGATCAGGATGGGGATGAGTCGGATTGCTTTGCGTTGGTCTTTCGCATCGAATCACCTTTTATTGGAAGCCTATGCGCTTGGTGCACGAGCCGGTCGAGGATTGCGTCGGCGAGCGTGGGGTCTTGCAACCACGCATGCCAATGTTCAAGAAGCAACTGCGAGGTGATGATTGTCGAGCGTGAGCCCACGCGATCGTCGATCACTTCGAGCAGGTCGTTGCGCGCGCCCTGATCGAGTTCCTGCAGTCCCCAGTCGTCCAGCAATAGCACGTCAATCTTGGCGAGCTGAGCGAGACGGCGTGTGAAGCTGCCGTCGCCATGGGCGATGCGTAATTCTTCGAACAGGCGCGCGGCGCGCACGTATAACGCGGAGAACCCTTGGCGGCACGCCTGCTGCGCAAAGGCACACGCGATCCAGGTTTTACCGGCGCCGGTCGGTCCACTCAGGATGATGTTCTGGGCGTTGCGGATCCAGTCGCAACTAGCGAGCGTGGCAACGACTCGCTGGTCCAAGCCGCGGCTTTGCCGGACGTCGATGTCCTCGATACAGGCTTGTGGGTTCTTCAGCCTGGCGGCCTTCATCAGGCGTTCAAGACGGCGCGTGTCGCGCCAAGCCGGTTCGCGTTCGACGACCATGCCGAACCGGTCCTCGAACGACAGGCTGGTGCTAGCGGTCAGTGCAGCTTGTTCCTCGAAGGCGCGCGCCATGCCGTCGAGTTTCAGGTGCCGGAGTTGCGAGAGGGTTTGCTGCATCAACATGGTGACCTCCTTCGGGTCAGTGATAATAGTCAGGCCCACGCACGTTCTCGTGTTCGGGGGATTGCCATTCGGTGAGTTCGATCGGAAGCGATACTTGGCGGTCCAATCCGGACTTGAGGATCGATAGGACAGAGCGACGCGTGGGCGAGCCGACCACGAGGGCGCGCTGACAGGCCGCTTCAAGGCGCTCGCGCCCGTATTTGCGGGCCAGCGCTAGCAGCCCCAGACAAGCCCGGTAGCACATTTCGGGATGCGGGCGGTTGGTCAGCAGGTGCCGGACGATTGCCTCGGCGCCGGGGCCAATGGATGCGCCCCAGTTCAGCAGGCGCCCGGGAGTCCACTCCAGGTGAGCGCGGTGAGCGACGGGCATGTGCTCGGGCAACGTCGTGTGTTTGTTGGTAAGCGTCAGCGGATCCCGTCTTGAATCGCGGCATTCCGAATGTGAAGGTGGTGCTTTCGTGAGAACGAGGGCAATGCGGTGGAAGACGAGAACATTAAGGCTGCAACGGCGATGGGCGCACGTCGCCCACGGCAAGGGGAAGCGTTCTGGGGCGAAATGGTTACCGCCTGGAAGGCGAGTGGTGTCGGCGCTCGGCGATTTTGCCGGGAACAGGGTTTGGCGGTAAGCACCTTCAGCCTGTGGCGCAAGAAGCTTTCGACCCACATCAAAGAGATTAAGCCGCCGCTCGCAGTTACTGCGGATGCGGCATTCATCGTTTCCAATCTGGATGGTGAACTGGATCCCTCAAGACCGCCTGTTGCAACGCAAGCGGCTGATGTGTCGCCGTCGCGTGACGGGGTGACGCTATCGCTCGCTGGCGTTCGTATCGAACTGAGCGGCGTTCACGCCGAGCGCATCGTGCGATTTGTGCTTGGACAGCTCGGAGGTGGCCGGTGCTGATTGCCTCGGACGTTCGCGCTTACATTTGTCGCGACCCGGTAGACATGCGCAAGGCGATCGATGGGCTGTCTTATCTCGTCGAGCCGCTACTTGCCCAGAAGCCCGCATCGGGCAACCTCTTCGTCTTCGTGGCGCGCGACCGCTCCAAAGTGAAGATTCTTTATTGGGACCGGACCGGCTTCGCGCTTTGGTATAAACGTCTCGAAAGAGGCCGTTTCCCGTCACCCTCGTTACTTGCTCAGCGCGGCTTCACGCTCGCCGAGCTCAACGCATGGCTCGAAGGCATCGAGATTCCGGCGCGAGAGCCGCACCGCACCGTGGCAGTCACGCGCGTGACGTGAGGTGCTCCAGCGCAGCGCCGAGCTTGTAAACGTGGCTTAAGTTAGGCATCATGGAGCACATGCCACCCAACGCCGTCACTGTCGCGGATCTTCCCGTCGAGCCCGATGCGCTGCAAGCGTTCGCGCTCGAACAGAACCGGCTTGCACGGGTGTTGTGGGAGCAGTTGGAAATCCTCCAGCATCAGATTGCGCAGTTGAACCTTGCGCGCTTTGGCGTGAGCTCCGAGCGCTTGGCGGGCCAAGCCGAGCTGTTTGACGCCGCCACGGATATCCCGGCACCGCCAGCAGTCGACGCCGTTCCTGTAGAGAGTCACACCCGTAAAGGGCGTCCTGCACTGCCCAAGGATCTGCCACGCACACGCATCGAATACGATCTGAGCGACGAACAGAAGTTGGCGTTCGATACGCTCGAACGCATTGGCGAAGAGCGCAGCGAGACGCTGCATTACGAGCCGTCCAAGCTCACCGTCATTGAGCACATCCGCTTCAAATACGTGGCGAAGAAGGACGGCGAATCGACCATCGTGACCGCAAGCGCTCAGCCCTCGCGGTTGCCCAAGAGCAATGCAAGCGCCAGCCTGCTCGCCAACGTCCTGGTCAACACCTATGTCGATCATTTGCCGTTGAATCGTCAGGAAATGCGCTACGCGCGCCGGGGCGTGTACTTACCACGCGCCACGTTGTGCGAATGGAAGCTGGCATCTGCTGAGCTACTCTCGGTACTGCTGCCTAGCTTGCGCGCTCACCAGTTGAAGGCGCCGCGCATGCACGTGGACGACACGACGCTACCTCTACTTGAGCGAGGGCACCCATCAACGCGCACAGCACGATTATGGGGTTATCTGGGCGCGGGCCAGCGCAACGAGAACGGCGTCTGGATCGACCATCCGCCGGCAGTCGTGTTCGAGTTCGCCGAGTCGCGTGCAGGAGCACATCCGCTGCTGTACCTAAACGAATACAAAGGGTATCTGCAGGCCGACGCGTATAGCGGCCATGGTGCGCTATACGAGCGAGGCGATATTATCGAGGTTGGATGTTGGGCGCATTGCCGTCGACGGTTCTTCGAAATTGCTAAGGATCAGAAGGAGCCGGGGCTCGCGGCGCAAGCCCTTCAGTGGATCGCCAAGCTATATGCGATTGAATCGCGGGTCAAAGACCAGGCACCAGACATCAAGCTGGCGGCACGGCGAACCGAAGCCTTGCCGGTGCTTGCACAGTTTCTTCGGTGGCTCAAGGCGAACAGCATTGGTTTGCTCCCACGAGCGCCGCTTGCCAAGGCATTTGGTTATGCGTTGCGGCATTGGGAGGCGCTGATCCGCTATACGGAGAACGGCGTCCTATTGCCAGACAACAATGCTCTAGAACGCCAGATCAGGCCTATTGCCGTCGGACGGGCGAATTGGATGTTCGCGGGTTCTCCACGAGGTGCGCGTGCGGCGGCAACGATGTATTCCCTCATCGGGACGGCTCGCCTCAACGGTATCGAGCCCTACGCGTGGCTGGAACGAACGCTTGAACAACTGCCGTCGTATCCCGTCAATCGCGTGCATGAACTGTTGCCGCTCGCCCGTTAAAACACCTCTACACCATGGACATTCTCGACTCGCTTCGGCGGGCGCCCAGCGCCGAGCTATATCGCCTCTATCTAGCTATCGGCAAAATGCTCGATGACCCCCGACGTATTCTCGAAATACGTCAACGCCTGCATCTGGGGATGGCCGTGAACTACATCGGCGATAACCCGCTTGGGCCGCCAGCGCAAGGCACCATAGTTGAACTCCGCCAGACACAGGCCGTGGTTCAGGACAGCGCAACTCGACGCCGTTGGGGCGTGCTCTATGCGGCGATCATCCCTGAAACGTCAAGTGCTCAGCCTCACGTCGAACCGACACCGCCGCCGAGAACGCAGCGTGAAGAATTCTTCATCGGTGACACAGTTAGCTTCACCGACAAGCACCTAAGCGAGCGCGTCGGAGTCGTCATGAGGCTGAATGCCAAGACCGCATCGGTCGCCGTTAATGACACCGATGGCCATTGGCGCGTTTCGTACTCTTTACTGCGAAAGATCGTCGACATTTAGCCGCGCAAAACCGCCCTAACGGGTTCCGCTGACAGATACGTTTGTTGCGCAGATGGCTGCGGGCATGAGCCGCTACCCGTCTGCCACCGTGAAGGATCTCAACGCCGAAACGGGTCAAGCGGGCATAGACTGGCTGGCGCACGAGACTGTGCGGGGCGCTGTAGTAGTGGTGATCGACCTCAACATGGTAGTCAATGTTGACGACGCATCGCACGAAGGTCGCGATCTCGTAGCGCTGGGCGGGTAACGGCCGCAACGCCGGTTGGTAGAGCCGCTCGAACCATTCGCAGCGATTACCCTGAAGCTTCTTGAAGGGGCGTTGGTTGAGATCAGCAATGAGACCAGCGATCGCGCGGTTCAACTCGGTCAAACTAAAGAAGCGGTGGTTGCGCAGACGAGCAAGGACCCATCTCTGGACCACTTGAACTGCTACCTCGGCCTTCGCTTTATCACGCGGCTTTCTTGGCCGTGCTGGGAGCATCGCTGTCGCGTAGTGGTTCACGAATTCCTGCGCCGCGCGGCCAAGGCCCGGTTCGTATCGGTCAGGTCGCGCAATCAGTGCGCGCGGATTATCTGGGACCAGCAGACTCGGAGCTCCGCCGTAGAATTCCATGGCGCCGATAAGCCCGCCGATCCAATCGTGCGTGCCCTCCGAACGCGTCGCACAGGCATACGTATAGTTCGATGCGCCGAGTACAGCGACAAACACGTGCGCACGAAACGCAACGCCACCGCGCCCGTCGAGGATCGGCATGGTGTGCCCGGCAAAGTCGGCAAACGGCTTCTCGCCGGCGCGGTGTTGCTGGCGCATCGAACGTTTGAGCGTCTGCGCCCAGTCGCGGTAGCGCTGGCAGAACTGGGTGTAGCGGTAGGTGCGCTCGCCGAGGTGCGCCTCAACGTACTCCTCCCACAATAGTTGCAGCGTCACGTTTGCGCGCCGCAACTCGCGATGAACCAGCGCGTAGTCCAGGTCGACACGCCGGGCCTGCGAATTCTGATCGGCCGGCAGGCTCAGCTTGGCCTCGAGTTCATCGTCAGCCAGCGGTTCGACGCTCGCCCAGTCCAGATCGGCCGCGCTTGCACGCGCTGCATACGCCGATACCGCTCCCACGCTGATACCCGCGGCCCGGCTGATCTGGCGGTGCGACAAGCCGCACACCCACTTCAGCCGCAGGACTTCTTTCAATTTGCGCATGCTCATCCGATGTGCCGGCATTACCTGTCCCCTATAAAAGAGACAAGGCTAACGCCCGTCGTTGATGTCATGCGCAACACCACCGCCAGACCGAAATAGCGTTCCCGTTTCGGTCCGGTGATCACTCATTCCGGGAGCGTGATCACCTGTTTCGGCAAGATGATCAGTCGTTTCGGAAACGGGTGATCAGCGATCACCATCAACCGAAATGTCTGATCACCTTCCTCCGGATTCACTGATCACGTTCAACCGGAATCCGTGGTCACGTCCGCCGAAATACGCAATTTACTGTAAAGTGCATTAGAAGAGGGCGAACTCAAGAAGTCATTGTGCCAGTGACGAAACAAAATGTTGGGGAGCGCCTTGCTTTGGCATTTGTTGTCTAAAGTCCACGGTTCGACCCCGCCTGGGTAGTTAGTAACTTGCATGTCTTCAGCCGCTCGCCGACGCGCTTGTCCAACTGTTGCCACCCGGAACTCTTGCGCGCACGGCAACCCTCCTTAGACCAACACCAACCTCAGTTCTCGAGCCATCAAGCGGCGTCGGGTGGGGGACGTAGATTTGAATCTTATACACGGGCTCGAAAAGAAAAAAGGGTAGCGCAACGG
Source organism: Caballeronia sp. LjRoot29 (assembly GCF_964252755.1). Classification (NCBI taxonomy): domain Bacteria; kingdom Pseudomonadati; phylum Pseudomonadota; class Betaproteobacteria; order Burkholderiales; family Burkholderiaceae; genus Caballeronia; species Caballeronia sp. LjRoot29. The sequence goes on along the minus strand of NZ_CAXUPU020000046.1, from coordinate 50,752 downwards.
TACTGGGTTCCCACGGCGGACTCGATAGTTTCATGTGTTTCTCTACGCTGCCGACTCGCACGCCCACGGTAACATCCAAGTTTTGGCCGTACGCACCACCCGTTATAAGTAGATCAAACGGTCCTTTCATTGGTGTTGAGACCGCGATCTCGATCACGCCCCCGTTGCTCCACGAACCCCACGACTCAGCGGGACATAATCCGTCGATATATTCGACAAAAGCTGGAAATTCACTGCTAGTGAAGTCAAGCCCGTCTTCAAAGGTGCTCAGTCGATCGATATTTGCGTCCGGTAACAGAACAAGTTCACGCGGCACGCGCTTGTGTGCGATTTGCGCATCCCCGATCGTCTCAACTTTCCGGTGGTTCAACTTGCCCAGAAACGTCTGAATGCCGCTTTGAACGAACGACTCACGCCATGCGCCAAGACAGTATTCCTCCGAAAACAGGGTGCCGATAACTCGCTGCTCTTCGCGGATCTGATCGATCAGCATCTGGTCGCCGCCGAGGATTGCCGCGATTTTTTCGCGGGCCTCCGCAACACTTTCCACGGCACCCGCGATGTCGTAGCCGACCATCCGTGCAACCAGGGTGTCCTTGAAGAGGATGACCGGGGTCCCGACTTCCGCCCCTTCAACGGGCGTGTAGTGAACATGACGTGGCTCGCGGGAGTGGTAATACATGACTGCACATTGTTGGAGCAATTCAACAAACTCGCCGTCGGAAACGAATCCCCGGACATGCGAGTCGTTGACAACCTCCTTTTGCCCCCCAACGATTACATGCGGAAAATCACCAAAGTCCCGCTTGAAATCTTCATACACACGCTTGTAGTAAGGGTCCGACATTATATTCGGACACACAAACATGATCTGTTTTGAATTGCCTGTCCATGTGTCTTTGTGCCGGCTGAAATTCATCGGCATTGCGACAGGGAGAAACACATCGCGGTCGGCGATTAATTTCGATTCAATTTCGGCAAGTTGTTCGTACCCCGAAGCAAACCAGAACCGTTCCCGAATTGCGTAGATCGATTCAAAAATTTCCTTTCCATCATAATGACTCAATAAATCAGTGTAGGTGTTTGTTCCCTCAAGACCAAACGCGCGAAGCAGCACAGCGCCTTCGAATTTTCGAAGCGACTCTCGCAACGAAATTGGAAATGGCATCGTGAAAAGAGTACCAAAGTACTCATTCATGTTGGCAACGTTTTTATCGGACCACTCCGATGTATGCAGATCTGCGGAATTGAGTTCACGCAGAACCTCGCCGGGAATCGTTAGCGACGTGTCGTACGAGTAATCGACCGATCCGCTTCGAAACCATGCCTCCGTAGGAATGATTTTGGGGATGAACACTTCGTATCCCATTGCACGCAGTATTGGGACCTCGGTTTTCATGAGGGTTCGGTGGTTCAAAAGCCAAAGTACCCGTTTCGCGCGTGTGGTCATTTAGTCTCAAACTTATTGGTAGGTCGTCTATCCCCGCCCCCATGGGGTGGTCAGATCTGACAGAGTTGCTTTAGATCGCCCCGTCGTGTAGCACGTTATGATTTCCGCGATCCATGCTCATATCTACCTTTGGGGAACGGACCCCGCGTGTACCCACGGCGAGGTCGACTGGCCGGCTAATCACATTGGAAGCGTGCGATCAGACGGCCTTCTAGATCGGGCTTGTCCGCGACAGCCATGCTTTCTTTAGCAATCAAGGTTCAGTTACGGCGAATTTCCCTTTATCCGGCGCTTCGCCGTGCGTTGCAACAAACTAACCCATCACCCGAAGTGACGACACAGTTTCCTTGGCGCTTAGCAATTGCTCACTCGCCCCCCATCGCTTCATTAAACCAACAAAATATGCTTTGGCGGTCACGATTGGCCGCGCCCTCTGAGAGGCAACGCTTTCTTCGACCAGTTGCTTGGCGTAATTTTCAGCTGAGTACGTGAGGGAAGCCCATCGCTGCGCTCGCTCACCCATGGCGATGCGTGCCTCGGGTGCTGAATAAAGCGCCTCAAGCGCTGTCCGGACATTAGTTATCTCATCATCATTCGCAATCCTCGCCACGCAATCTTCCGGAATTTCTGTATAAAAACCTGTGTCGGTAACAATCGTCGCTTTGCCGTAAAGCATGGCTTCGATCGCCGATGCTGATGCCGCCTCCAGACTCGGCCAACGCAAGCAACTCACGATATCAGCCTGTCCGATTGCATGCGCCAAAACGAATGCGTCCGCCTCACCGGAGATCACCAAATTCACGTTCAGACAATTAGCGAGCGCGGTAAGTTCAAACGCCATGTCTGGACTAATATGCCCAACCAATCGATACACGACGTTTTGCCGAAGCCGCGGGCTACTTGCAATGGCCTGGATCACATTGGCGACGCGCTTGTTTCGATTGATGTGCCCGATCGTCAGCAATTTCACCCGGCCATACTTGTTCGGCTCGTAACTCGATGCCACGCCAAGGGCACCGGGCGCATCGTAGGCAAGAGGAACAACCCGCACGGAGCCCGCGCAAGACTCAGCAATCCGGCGCGTGCCCCAATGACTGTGGGTAATAACGCTTAGCGCGAGGGATCCGATCCATTCTGTCAGCGGCGCATTATCCTTCGCATACTCAATAAACGTTTCGCTGCTTGAGAACTTGAAGAACCGCTGAGCCACTTCATCGCCATACCAGCGCTTCAGAATGGCGTCTGCATTCTCCATGTTTTTCTTCGCCCATTCATAGAATAAGTGACCCACGAAGAAATCATGCAGGCATACAACGCCCGGCAAGCGTGCAAGCCAAGCGACCCCACCCTCATGATAGTGATAATTATCACCAATTTGATAGACAGCCACGTCACATGCGGCAGCTGCTTCCAATACCCGCCGCTCATCGTTCCAGGCAATTATCTTTGCGCCGAAATCGTGCGAGAGACTGTGGAGCTCCAGCTCACGTTCAGTGCGCACGATCACCACTTCGTGCTGCTGTGCAATTAGCGCATGGCTCACGAGAGCAGCCATTCTTCCAATCGCAGACGCCCTAACCGTTGGTGTGAAGATAAGCAGTTTCATTGCAGGAGAGTTTCCACCGTCTTCGCCCAGGTAATCCCTAGGCTGTTCAACAATTCACGTGCACCGTCGCCGTACCTGCGTGTAAGGGCTGTGTCTGCAAACACCGCGTTCATGGCATCGGCAAGCGATTCCGGGGACGGCTCGGCCACCCAGCCTGTCTCGCGCGGCTTGACAAGCCCAAGCACGCCGCCGCTATCCGAAGCGGTAATGAGTGCCTTGCCAGCCGTCGCAGCTTCCATCGTCACGTAGGCGAGTGCGTCTTCATCGTAAGGCAGATAGGCGACAGCCGCTGCTTTCTTCAGATAGTTCGCATAGGTTTCTCGCGGCAAGAATCTGAGATCCAATTTGACCCGGTCGCCAAGTCCAAGTCGCTCCACCCTTACTCTCAACGAATCGCCGTCAGCCGGGCTGTCAGGTGGCCCAGCGATGATCAGCTTTACATTTGGATCGGTTTGCGTCATTGCGTCCAGCAGGAGATGTTGACGCTTCATCTGATTGATGCGGCCGCCCGCAAAAATATAGTCGCCGGCTTGACCATCGAGAAATAATTCAGGGTCGTTCGTTGGCGGGACCAAGACTGTGGCATCGAAACCGTTGTATTTCTTGAGCCTTTGCCGCGTTACTTCGGAGATAGTGAATACACGCTTGCTTTCTGCAAACGCTTCATTATCAGCATTGGCGATCAAGGTCCGAATATCTTCGCCCTGCTTTCCGAGGGGAAGATTCGTCTGTCCTACATCGTATAAATCATAGGACTGCCGATATTGATGCACCAACCACATTGTCTTGTTCGGGTGGCGAATGTAGAACGCAGGAAATTTCAACGCGATGACGTGATCGACGTTCCAAAGTTCCAACGCGCGGACCATCAGCATTTGTGATGGAATCTGTGTAGCCGGTTCCCACTGAAAGGGAATGCGCAAAATCTCGGAACCGTGTCCCGCAATAACAAGTTGCTTTTGTAGATTAAGTGCGAGTTCCTCTGCTCCGCCCCACAAGAAAGGCGCCATATTATTGACGATCAGAACTTTCACGCGATCAACCTCTTCAGTACGTGTGCCCACGAGATATTGATCTCGCTCAACCGTTCCAGTGCATTCGCGCCCATTCTTCGGGCCAATGGTCGGTCGAGATACAGCTTGTCCATCGCCTCGGCCAAGGACCGTGCTGTGGGCTCAACAACGAACCCATTTATGCCATCCTGTACCAATTCAAGGACGCCGCCAGAGTCGGTCGTTGTAATAATCGCTTTCGACGCGTGACTCGCTTCTACGCTTGGATAGCCGTAAGAGTCTTCGTCTTCAGGCAGGTAGGCCGTTGCGAGACAATCGGCGAAGTGTTCAACCTTTTCCTCATCGGTAATCCAGCGGTAATCAAGGCTCACGCGATCTTCAACGCCCAATTCCGCTATCCGTCGCTCGAGTTCGCCGGGGTATGCCGGGCTGGAGCTGGAGCCGCAAAGACGCAGCCGAACCGGCGACCTTGTAAATTCCATCGCGTCGACTAGCAAGTGCTGTCGCTTATGATGCTCGAGACGGCAGATACACACTATTTCGTCGTTATATTCGCGACAGTGAAATTGCTCTGATTCGAAAACAGGAGGATAAAGCACCTCGCTGTCGACACCGTTGTATTGCCTGAGCCGGTCTGAAACCACACGCGAGTTGGTAAAAATTTGCTTCGCCTCGCGCAACGCCGTCGTGTCCGCCTCGTGCAATGCCGTTCGAATTGCCCGATGCTTTTCATCGTCCGGGCATCCCCGATACAGTTCGTTGTCCCACAGATCGTAGAAAGCTCGAATGTGATGGATGAACCAAAGTATCTTGTGCGGATGCTGGATCAGGTGTGCCTGCGGCCGGAAACAAATGACCCGATCGGCCGCCGACAAATCGATCCAGCGGAATGCGGTCATTTGCTGAAAAAGGAGGTCCGGCACGTCGACCTGAGGCAGATAAATACGCTCCACCTCGTGTCCCTCTTTCTCCAGCATTGCCTGCAGCCATTCGACTATGTTTCGCGCGCCACCATAGATGAACGGGACGAACGTCGAGACTAATGCGATCCTCATGCTTGACGCAACGCCTGCTTGAGACTTTCGGCAACGCGCTCTACATCCGCCTTCGTCAGCGCCTGATGCGTTGGCAAGTTAATTCCTCGCTGGGCCCAAAGATCGGCGACCGGGTAGGCGGTATCTTCACGATATGGCGGCAATACATGCATCGGATAAAACACGGGACGGGTTTCAATTCCGCCCTCGTCCAGCAGGCGCATTACCGCGTCACGGCGCGCTGCCTCGCCTTCGCGAAGAAAAATGGTGTACATCCAGTAGACCTGCTTCACCGAGTCCACTTCCTTCGGCAAAACAATCTGATCCTCCAAGTCGGCGAGAGCCTCGGCGTACCAACCGGCCAATCTCGCACGGTCACCAAGCGAGTTCTCGACCGTCTCCATTTGCGCAAGCCCGATCGCCGCTTCAATGTTCGTCATGCGGTAGTTGTAGCCCACAACAGGGAACCAGTAGCGCCGGCTCAAATCCATACCTTGTCCACGAAACAGGCGTAGTTTCTGCGCAAGCGCGTCGTCATTCGTTGTCACCATTCCGCCTTCACCGGTCGTGACGATTTTGTTGCCGAAGAAACTGAATATTGCACAAGCGCTCATCGAGCCGACCTTAACACCGCGCACTTCGGCACCGTGAGCTTCCGCCGCATCCTCAACCACCCACAAGCCATTGCGGCGCGCGATGGAGTTGATCGTCTCCATCTCTGCCGGATGCCCATACAAATGAACCGGAATGATGCCCTTCGTCTTCGGCGTGATTTTTCGTTCGATTTCTGCTGGGTCAATGTTCATGGACGGTGCCTGCACGTCGACCAATACCGGGACAGCACCGCAATATCGAACCGCGTTCGCGGTAGCGATGTAGGTCACTGTCGGGATGATGACCTCGTCACCCGGCTGTAGATCCAGGGCAACGACCGCCAGATGCAGCGCAGTGGTACCGTTATTCGTAGCTATCGCGTGCTTGACGCCGCAGAAGCGGGCAAACGCGTCTTCGAACGCCGTAATATATTTTCCGACTGACGATATCCAGTTCGTATCAAGGCAGTCGAGGACGTATTTACGCTCGTTTCCATTGAGCACAGGCTGTGCGACAGAAATTCTATTCACTTGGTTTCTCTCAACGTATAAGCGGTCGCGCAGGCACTCCGACGACCGTTTGATTATCATCTATATCGGAGATTACGACACTTCCTGCGCCGATCATGACTTCCGAACCGATGTGAATTTCCGGAATCACCCGGCTCCCAATGCCGAGAAAGCTTTGGATTCCAACAGTGACGTTCCCCGCCAGTCCGCATTGCGGCGCAACATGCACGGCCTTGCCAATTCTACAGTCGTGATCGACACACGCTCCTGTATTGACGATCGCCAAGTCGCCCACAAACGCTTCCGCATTGATGACAGCACCCGCCATGATCGCGATCCCAACGCCCAGGCGGGCCGTCGGCGAGATGACCGCGAATGGACTGATTGCGTTAACCAGTTCATAGCCTTGCGCAACGGCCAGATCGGCCAGTCGCGCTCTCAACCGATTGGACCCGATTGCAGCGAACACACGCGTGTAACCTTCGTCCCGCAAACGGGCGAGGTTCTCATCGCCCATCAGAACGGGAATGCTCAGGCAATAATCTTGACCTGGGGTGTCTCCAATGCAGAAGTCGACCGCCTCGCCCATGCCGAGCAAGCTTTCGACGCACACCTTCGCATGGCCTCCCGCACCTATGACGACGATACCTTTCATGCTTTCAGGTCCAGTTTTTTCCATGCGAGCGAATCCGGTCGAGCAAAGAACAGATTGGCGCTGTCCGCCATGGCAAGCTGCTCCGAAGGGACATTTTCCAGCACGCCAGTGTCCGGATTGATCGCAAAATAAATGAGTCCCAGCACGGCGAAAGCCTCGAACCACTGATCAAGCGAATGACCGGCCCGCTTCAAATGGGCCGACGACAATTCCACGATCAGCGCCATATTCGGATTGCCAGATATCAAGGAACGAGCTCCCTCGATAACGTCGAGCTCCGCTCCCCCGGCATCGATCTTCAATAGATTGACGGCTTGCCCGCTTGGCAGGGCACTGTCCAGGGTAACCGATGGAACGTCGATCTGTTCCTTCATGTAGCCGCCTGGAAGGTCGAGCGGAATGAGGGAGTGGCGCTCGCTCGTCGTACCAAGGAACAATGTTGTTTCACCTACACGGTTTGAAACTGCAGCGCCATGGACCTCGATCATGTCGGCGAAGCCGTTCATCCTGAAAGACCTTTCCAGCAGACTACGCGTGCCCGGGAATGGCTCGAAAACAAATATCTTTCCCCTGCCATGCATGGCCCGGGCGGCGGCGAGCGACAAAAGTCCAAGGTGTGCGCCGACGTCGACAAACGTGTCTCCTGGCTCGAGAAATTCCTGTATCAGCAAGCGCACACCACATCTCTGGTCACCCGTTTCAATGAGCCCGGCGAGCACCGCATGATCGGAATCTGCGCACAGCACATAACCTGCCGGCGTCTTCACCAGGACGGTGTCATGGTCGCTATGGACCGCCACCCGCCGCGCAGAAGCCGCGCCGAAGTCCTCAATACGATCAAGGCGGGAGGACATGCTGGTGATGTAAGCATCCGTTGCCAATTGCATGGTCTCTCGCATCGTGGCGACTGCGGCCTGCAACTCGCGAGTAGCGTTGTCGTGGGATCGAAGCACCTCCTCTCTGACCGACTCTCTGGAAACCTGAATATTCTGGTGCAAACCAAGAGACAGCCTTTGAGCATCTGTGAAGCCGGTGTCGTGCCAGTGTTGTGCATTTACCAACACTTCATACTGCACGCTGGCCGTCGCCGCATGCAGAGCGCCAAGCTGCATGACATGAGCCTGACGAACGTCATGTTTCAAGTCCGCAATCGTGCGCTGGAGCTCGTCCCTCACGCCTCGAAGCTCATCCTGTACGGTTTGAGCGAGATATCGACGAGTCCGAAAGGCAAGAGGGCGAACCACCGGAAGGGCCATGCGGTAAACGATTCGAACGGCTTTTCGAGCGGCACGCTTTAACAAGGAGGGCCTGCGTGGCGATGGCGGGCTCCCGCCATTCGACCCAGCGGAGTGTCGATCAGCCTCACGCATTTGCTTTCGCCTCCACGCCGAAATAGGCATCCAGAACCGTCTGCGGATCACCGTCCATCTTGAGCTTGCCGTGCTCAAGCCAGAGCACGCGATTGCACGTGTGCGCAATGAGCTCGCGTGAGTGCGATGCGATCACCAGCACGTTGGTTGCCTTGACCAGTTCGGTCATGCGCAGTTCGGCCTTGTGCTTGAAACCCTCGTCGCCGACCGAAAGCCATTCATCCATCAGCAAAATCTCCGGCCTCACAATAGTCGACACGGCGAACGCGAGCCTCAGATGCATACCCGTCGAATAGGTGCGCATCGGCATGTCAACAAAATCGCCCAGTTCGGAAAAGTCGATGATTTCGTCGATTTGCTTCTTGATGTGCCCGCGCGTCATGCCGAGCAGGGCTCCGCGCATGTAGATATTTTCGCGCCCGGTTGCTTCGGGGTCTGTTCCAAGCGAAATATCGATCAGCGAGCCAATTTCGCCCCGAATGACCGCGGTCCCCGCCGACGGTTCGTACACCCCGCCCAGCAGACGCAATAATGTGCTTTTGCCCGCGCCGTTGTGTCCGAGGAGGCCCACGCGGTCACCGTCACGCAGCGTGAAGCTCAACCCTTCAAGCGCACGCACGACGACGCGCCCGTCCTTGTCCGCGCCAATTTGCCCACCCGTCGCGACTTGCATCAGCCTTTTTTTCAGCGACCTGCCATTCGCGTTGTAGATTGCGAAATCGACGCTGACGTTCTCGAATTCAATAAATGCCATAATTTCCGTCTTGGTTACAGCCAGTAAGCAATGCGTCGCTTATAACGTCCGTAAAGCACGACTGCGAATAACCAGCCCGCCAATGCCATTGCACACGCAACAACCCAGTTCGTCATTGTCGGAAGATCTCCGAGCAACGGAGCGCGAACAATTTCCAGCAGATGATATGCAGGGTTGAAATCCAGTAAATAAAAGCTGGCCGCTCGCGGCAAATGTTTTGGCATCCACATAATCGGCGTCAGATAAAACACGACCTGCAGAACGCTGCCGACGATTTGCGCCAGATCCCGGTACCGCGCGCATAAAAGAGCGAGGATCAAAGCAATCCACGTCAGATTCAATAAAAGCAGCAAAAAACCGGCGATGGACAGAAATGCAGTCAGATGCAGCGGCTTTCCGACCACTAAAAGGATAATCGGAAAAATAACGATATTATGTCCGAGGATCAGGATATTGCGCCATATCATGCGCAAGATATGAACGAACAACGGAATGGGCAACTGCTTTATAATGCCCTCAGCGGCAATAAATCCTGTGCAGCCTTCAGTAACAACCGTTGATATGAATCCCCACAAAATAATACCAATAGCAATGAAAGGCAGAAATTCCGCCATAGGCGACTTGAAAATCGTGCCAAAGACAATGCCGATCGTGCCAATCATCACACCCATACTGATGGTCAGCCAGAGCGGTCCAAGTGCTGAGCGCCTGTAACGTTGGCGAACATCTTGCCAGCCGAGCATTCCGACCAACGAAAAGCGGCGCGTTGCTGCCGAGATATCGGACAGCGCGCTTACAGTGGAACTCTTGCGCATATAAAGCAATTTCTCGAGAAAAGTTCCACGATTTTAGACTTGGACGGGGTTGAGGTCCACCAACTTGTGTCCAGCGACCTGCTTTCGGTATCCCGGAGCTTGGCAAGGCGCAGAAAAAGCGACCGATCTCCGGCCCGCGCCCCGGGACGCGCAGACATACGGTAATTTGACCGCTAAACAGATCGAATTGCGCGGAAACGAGACTCCATTCCGCACCAGGAAAGCGGCATTTTACGTGAACTCACTCTCTCGTTCACAGGGTCGGCCAAGCAAGCAGTGTTAATAGATCGCGGCAAAGCGCAAGGTACCTTTTGCACCAACTCAGCTAGATCGAGCAATTATTACCGATCGTTTCACTGTCGGCGAGGTGTGATTAGGACACCCGGCATCAATCGCAACGCGTTTGACTCACAGACCTGCGCCGGGCTGTTTTAATGGAAACAAATCGCATACCGCATGGCGGCCGATTAGCCGTATCTTCGCGACCGATCGACGAGCACGTTGAGAAAGATATTTGTGGTCCCTGAAAGCCTGCGTTATTATTACAAAATAAGAACGTTGAAGCCTCTTGTCATGAAGGATTTCCTGACTTGGGAGAGGCCTTTGCTGCACTGCAATAATTTCCGTACTTATAGGTTTAACTACTGATCCACGCAGAACCATTATTTCGCGGGAATGCGGCAAAAATATCGCCCTAACAACGACTCTCGTGTTGAAATGATAGGTAACAAAATCGATTCTTCATTATTCGTAACATGTAGCAAAAGACACGTTTCGGTAATATCGAGTAACGGGGAGATACAAAATGTTACGACATCTCCGGGGTGCGTTCTTGTGTGGTGCTTGGGTATAATTCTCTCCTATTGCCTGGAAATGCTGCCCGTTCTGAATTCAAATGTGCGCCGGCAATATAAATTTTTTATCGACGATTTGAGAGCGTCGAATGTGCCAATTCGTGTTTAAGCGATGTACCGCGAGGCCGGGCAGGCTTCGGCTCTTAAAACGTGTTGCGCACGAAATGAGAATAACCATGGAAAAAACCAATCTCCGCCGTGAAAATTCGCTGTCCGCGCCGTCGAGCAACGTGGTCGGCCAGCCGGTCGCTGTCAGTCGGGCTCAGCGCGAGGCAAGGAACGGCCATCGAGGCGCAGTTGTCTGGCTAACCGGTTTGCCCGGTTCAGGCAAATCTACAATTGCTCGGGCGACCGAACAAACTCTTTACGATCACGGCCTGCAGACCGCCACCCTCGACGGCGATAATATTCGACTAGGCTTATGCACGGATCTTGGTTTTTCCGAGAAAGACCGCAACGAAAATGTGCGTCGGGTCGCTGAAACGGCGAAAATGTTTCTGGATCAAGGAATAGTTGTCATTGTTGCGCTGGTGTCGCCCGTTCGTCACGCGCGTGAACTCATTAAGCAAATGGTTCCAAACGGCGACTTTCTCGAAATTTATTGCCGTTGTCCGCTGTCGGTTTGCCAGACACGCGATCCCAAGGGCCATTACGCGAGGGCGAAGCGTGGCGAAATTGCAAATTTCACCGGTATTTCCTCTATCTATGAGGAGCCGTTGAAGCCGGCGCTATTGCTGAATACCGACACGCAGACCTCCGATGAATCGGTTCGCCAGTTGACTGCACTCGTTCTTGAGAAATGCGAAATTACCGCAACGTTGCGTTAGGTTAACGACGCCAATATTCCCGTCCAGTTTTTATTCTGAGGATGAAAGTGAACGAGCTTCCGGGCAGTGATCCCTTATATGCCGTCGTTGCCACGGTGCGTGCATTGTTATTAGTTGAGTTGAAATCGAAAGAGGTGACACCTCTCGAATGGGACAGACCCGAGTATTACGGAATTAGCTGGCGACAGAATGGGATGGACCTGATCCTCTCCCACTCGATGCTTGAAAATAGTGAGCTGACCGACGTTTCTTCGTACGCGATGTCGGAAGTAGGCGTCGTATCCGAAGGCCCATACACCACACGGCCGTTTCTTTCCCAGCCGCATCAGATCGCGGTTGCATCCGACGGCCGGATCATTTGTACGAATACCGGTCGCAATTCCATCTCTATTTTCGATCCCGCCAAGCCAACCCTGCTGCAAGAAGCGAGGATATCCGATGCGCGGTGGGACAGGCTATCGCTTGGCGACGTGCCGGGCGACCACTTGAACTCGGTGTTCGAGAAGGCAGGCATTCTCTACGTAATCGCCCATCGGCATGGAAAAGGCTCGGCACTTGCCACGTTCAGTCTCCCGGACCTGGAATTAAGCGCGCTCGAACCTGTGAAAGATCGCAGCGGTCTGCACAACATTTGGGTCGCTGACGACGGCCAGCGAATTTCCTGCCATAGCGAGGCTGGCTCGCTCATTGATCTCAACAACAACACGGTCCTGTGGGATTCAGGCAGTCCCGTCTATACCCGTGGATTGGCGGTGGCGGCCGACTTTGTACTGGTCGGAGAGAGCCAGAAGACGGAACGCGCGTCGCGGCGGCACTCGATGAGCGGCTTATGGTTGCTTGATCGGAAAACGTGGAAAGCGCTCGATTATTTTTGCCTCGGTTCGTACGGCGCTGTTCATGAAGTCCGTTTGCTCAACGTCAAAGATGAAGCACATCACGGCCACCTGTTTGCCGGACTCGATTCGCTTCTGAAGCGTGATTGCCGGGTCGACATGGCGGCTGAACGCCTGAACGCGTCGAATCGCGCACAGCAATCCAAGGCGATGTGGAAGACATTCGATCTGGTCTTCGGGTCTCCCCTCCCCGCCGAAAATGGCGGTCAGACGGCCGCCCCGCTCGATCTCTGTCTGTTTGTCCACCGCACTCAGAATCGCCTGGAGCAGGATCTCGACTTTTCATATTCGCTCGATTATCCGGCGGGTGAATCGCATATGGCGATCGTTGCATATCGCGGCAACGGCGGCGATTCAGACATGGATGCGCTACTGCTTCAACGCATGGACGACACTCAGGCGGAATTGAGCCGGTGGGTTCACGACGGACGCACCTGGACCAGACGCGCCAATATTTCGGTTCATGGTCTGCCGTTGTCTGGAAAGATCCGCTTCAAAGTTGATGCCGAAGGCGTCACGCTGCGCATTGACGACCAACCGTTCTCGGGGGATTGGCTCGATGACTTCCCCGCTCGCTCATGCGCAATCGGTGTCCGATGGCTCGGCGCAACAATCCGGCCGGCGTAAAGTCAGCGGCTGAACTCCGGTCGCTGGCGCGCGTCGTTCCGCTCGGTACGTCGCGTCGCCGGAGTTACGCGGTACACGCCATTACCCTACTCCAACTCCCCCGAATCATAAGACCGATACAACCACGCTGGCTTTTTCCCTCGGTCCTCGCCCGACTTACGCGCCCGGACAAAAATATATTGCCCGAGGTCGTGCTGGCGATAGTCGATCAACGCTCCAAACTTGCCCGGATCCAGATAGTTCGCAGTGAGATTGGGATTCACGTCCGCAGTAAAAATCTCGTCGACGGTGAAGCCAAGGTACGTGAGCATCAGGTAAAGCTCGTGCTTGTTGTATTCGCGGTTGTGACGGCCATACGGACCGTAACCGCTATAGGGGTCATAGATGTTCGCACCCACTATCATTCGAGCAACGTTCTCGAGACGGTTGACATTCGGCGTGGTGAGCACAAGCGTGCCATCGTCCTTAAGAACACGTTTGATTTCGCGTAGCACCTTGCACGGGTCGTTCAGCAAATGCTCGATGATTTCACAAAAGAGGACAATATCGAATGAGCCCGCTTCAAACGGATATGAGTCTTCTTCTATATTGAAGTGCGAATAAGCAAGGTCCTCATGGGTTCGCGGCCCGGAACTCTTGAACGGGTCGACAAACACCCGCTGCATCGCTTCGCCTGTTGGTGCTTGCGGACCAAAGTAATTTGCCAAACGCCATTCAACCGATGTGAATTTACGCAACAGCATCGTAGTGAAATACGGATTGGCGCCTAGTTCAAGACCGGTCATCGGACCTGACGATTTTGCGGTGGCAACGTCCACCAAAGCAAGTGTGCGAACGAACCGCTCGAAGTCTTGTTCGAAGTATTGCGAAATCGAATCGGGCGCACCTTCAACGCGTACAGTTCTGACCCAATCGTACAACTCATCCCTTGTCACACCCTGCGGCAAGGGAAGCGGTGGGCAGAGCGGGAATGATTCGATCGAATAGATCTTCTGTGAGTCGTCCACAGCTTTCGGCTGTTTCTTTTGGAACATGACAACTCCTCGGCCAGACAGTCGAAATGGGGGCTTGCCGCGTTAGGATTTCGATCCGGGATATATCCAGAATCAGCCAAGCGACAAGCTCGTACGCGGCATTCCCTCACCGTGCTCGTGAAAAAAGAAGGCCAACAGTTGCGTGCAAAACGTTCGCAACGATCCCTTCCTTAAATTGCTGCAAGCGAATTCCACATTTGCAGGACGGACGCAAATCGCGCTATGCGCCAATCTGCTTCCTAAGTCGCATCGCTATGCGGCTTTCGCCAAACCTCATACCACTCGCCATCAAGGACAACGGCACTAAGTTGCTCAGCGCTTTGCTTCCAAGTAAGCCACGGCATCAGCACCGACGAAGGCGCAAGGCCCGTCTCATCCGACTCGATCCACGCTTGCACCGCACTTGCAAGCGCCTGCGGTGCATCACCGTCGAAATAGAACGCGTGGTCCCCCGCCACCTCACGAAACACAGGAATATCTCGCGCAATGATCGGTAGCCCCTTCTGCGCCGCTTCTATCAACGGCAGTCCAAAGCCTTCACCCAATGACGCCGCCAACAAACACGACGACGCGCCGTAAACGCGCTCAAGATATTCGTCGCTAATGCCCTGTAGCCAAAAGAAGCGATCGTTTTGTTCCGCGTGCTGATTCAACCGCTCAGGAAGACCCTCCACGCCCCAGCCCACCTTGCCCACGATCACCAGGTTCACATCGACATTCTCAGCCCATAGCTGCTCGAAGGCGGCGAATGCCTGTACGTGTCCTTTGCGCGGCTCGACCGTACCGACCATGACGAACGTCGGTTTGGCGCGCAACGCATCGAGCACCTTGCCAGCATCGTCGGGAAGTCCTGCACTCGGCTGACTGTTTTCAATATCGGCGCCAAGGTGAAAATACCCTAGTTTCAAGTCGCGCAGCCGATCAGGATTCGCACGATCCAGCCAACTGTTCACGTCGTCCGTGACTGCTCGCGAGATGCCGATGAGGCCATCGGACACGCGCGAAATGGTCTCCACCCACGATGGAAAGCACAACGCGATGCCCTCGTGAAACCATTCCGGTCTAAGCACCGGCAGCAGGTCATAGACGATGAAATAAATCTTCACGCCGCGATTACGCTGAGCGACAAACCAGCCCACTGCAGCGGGAGCCGTATCTGCAATGAGATCGAGGCCAAGGAAAATGTCCCCTTGCTGCGTGTCGACCCACTCATCCTCGGCTTCTGTTACCTCATCACCGGCATTCAAACTACGCAAGTACGTATTGGCATACCGGTAGGTCATATGGTCGCGATCAAGCCGGACAGGCCTGATCTTCCAGCCTGCTGGCGGTGAGTTCAGTAAGCTTAAAAGAATGGATCGGGTCACGCGTTGAATGCCTGATTTAGCATCAAATGCGCTTAGAACCGATACGTCGATCAAAAGTTGAGGCATGTGGCCGGAACGCTGGTTCGCAGCAATTGCGTCCGCACCGCCAATCAAATCCGCGTCGGAGGCTGAACTGCCTAACCGCGCCAGCGCACCAATCAACCCGCGATATCTGCTTTGCGCGTTCGTCCAATCAATCATCGAAGCAGTTGTTGGCGGCTGGGCAGCCTTGCGCTGCGCGTGTGCATTTTCGAACGCCCTGACCGCCCGGCGCCCCGTCGCGTCCCAGGAGAACTTGCTGACCCGCTCCGGAGCCGAATTGCGCAACGATTGCCAGTAAGCCTCGTCGGTCAACGCGCGCCCCATCATTTCCGACATCTGATCCAGATCGAGCGGATTGAACAGCGCGTCTTCGCGCCCGATCACCTCAGGAACGCTGGTCGCCGTCGATCCGATCACCGCGGCACCGCACGCCATTGCTTCGAGCGCAGGCAAACCAAATCCCTCATGCAACGAAGGGAACACGAACAGATGACACCGGCTGTACAGCGCAATGAGATCGCGATCGGATACATAGTTGGCGAGTACGAGTTCGTCGGCGCTCATACCGTGCTTGCGCGCAAGCTCATTTAAACGCGCCCGGTCCAGTTCGGTCGGCTGGCAAACGATGAATAACTGATGCCGCTGCCGCAACTCCCTGGCTAGCTTCGAATACGCAACGATCAGTCCATCGAGATTTTTACGCGGCTCCACAATGCCCGTCGTCATCAAAAACGGACGTGATATCCCAAAGCGGCTGTACAGCCTGCGGACGTCCGCCTCGTTCAACTCCGCACGCACAAACGAATCCGCAACGGCCGACGAAATATTCGTGATGTTGGAATCGGGTATGGCGAGCTCCCGCTGAGCTTCCTCACCGCAGTACTCGGAAATGGCAAGCAGCACATCTGCGCGTTTCAACGCGTCGATCTTGGCGTAGTAGTGCCGCTTGCGCTCCTCGTCGGGCAGATATTTCGCGGGATTCAAAAACGGGATGAGGTCATACAGCGTGACCGCGACCAAGGTGGTTTTGTCGAACGCCTTGACCGAGGTCATGGACGTATCCACGTAACCCTCGAACAGGCTGCTGATATGCACAAGATCCGGTTCGAGTTCTGCGATCGCGTATTCGCGGATCAATTCGGCCGCACGCGTGCGCCAGTCGTGCATACCCTGATAGGGCATGAGCCGCGGAAGAGAGAACGTGGCAATTCGCCCGGAGGGCAACGAGCCCTCGAACGAAGCGCGGATCTCCTCGATAGAATCTGGAAAAAGATCACTCAGCACGATCCATACTTCATGCTCGCCCGCATTGCGAACAATGGCCTTGGCAAGCGCAAGACTATAGCGGCCGATGCCCCGAAGCCGGCTGACCGACTGACATCCCTGAAGATCCAAAACAATACGCATGGCAGTACCGGAAAATTTTATTGTGTGCGGCCATTCCTAGCGCTCAGCAGATCGTGATAGATCGCACGCCCGCGCGCCGTCATCCGTTCAATGGTCTCGACCGCGGGAAGCGGCGAGCCCGAAACCACGCCTTGCGCCGCCTGGAGCCCCGTGAAGCGCACGATCCGTGCACGCAAGCGCGGAAACCGCGCCAGCACGTTCGCAACTCGCTGCTTGAGCACCGGACGCGATTGCACATAAGCCATCGCATGGCGCATCCCGAGCTTCACGGTACGGTTGGCAGCACCCGGCGACGTTCCAATCCTTCGTCCCGCCAGTCCCACAAAGCGCAACGGCGACGACAGCCGCCAGCTACTGCTGTTGAGCATTTCGACGACACGTTTATTTGCCGCAGCCGCCGCTTCCTCGGCTGCGGCTGCTCGTGCTTTAGCGTCGAGCAAACGCGCCTGGACCAATTCGAGCCGGCCCTGCATCTCCTGCAGTTTCCACTGTGCGTCCCGCGTTAATTTTTCGGCTAGCTCGGCCTTCCCCTGCAGCGCCGCTTTTTCCCTTTCCGCCTTGAGTAGCCCTGCAAACAGTTCGTTCACGTCCTCGGTCTCCTTTTGCGAGATGGGCAACGCCGATGCCGCAACCAGAGACTCAGCAATTGGAATCGACTCATTGTCTGCTTTCTTGAATGCGATGATGGCGTAATCGGGCGCCTGCATGAAATTCTGATCCAGCGCCGACACCACTTTGTTGACGACGCTCGCACCCGACAACTCAGCCGGCAACAACTCAAGGTTGTTCTGCAGAAAATCACGATTCACCGGCACCACGACCACGCGCTCGAAGCCGGAAAATTCTGCGGCAAAGCTCAGCAAAATAGATGGGATCGGACGCTCGTGAGTCGGGTCCAGATAGAAATTGCATGCGCCCACTACCAGGTTCGCAGGATTGGGCGTTTCCAGCAGCATTGCGCCGCCGTCGTCCAGAACGCGATGCGCTTGCTTCATGAACGTGAGCAACGTCTCGAAGCCGAGGTGCTCGACCACGTGAAATGCGCTGACCAATGCGCAAGACTGATCGGGCTGCTGACCAAGGTAGTCGGTCGCCTCGCCCTTGATGACTGACAGTCCGGCTTGCCGAGCCCTCGCCACGAATTCGTCGTTGAGATCGAGCCCGACTGCCGACAACCCGCGCCCGGCCAACAACTCAAGCCATTCCGCACGGCCGCAGCCGATATCGACTATCTTCTTTGGGACGCGCTGAAGCAGCGCATCGACGATGGGCAGATAGACGCTCTGCCGCGCCTTGATCAGGTCGCGATTGCCCCGAAACCGGTCTTCGAATGCACGATAAAAATCGTCCGTTACCATAAATTCCGCTGTGCTTTGATCTGTACGTTGAGGTTTTCGGCGACCAGACTGAAGCTTATTCTATGCACAGCCAAAGACAGGGATAGTGCCCGACGCCGGAGGATGCTGTCGTCCTCTAATCTACTGGGGGACATTTGATTGCACGCGACGTACCTGCTCCCCGCGCAAGCCCAGCAGACTATCCGCAAAAGCCGCGCTGTCTTGCAAATACAACGCAAACAATCCAGCGCGACATTGTCATCAACAGGGCCGACGTCGATAAACTGAGCCAGCCTGTCCGGCGATCAGAACGAGAAGCCTGCCTTGTTCCTGCGCAGATCTTCCTCAACCATCATCTTGCACAGCTGCTCAAGCGTGGTCTTCGGTTCCCAGCCCAACTTTTCCTTTGCCTTCGTCGCGTCACCGATCAGCAATTCGACTTCGGCCGGACGATGGAACTTCGGATTGATTCGCACGATCACCTTCCCGTTGGACGGATCGACGCATTCTTCTTTTTCGCCTTCGCCGCGCCATTGGCCTTCAATACCTACGCCCTTGAGCGCCATGGTCACGAAATCACGCACGGTTTCCGTACGGTTGGTGGCGAGCACGAACGTATCGGGTTCGTCGGCCTGCAGCATGCGATACATGCCTTCAACGTATTCCTTTGCAAAACCCCAGTCACGTTTGGCGTCCAGATTGCCTAGTTCGATCACATCGAGCTTGCCCAACGAAAGCTTGGCGACCGAATCCGTGATCTTGCGCGTGACGAACTCACGGCCGCGCAACGGCGATTCGTGGTTGAACAAGATGCCGCTCGAACCGAAAATGTCGTAGGACTCACGATAGTTGATCGTGATCCAGTGCGCGTACAGCTTGGCGACGCCATAGGGGCTGCGCGGATAGAACGGCGTATCTTCCTTCTGCGGAATGGCCTGCACTTTACCGAACATTTCCGACGTCGACGCTTGATAGAAGCGAATCGATTTATCGACAATGCGGATGGCTTCCAACTGATTCAGCGCCCCAACGCCGGTGATCTCGGCGGTTGTCCCTGGCTGGTCGAACGACACGCCCACAAAGCTTTGCGCCGCCAGGTTATAAAGTTCGCGCGGTTGCGCTTTTTCGAGCAGGCGGATTGACGCGCCCAGATCGGTCAGGTCGTGTTCAACGAGATGCAGTTTGGGATGATTCAGGACACCCAGTTCCTCCATCCGCCAAAAGCTGACCGAACTCGTGCGCCGGTATGTGCCGTGGACGTCATAGCCCTTTTCCAGCAGCAACTTTGTCAGATATGCCCCGTCCTGCCCGGTGATGCCAGTTACAACTGCGCTCGTCATTCCATCTCCCTTGGAAAAACCCACCATCACGCGAACCCGGCGCGTTGGTGGAGAATGGCCTAAAAATGCTGCGATTATATCCGACGCGCAAAACGCATCGTCGGCGTAGGACTTCGGCTTCTACGGCGCGCACAACGGCCGCCAGCGCGTAATGAGGTGGCAAATCCGACGCGCGGACTTGGAAAAGCTAAGCCCGGAAAAAATTGCAGCAACCGAACGGATTGATCACCTGAATCGGCTATAACAACGTGTTGCAAGATTAATAAGAAGATTGTCAAATCCGATTTGAGAATTCGCCAATGAGCGGTTTCGACATGGCTCCGCATCGTCGCGATTGTAAACAGTGAAAAACGAGCAAAAAATCATTAAAAATGCGCGCAAGACCTTCAAGAAGGGAGTGTGGGGGCCGATTAACCTCAAATGGCCCAGCCGACGCGCCTAATAAGCCCGCAACTCAAATAGTTGGTAGATAACGTTCAACGCCCGAGCAAGCCATCAGCCGCCTCGGTTATGATCCTATGTCGAACATACCTGCTTGCGCAGCAAGAGCACGAGCCTACGCAAGCCCGTCACACTACCCGGCATCTGCAGAACGGCTTCGGCCAAGCAAGACTCTCCATAGGGCTGCCCGGCAACGAGCTTCGTTCACGCGCCGCGCCCGTGCCGGCAATAGATTCATCCTTCGCACTGTTCCTACATGGCATCTTTATTCCCGCAACGCCCCGCTCCTCTTGCTTTCGGCGATATCCAGGGTTGCCGCGAAGCATTCCAGCGTCTTCTGGCGAAAGCCGCGCCGAGCGACGCCACGCCGCTGTGGTTCGCCGGCGACATCATCAATCGCGGCCCCCAATCACTCGCTACACTGCGTGACCTGATCGCCCTCGGCGACCGTGCCGTCGCCGTCCTTGGCAATCATGACTTGCACCTGCTGTCTGTATCCGCGGGTATTCGGAAGTCGAAGAAGGGCGACACCATCGACGAAATCCTGGCCGCGCCCGACGCCGCCGATCTCCTCGACTGGGTCCGGCATCGTCCAATTGCGCATTTCGATCATGGCATGCTGATGGTTCATGCGGGCGTCCTGCCGCAATGGGACGTGGCACTAACTCTCGAACTCGCCGATGAATTCCAGCGCGCTCTCCACGCGGCTAACTGGAAAGAAACGCTCGCGAGTCTCTACGGCAACGAGCCGGTGCGATGGAAACCCAAGCTCAAAGGCAGCGACCGTCTGCGCGTGGTGTGCAATGCGCTAACGCGCCTGCGCTTCTGTTCAGCTGAAGGCGACATGGATTTCTCCTCCAGCGGCAGTGTGGACTCCGCCCCTCCGGGCTTCATGCCCTGGTTCGACGTGCCTTCGCGCGGGACCGCGGACGTGACCGTCGTGTTCGGCCATTGGGCTGCGTTGGGTCTCGTCATTCGCGATAACGTCATCGGCCTCGATTCAGGCTGCGTATGGGGACAAAAGCTGACGGCAATGCAATTGGTCAACAACCCTGCCGAACGTACGGTGACGCAAGTGGAATGTTCGGACTGCCGCGCGGTAATCGACTGAATAATCGACCGAATGCTCTGCTTGGCAATTTACGGATTTACCAGCAGATCCACCATGCAGTGTTCCAACGCCTCACGCCAGTCGGGCGACGTTAGTCCAAAAGTTGCGAACAGCTTCTGGTTAGACAAGCGCGAATTGCGTGGGCGAGCCGCCGCGGGATACGGCGAATAAGCTGCCGCAGGGATCGCCTTGACCACGGGTTTCTGCTTCAGCGTCGACATGTCGAAAATGGCATGAGCGAAGCCGCACCACGAGATCGCACCGGAAGCCGTCAGGTGGTAAACGCCCGAGTATCGCAACCACTCGTCGCGGTCCTGGACAACAAGCTGGGACAACACCTTAGCCGTTATCGTAGCGATGGTCCGGGACCATGTCGGTGCGCCTATCTGATCTGCCACCACGCTCAACTCCTCCCGTTGCGCGCCAAGCTGCAGCATCATCTGTAAGAAGTTATTGCCCCGCGCGCCATACACCCAGCTCGTCCGTAGGATCAGATGCGCGCAACCTGACGCGGCAATCGCGTGCTCGCCGGCCAACTTGCTCGTGCCGTAAACGTTCAACGGATTCGCGGCATCGTCTTCTTCGTACGCGCCGTCTTTCGTGCCATCGAAGACGTAATCTGTCGAGTAGTGAACGAGCAGCGCGCCTAAACGCTTCGCCTCCTGCGCCAGAATATCCGGTGCTTCGGCGTTAAGACGCATTGCGTTAACGACGTCGCTTTCGGCGGAATCCACAGCGGTATAAGCCGCCGCGTTCACAATCAGCGCCGGCGATAATTCACGCACGATCCGTCGAACCTGTTCGAAGTCCGCAAGATCAAGACCTTCTCGGTCCAGCGCCACGACGTGTCCCAGACTCTGCAACGTACGCGCCAGTTCGAAACCAATTTGACCGTTGGCGCCCGTCAACAAAATCAGTTTGCGTTCTGGTTCGATGCTCATCTGCGGGCGCTCACGCAAAGTGCTCCGCGTCTGCCAGACGCAAGCCCGCCGCATCCTTCGCGGAAAGCATTGGCTCGAAGTTGATCGGCCATTCAATACCGATCGCCGGATCATTCCAGAGTAGTATTCGCTCGTGTTCCGGATACCAGTAATCGGTCGTCTTATACAGGCACTGCGCCGACTCCGACAGCACGACAAAGCCATGCGCGAACCCCGGCGGCACCCATACCTGCCGACGATTCTCCGCCGACAATTTCACGCCGCTCCATTTGCCGAACTGAGGGGAGCTTTTCCGGATATCGACGACAACGTCGAACACCTCGCCGTCCATTACGCGCACTAGCTTGCCCTGCGCATGCTCGGTCTGATAGTGCAAGCCGCGCAAAACGCCGCGGCCCGATTGGGAATGGTTGTCTTGCACGAATTCAACGCCTGCCTGAACATGCTCGCTGAAGTCGCGGCTGTTGAAGCTTTCGTAGAAGAAGCCGCGGGCATCGCCGAACACCTCTGGTTCGATGACCACGACTTCCGGCAGCGCCGTATCAGTTACGTGGATGACCATGCGGCGTGGTTCTTGACTAGGTTGAGCAAATATTGCCCGTAGGCAGTTTTTGCGAGTGGGTGAGCAAGCTTTAACAATTGTTCGCCGTCAATCCATCCGCGACGATACACAATTTCTTCAGGACTCGAGACCACCAGGCCCTGGCGTTTCTGCAATGTCGCGATGAACATGGCGGCATCCATCAGCGAATCGGGCGTGCCGGTATCGAGCCACGCAAACCCTCGCCCCATGATCTCCACTTCTAGCTTGCGCTGCGCGAGATAAAACGAATTCACATCGGTGATTTCGAGCTCCCCGCGCGGCGACGGATTGATATCGGCCGCGATCTCGCAGACGTTGTTATCGTAGAAATAAAGGCCGGTCACCGCGTAGTTCGAACGCGGCGCCGCCGGCTTTTCTTCAATCGACAACGCACGATAATTCGCATCGAATTCGACCACGCCGTAACGCTCGGGATCCTGCACGTGGTACGCAAAAACGGTCGCGCCGTCGGTCTTTGCACTGGCATGTTCGAGTTGCTTGCCGAGATCATGGCCGTAGAAAATATTGTCGCCAAGGATCAGCGCGCAAGGATCGCTGCCAATGAACGCCTTGCCGATGATGAACGCCTGCGCCAGTCCGTCCGGCGATGGCTGCACCGCGTACTGGATGTTCATGCCCCACTGGCTGCCATCACCAAACATCGATTCAAAACGCGGCGCATCTTGGGGTGTCGATATGATCAGCACGTCGCGAATCCCCGCAATCATCAACGTGGAGAGCGGGTAGTAGATCATTGGTTTGTCGTACACGGGCAGCAACTGCTTCGAGACAACATAAGTGATCGGGTAGAGCCGCGTACCCGAGCCACCAGCGAGAATGATGCCTTTGCGGGCCATCGTCAGTCCTTGTTCGGTTGATGGAATTCAGCACGTTGCGCATAGTTGGCCTCGACCCACTTGCGATACTCTCCCGAAGCCACTTCGTCGACCCACGTCTGATTGTTGAGATACCAATGCACCGTTTTCTCGATGCCAGTCTCAAACGTTTCCGCCGGCTTCCAGCCGAGTTCTCGCTCGAGCTTGCGCGCGTCGATGGCATAGCGGCGATCATGGCCCGGTCGATCCGTCACAAAGGTGATCTGATCGCGGTATGAACCGGAGGGCTTCGCTTTCAGCCGGTCCAGCAAGTCGCACACGGCATGCACGACATCAAGGTTCGTCTTCTCGTTCCAACCACCTACGTTATACGTTTCACCCGGCCGGCCATGGGCCAGCACTTGGCGAATCGCCGCGCAATGGTCGCCGATGTATAGCCAGTCGCGGATATTTTGACCATCGCCATAAACGGGCAAGGAATTGCCGCTCAACGCATTCCCGATGACCAACGGAATCAGCTTCTCGGGAAACTGGTACGGCCCGTAATTGTTCGAACAATTCGTCGTCACGACCGGCAGGCCATAGGTGTGCCGATAAGCACGCACCACATGATCAGACGCGGCTTTAGTCGCGGAATACGGGCTGTTTGGCGCGTACGGCGTGGTCTCGGAGAACGGCGCGTCGTGGGTGCCGAGCGAGCCGAACACTTCATCCGTCGATACGTGCAAAAAACGAAACGCCGTTTGGTCCGCATCGGCTAAGGTCTTCCAATAGGCAAGCGCTGCTTCGAGCAGCGTGAACGTGCCTACAACATTGGTCTGTACAAACTCAGCGGGTCCACGAATGGAGCGGTCTACATGACTCTCCGCCGCGAAATGCAGGATCGCGCGGGGTTTATGTTGACTGAGCAGCGCATCCATCGCGGCGCGGTCACAGATGTCCGCTCCCGAGAAAATATGCTTAGGGTTGCTTTGCACCGGCTTGAGCGTTCCCAGATTCCCGGCGTAGGTCAACTTGTCTACGTTGAGCACGGCTTCACCAGAGGCGTTCAGCCAATCGAGCACGAAATTAG
The DNA here is from genome assembly GCF_964252755.1 of Caballeronia sp. LjRoot29. Taxonomy (NCBI): domain Bacteria; kingdom Pseudomonadati; phylum Pseudomonadota; class Betaproteobacteria; order Burkholderiales; family Burkholderiaceae; genus Caballeronia; species Caballeronia sp. LjRoot29. The sequence continues at coordinate 26,240 of NZ_CAXUPU020000046.1, read as the reverse complement.
CGCCAATGAACCCAGCGCCGCCCGTTACCAGAATCATAGAATCCCTCAAAGTCGATGGGTGCACGCATAGCGCATGCTTGATGCGGTGGTTTCGGGCCTGGGAGGTAGCCCGGTCAATCAAGTATAAATCTGCGTCGTGCGTGGACGGCGAGATGATTTTGTACGTCCGGCGGATTCGGGAGAGTTGGTCCGGGCCCAATCATCGACCGAGATGATTCACTGCCGCGGCGTCACCGCTTAAAACTCCGCAACCGTCCCCGCGTCGTCGCTGACCACAGCCGCTGGCGCCCTCAACCCCGCCTGCATCTGCCGCAACGCCGTCTCCACTGCCGCTTGCGCTTGCTTCGCCAGCACACGCCGGTCGACACCAGGCTCGATCGCATCGCAGACGTAAAGATGTGCGGTCAGCGGCGTATCGCGAAGCATGGCGTTCAGCGTGAACGCGAGCGTCAGGTCATCGATATAAGCCGGCGCTTCCGCCTGCCGGCCGTTCGCGTCTTCGTACATCAGGCAGATCGGCTGCACCGGCCTGCAAGCCGACACAGCCGCCTGGAACAGGTTGGAGTGAAACGGCAGCAAGTCGCGCCCAAGCGACGTCGTGCCTTCCGGAAACACGCACATCAGCTCACCGCGCACGAGCCGTTCCGACAGCTCATGCATGATGCGTTTAGCATCACTACGTTTTTCACGCTGAAGGAAAATGGTGTCGAGTTGCTGCGCAAGCCAGCCGACGAGCGGCCATTGCCGCACTTCAGCCTTCGATACAAACGGCGTCGGCCGCCAGGCGTTCACCACGTAGATATCGATCCACGATACGTGATTGCCCACCACCAGCGCGCCGCTATCGAGCCGCGCCTGATCGTTGTGGACGACAAGTTTCATCCCGCAACGGCGGAGCATTTCAATCGACCAGCGCCGGTTCAACTCCATGCGAACCTGCGGCGTCGCGTTGGGGAAACGCGTGGCCACGGTCCACATGCCGTGAAGCAGATGCCCGAAAATCCGTACTTTGCGAAAAGCGAACATGGTCAGGACCGGTCAGCGCGCTTCATTGTCTGGCCTCATAAGCGATATGCCCCGACACCAGCGTCATGAGCACACGCGCGGGCAACTCATAACCGAGGAACGGCGAGTTATGCCCCTGGCTCTTAAGCTTCGCAGGTTCGACAAGCCATTCGGCAGCGGGATCGAAGAGACAGAGATCGGCGGCCTCACCTACGGCAATACGCCCCGTGTTGAGCTTGAGCACTGCGGCCGGCGCGCTCGTGATACGCGTGAGCGCCTTCGCCAGCGGCACGCGCGCCTCACGCGCCCATTTCACCGTCAGCGAGAGCAGCAGTTCCAGCCCCGTCGCACCCGGCGTGGCTTCGGCGAAAGGCAGCAGCTTTTCGTCGTCGTCGAGCGGGGTGTGATCGGAGCAGATTGCATCGATGGTGCCATCGGCCAGCCCCGCCCGAATCGCGTCGCGGTCACGCTGCGAGCGCAACGGCGGATCCAAGCGAAATTGCGAGTTGAAATAGCCGATATCCATATCGGTCAGATGCACATGGTTAATCGTCACGTCGCACGTCACGGGCAAGCCCTCGGCCTTCGCCTCGCGCACGAGCGCAACGCCCGCCACCGACGACAAATGCGACAAGTGCACACGCGCCCCCGACACCCGCACCAACTCCAAAATGGTATGCAACGCGATGGTTTCCGCCGACACCGGCACGCCCGATAACCCCAGCCGCGATGCCACCGCCCCACTCGCCGCCACGCCGCCGCTCGCCATGTAAGAGTCTTGCGGACGCAGCCAGACGGCATAACCGTACGTGGTCGCATATTGCAGCGCGCGCAGCAGCGTGCGTGTATTGACGATCGGCGTATCGGCCTGCGAGAAGCCGATGCAGCCCGACTCCGTCAACTCGACCATTTCGGTGATCGCTTCGCCCTTGAGCCCGACCGTCAACGCGCCGAGCGGATACACGTGCGCCTGATTTAACTTCTGCGCGCGGATCCTGAGCATTTCGACAAGACCCGGTTCATCGAGAATGGGATCGGTATCGGGCGGACAGACGAGACTGGTGACGCCACCCGCGGCCGCGGCCGCCATTTCTGACTGGAGCGTGGCCTTATGCTCAAAACCCGGCTCGCGTAACCGCGCGCTCAAATCGACGAAACCCGGCGCAAGGGCTAACCCCTTTGCATCGATTACCCGAGTCGCCTGAAAATCCGCGGGCGCATCGCCAATGGCAACGATCTTCCCCTCTGCGATAAACACATCGGCCCGGGTTTCGGTGCCCGCGGACGGGTCAATGAGCGTGCCGCCCTGAATATGAATCTTCATGGTGTTAGTCATTATTTCCGGCAACGATGCCCATTACCGCCATTCGCACGGCGATCCCGAATGTGACCTGATTAAGGATCACCGATTGCGGCCCATCGGCCACTTGCGAATCGATTTCCACGCCGCGATTCATCGGTCCCGGATGCATCACGATAGCGTCGGGCGCGGCCAGCGCAAGGCGCTCCGGCGTGAGTCCCCAGGACTTGAAATATTCTTGCGATGAAGGCAGCAACGAACCGCTCATGCGTTCGTTCTGCAAGCGCAGCATGATGATGACATCGACGTCCTTCAGGCCTTCGTCGAGGTTGTGATACACGTGCACGCCCATCTCGTTCAGGTTGCTCGGCAGCAAGGTTCGTGGACCAATCGCGCGCACTTCGGGCACGCCGAGCGTGGTCAGCGCGTGGATATCGGAGCGCGCAACCCGTGAATGCAGGATGTCGCCAACAATCGCCACGCGCAAACTCCTGAAATCCTTCTTGTAGTGCCGGATGGTGTACATGTCGAGCAGACCCTGCGTCGGGTGTGCATGACGTCCATCGCCGGCGTTGATCACGTGCACGTGCGGCGCGCAATGCTCAGCAATCAGATACGGCGCGCCACTCGACGCGTGACGCACGACGAACATATCGGCGTGCATGGCCGAGAGATTATTGATGGTGTCGAGCAGCGACTCACCCTTGCTCGTGGACGACGCATTGATATTCAGATTCAGCACGTCCGCCGAAAGTCGCTTCGCGGCGATCTCGAACGTGGTCCGGGTGCGCGTGGAATTTTCGAAGAACAGGTTGAAGACTGACTTGCCACGCAGCAGCGGCACTTTCTTGATCTCGCGATCCGTCACGCTGACAAACTGTTCGGCGGTATCGAGAATATGCGTGACGATCGCGCGCGGAAGTCCTTCAATGGTGAGCAGATGCTTGAGTTCGCCGTTTTTCGTAAGCTGCGGATTGCCTTTGAGAAAACCGTAGCGCGAAGACGCCGGTTTTCGATCCGGCTCGCTGCTGTCGGCAGAACCCTGGGTGGACGTGTTCATGTCAATCCTGGTGGTACGTTGTTTTTTGTCAGGGGAAAGGCGGCGCTGCCTTGATTCTGTCCGTGCGCGGTTCTAATCAATCCGTACGGGTTTCGGTCGTGAAGCTGAGCGTGCCGTCATCGCGCCGCGTGAGAACGAGATTGGTGTTTGCCTGTATATCGGCCACACCGCCGGCGAAACGCGCCGCCATGGGCAACTCGCGGCCGCCGCGATCGGCGAGCACGGCCAGTTCCACCGCGGCCGGGCGGCCGAAATCATAAAGCTCGTTGAGAGCTGCGCGCACGGTCCGGCCCGTTGAGAGCACGTCGTCGATCAGCAGGATTTTTCGATTGTCGACTTCAAACGGCAGCGACGTCGGGCTGGCCTGGCTGTGCAGGCCCTTTTTAGCGTAATCGTCGCGATGCAACGACACGTTCACCACACCGAATTCAGCCACGTTCAGGTCTTTGGCCAGCCGCTCGGCCAGCCACACGCCGCCGCTATAAATACCGGCGAGCACCGGCGCGCCCGATTGCGTCAGCGATTGGCCATACGCGGCGCGGATCTGCCCCAGCAACTCGCGATACAGCGCCTCGGCATCAATGGAACTCATAATCGGTCGTGAAGTCCGTCTAGATATTGTTGAAGAATGACCCGCGCGGCTTCGGCGTCGATATCGTCGTAACGGCCTTTTGCGTTCATCTTCACGCCGTTGCGCTTCATTTCGGCCTTCGCTTCCACCGATGAATACCGCTCGTCCACCCAGGTCACCGGCACACTGAAGCGACCGTTCAGCTGATTGCCAAAACGCGTGGCGAGTTGGGTCATTTCGTGCGGCGTGCCGTCGGGATACATGGGCAATCCGACAATCACCGTCATGGGTTTCCATTCGTCGATTAATTGACCGGCTACTTCGAACCGATATTCGCGGCTGCGGTTTTCAAACACTGTCAGCGCCCGGGCGTGCCCGGTCAACGTGTTGCCGACCGCGACGCCGATGCGTTTCTCGCCGTAATCGAAGGCAATCAGCGTGGCTTCGGTGCGGGTGTCAATGCGGGCGTCACCCGTCATGCGTGGCCCGCTTCGCCCGACAGCATGGAAAGCGACACGCCGAGCAGCGACAACGCCGCTTGCAGCTTGTCCTCGGCGGGGACGTCGAAGACGATGCGCGGATCGGCTTCCACGGTCAGCCAGCCGTTCTTGGCAATTTCTTCTTCCAATTGCCCCGCGCCCCAGCCGGCATGGCCGAGCGTGAGCAGGAACCGCGCGGGCCCCTTGCCGCTCGCGACCGCTTCGAGCACGTCTTTCGACGTGGTCATGGCAAGGCCGCCGGGAACGCTCATGGACGAGGTGTAGACATCGCCGTCGGCCGGATCGTGCAGCACAAAGCCGCGTTCCGTTTGCACCGGGCCGCCGAAATAGACGGGCAGATGCACGAGCGGCTCGATCTCGAGTTTCAGGTCGATGCGATTGAAAAGCGATTGGAGGTCGATGTCGGTCGGCCGATTGATCACCAGGCCGAGCGCACCGCGCTCGCTGTGATCGCAAAGGTAGACTACAGTCCCGGAGAACGTGGGATCGGCCATGTTAGGCATGGCGATCAGGAACTGATTGGTCAAATTGATGCGATCGGAAGTCTTGGACATAATTCAAATTTTAGCAAAGGCACTGCTTGATGGCCGACTTTGATCTGGGGCTGGTCTGGTTTCGACGAGACCTGCGCGTGGCAGACCATGCTGCACTCTATCACGCACTAACTCGCTGTCGCCGGGTGCTGTGCACCTTCGTTTTCGACAGCGAAATTCTCTCTCCCTTACCTCAAAACGATCGCCGCGTTCCGTTTATTCATGCCAGCCTGATCGAACTCGATAAAACCCTGCGCGACGCGGGCGGCGGCATGATCGTGCGGCACGGCGTGCCGTCGCACGAGATCCCCGCGCTGGCGCGCGAATGCGGCGTTGACGCAGTGTTCACGAATCGCGATTACGAACCGTCCGCCAAGGCGCGGGATGAGCATATCGGTAAAAAACTGGCCAGCGCGGACGTCGCGTTTTTTACGTTCAAGGACCAGGTTATTTTTCATCAGGACGAGGTGCTGACGGGCGCGGGCAAGCCGTACACCGTGTTCACGCCCTATAAGCGCAACTGGCTCGCGTCGCTGACGCCGGACGCGTTGAAGCCATATGCATCGGAAGATAATCTCGCTGCTCTGGCACGGCCGCCGGCTGGCGTGAAGCACGCCATTCCGTCGCTGGAATCGCTTGGATTCAGTGCCGCGCACGCGCCCGCATTGCCGGCCGGAACGAGCGGCGCATATCAGCTCTTCGACGACTTCCGCGACCGCATGGTGGACTACGACCGGACGCGCGACTTTCCGTCCGTTAAGGGACCGAGTTATCTCAGCGTGCATCTGCGGCACGGCACTATTTCGATTCGCGCGGTGGCTCGCACCGCTCACGACGCTCAGCGTCACGGCAATCGAGGCGCGGAAACGTGGCTGTCCGAATTGATCTGGCGCGACTTTTATTTCTCGGTGCTGCACCACTTTCCGTACGTTGGCGTGCCGGGCGATCACAAAGCGTTCAAGCCGGAATACGACCGCATTCAATGGGAAACGGGCGATGCCGCCGATGCCAATTTCGCCGCGTGGTGCGAAGGCCAGACGGGTTATCCGCTAGTCGATGCCGCCATGCGCCAGATCAATCAGTCGGGTTATATGCATAACCGCTTGCGGATGGTCGTGGCGAGTTTTCTCACCAAGGATCTCGGCCTTGACTGGCGGCGCGGGGAGCACTATTTCGAGTCGCTGCTGAACGACTTCGAGTTGTCATCGAATAATGGCGGGTGGCAGTGGGCGTCGTCGAGCGGTTGCGACGCGCAGCCGTATTTCCGCATTTTCAATCCGGTCACGCAGTCGGAGAAATTCGATACCCGCGGCAAGTTCATTCGCCATTACGTGCCGGAACTTGCCGCGCTGTCGGATAAAGACATCCACGCGCCGTGGAAAGCGAAACCGGATGCGTTGAAGGCCGCGAAGATTTCGCTGGGCGCTGACTACCCGATGCCAGTCGTCGACCACGATGCCGCGCGCAAGATCACGCTCGCGCGGTATGCGGCGGTGAAGTAACCTCTATCGCGCGACAGCCATGCCTCTTTCGATCATCGCGGTCAGTGCCGCCACCGACGCCCCGCCTTCCGATGGCGCAATGCCCGCCGCAGCCTGATGCAACATTGCCCCGAGCGCCTGGGCGGCCTTCTCGGGAATCGATGCATCGAGCGGTGAGCCCTCCGGCGTCGTCTGTGCCTCGTACGCAATCCGGCGCCAGGCGAGCCCGAGCGTATCGGCAAGCAACGCGACATGGCCCAGCCCTAACGCGCAGGCCGCCGCACCCAGCCGATATGCCGCGTCGGCAGCCTTGAGCGCCGCCGGTACATCGATACGGCTCGCTTCCCGCGCCGACATCCCATGCTCGATCAACGCGCCGATAGCCGGCTCGGCGCTCGTCAGGAAGTCCTCGTACGCCACCGCGTTCACACGCAATACGCCCAGGTCCCGCGTGGGAGCATCGCGCGCCTGCTCCGCATTGCGCTCCCACGCGTCCTCGGACGATTGCGACGCGGCAACGTGCCAATCCACGGTCAAGCCGTAGTCGCGCAATACATCGACTTGATCGGAATCCTCCGCTGACGCGCCGTATAACGCGTAATCGCGCCACAGCAGCGCGAGGGCGGCGCGCACCAGCGACTTGGGCGCATGCGACAAACCGTGCGCCTGATCGGCCAGAACCAGATTGAAACGCGCGTACAGCCGACGTGCGTCTGCGGCGGTGTCGGGATCCGGCTGCAAACGCAATGCTTCGATCACCCCAATCGCCAGACGCCAGAAATCGTAAGGATCGGGGCCGGCGAGATCGGCTAGGCAGGCGTCGAGGATGGAAACGATCTCCGCCTCTCCCTTCAACTCGCCCGGCTTCGAACGCAGCAGGATCAGCAACGCACGTTCGTAGTGCGCCCGCACGCGAGCAAGGCGCTCCGGGGAAATGGCGCGCAGCGTCGCCGGCGCAATGGCGCGGCCGGCGAGCGCGAGGTCATCGAAGGAAACGGGTGCTGCGCGGGTATGTGCGGCCATCAGCGCATGCAGCCCGCGATAATGCTCGAACAAAAGGGTGGAGCACGCAAGCTCCCGCAGATTGCGGCGCTCGACCGCCGCGCTGAAGTCACGCAGCGCTTCGGCAAATTGGTTGCGATTCTTGTCGCTCAGCCCGGCCAGTGGCGACACGAGCACCAGGATCTCGCCGAACCGCTGCGCGGGCAGCCAGCCCGCCGACTGCAACGCGCCAATCCCGCGGCGCAGGACGCCGAGCGTGTCGCCATCGCGCATGAATGCGTGCAGCGCGTCGGTCAGCGCCATCTCCGCAATCCGCACAGCCCCACCGCGCGGATTGGGCAATGCCTGGAACGTGTTGCTCAAACCGGATTGAGTTGTCATGGAACGCTCACGAGCCGATGCGCGGCGCCAAGCCCCAGGCATCGGATGGATCTTGATCGAACCCGGGCGCATTGCCGCCAGAGGGGATGCATGCCGCCGCATCCCCTCTGGCGATAAAACCCGGACACACGCCGGAAAAGTCGAGCCGGTCGCGCCAACTCGCTCGCCGAGCGTTCCTGCTCAGTGGTCCATCTTTGGTCTGACCGACCATCCTGCACGTTGCGATCTGCAAAACGAATCAAAACCTTCACGACGCCCGGCACGTGAGGCACGTAAACAAGGCGCGCCGCATGAAGGCATCCCATCCATGCGGCGCGTTCCTTGCACGACGTCCGAGCCTTTTTGCTCAGATTTGGACCATTTCGAAGTCTTCCTTGCGTGCGCCGCATTCGGGACACGTCCAGTTAATTGGAACGTCTTCCCAGCGAGTGCCCGGCGCAATTCCTTCTTCGGGCAATCCCGCTTCTTCGTCGTAAATCCAGCCGCAAATCAGGCACATCCAGCTTCTGTATTCCATACTTATGTCGCGTCGGGCAATCGGTTAAATGAGTGCATGATGGTACCGGTTTGGCGGCGCCATGCCTAGCAATGCGCCAGCGCTGGCTGATCGGTCAGGATTCGGACCGGTTTTTCGGCTTCTTTTCGGCTTCTTTTCGGCTTCTTTTCGGCTTCTTTTCGGCTTCTTTTCGGCTTCTTTTCGGTTTCTTTCCCGTTTCGTCTGGAGTTTGTCAGCTTTGCCGCCTGAACCACTCAATTGAGCGCCGTGCAGCCCGTGTCGCCCTTCCAGCAAGTATCGGACTTTCGTTTCACTGGTTCCCACATACTATTTCGCCTGACTTCGGCGCGAAAAAAAGCCCATCTCATGTGCCCGCGTGACTTTAGGCCGCATAATCGTGCCGTTTGCGCCGACTCATTGTCCGGCCGCTTGAATAGCCGATTAGATTGAAACCACGAATAATCCGATGCCCAGCGACACCCCTCCTATTGTTCTCACCTTTGGCCTGTCCGATCCCACGGGCGGCTCCGGCTTGCAGGCAGACCTGCTGACCCTCGCCAGCATGGGCTGCCACGGGCTCACTGTGCTGACCGGCTACACCGTGCGCGACTCCGCGACCTGCGACGAAGTCACCGGGCTTGATCCCGATACCGTCAGCACTCAGGCCCGCATGTTGCTGGAAGATATGCCGGTGGCGGCCTTCAAGATTGGCGCGGCGACGCGTGCGGAAGTGGTCAGCGCAATTGCCGAAGTGGTCGCCGATTACGACGACGTGCCGCTGATCCTCGCACCTGATTTCACGCTCGACGACGAACATGTGCTGGCGGCGGACGAATTGCGCGAATCGATGGCAGATTTGCTGGTGCCGCAAACCACCATGCTCGTTGCGGATCACGCCACGCTCCTGCAGCTCGCACAGCCCGATGGCGACGCCGAAGCGCCCACGCTCGACGCTGCGATCTCGCATTTGCTGTCGCAAGGTTGCGAGTACATCCTGGCGACGGAAACAGGCACGCACCGGCATGTGAATACGCTTTACAGTGAGGAAGGCCAGATCCGCCAAGATACATGGGACCGAACCGAGCATCGCATGATGGGCATTACCGACACGCTCGGCTCCGCCATCGCCGCGTTGCTCGCCAACGGTCAGGAACCCGCGGAAGCCGCGCGCGAAGCTCAGGAATATGTGTTCCAGGCGACGCGCGCTGCGTTCAGACCCGGCATGGGCGCTTATTTGCCGGACCGGTTTTTCTGGGCGCGTTCGAACGATGACGACGAGACGCCAACCGTGGTCATCGATACACAAGCAGATGCACCACCGGTCATACCGGGCGAAGCCCGTCACTGATATTTTCCTGGAGCGAGACTGACACATGCCGCTGCGCAAACCATCGCTCCCCCCACTCAAGCACAGCGTCGGGCCTGTACGGATCGGCTGTGCCGGCTGGGGTCTCACGGACGCGGTCGCGGAACATTTCCCCGGCGAAGGCACTCATCTCGCCCGCTATTCGCAGGTGCTCACCTGTGTCGAAATCAACTCGAGTTTTTATCGGCCGCATCGGGCAGAAACATATGCGCGCTGGCGTGACAGCGTGCCCGCCACGTTTCGCTTTTCGGTGAAGATCCCGAAGGCCATTACACACGACGCACGCCTCGTTGATTGCGAGGCGCTGCTCGACGCTTTCCTGGAAGCCGCGACTCAATTGGGCAGTACGCTTGGCTGCTGGCTCGTGCAACTGCCGCCGAGCCTGTCGTTCGATCCCGATATCGCCAAGTCGTTTTTTACATCGATGCGCGAACGCACGGACATTCCGATCGCACTGGAAGCGCGCCACGAGAGCTGGTTCTCGAAAGCCGCCGCCACGATGCTCAAGTCGAAGAAGATCGCTTACGTCGATGCCGATCCGCAACCCGCTGATTGTGCGATCAGGTATCGGGCGGATACATCGCTGGTGTATTTCCGGCTGCATGGTTCGCCGGAGATGTACCAGTCGTCCTATGAGTATCCCTACCTCGATGCCCTCGCGCTCACGCTCCATGACCGGGCGAAAAAAGCGCACGAAGTCTGGTGCATCTTCGACAACACCGCCGCCGGCCATGCACAGTTCAACGCGCTGCGCGTGAAAAGCCGCAGGGCGTTGAACGTGCGCCCGAAACGCGCCGCCGTCAGGGAAAAAGCCGATGCTGGAGTCTAGGGCACGTGATGCGGCCGCACCGTCCGCCATCTCTCTGGACGACCGTTTGATCAAGCCTTGATGAACGACCTATGACGTGACTTTCCGTTGCGTTGCTGCAATGGGGCACGGCCTTACTTTCAGCGCGTTTTTATACACTTCCAGATAAGCGTCGACCATGGCCTTCGGGCTGAAGGTCTGCGCATAGTCGCGAAAACGCGTTGGTGTCTGAGGATCGCGTAATAACCGAACAGCCTCGTGAATCTTGTCGATCACCGTATGCGGCTGATCGATGTCGAAGATCAGATTCGAGCTCGGCTCGATCACCTCGGGGATCCCGCCGGTGTTCGCGCCAACGACGGGGACACCGTGCGAGTAAGCCTCGACCGTGACACGGCCGAACGGCTCATTCCATTTCGACGGCACCACAAGAATATCGATGCGTCGAAGAAATTCCGCCGGCACGACGTGGCCCGCGAAGTGGATGCGCGGATCGTTAAACGTGCTCTTCAATGTGGCGAGATAGGCTGCGTCACCGCTGCCGCCAATCGTCAATGTCCAGTTCAGCGACGAGTCCCGGCACAACTGGTCGAGAAGCACTTCTATGCCTTTCTCGGGTGATACGCGCCCAAGCACGCCGAGTCGAACGACGCCTTCGCGGGCTATGTTCGACGCTACTGGGGGCAATTCACCCTGCATCGGCAGATAGCAGTCGTTGATCACGCCCGTTGTGGAGGCGTTCGCGAAATATCCGCTGTCGATATGCTTCTGCAGCACGAACCGGCTCACGCCGATAACCGCATCCACACGCTGCGATGCAGTTCTCTTCGGTCCGGTATAGCGCGCGCACACCCCGCACTGCCGCTCGCATGATTTGTTGTGCGAGAGCATCTTCGATGAGGGGCACATTAGGTAGTAGTCGCGCGCCGTGTGAACAATCGGCACACCGGCTTGCTTCGATAAACGCCATATGCCGATGGAAAGGCACGCCAGATTGCTCGTACTGACGATATCCGGCTTTTCTCGTTGGATGATTCTTTTTAATTTGAGCGCCATCAGAACGTTATGGACGTCGACTGCGTGCCAGATCATTTTCATGATCCGCGAATGCTTCGTTGAATTATGGGGCCAATAAAAATTATTAAGACGCAGACGATAAATCTTCACGCCATTCAGTTCGCTGATGCGATCAACGCCCGTACCCGTTGCGCAGACGACGCATACTTCGGCGCCCGACGCGACCAGCCCCTCCGCCAGTATTTGCGTCGATATCTCCGCCCCTCCGACCATGTCGGGGCTATATAAGGTATTGGCTATCAATATTTTCATTCGCTTTTACGCTCGTTTGTGGGATCGATTTCGGACCACTTGCCCTGCCCGCCTCTTCGTCCCGCCATTATTAGACTGCTGCACGCAGTACGGCACTGTTCGATGGCCCACATGCGAACTGCCGCAGCTCTGATCGCTGATCAGCTTTGACTATATAAACGATCAGGGTCCGTCAGAAATTCCCCCCCCGGGTGACGAAGTGCTTTGCTGATATGTTCACTGCCAATAACGATCCTAAGCCGATCGTGCAGCGACGCCTATACGTTTATATACGCAGGGGTCGGCATCGTCCGCAGCGTCTGCGGCGCTGCAGCGCTCTCACGGCTTTTGATGACCCGTTTTGATCCTGTAGAATCGGTAAGCCCCTCACCAGTCCCCGTCACCGGCACCCCGTCATTCGGTCGCATCCAGGCATTTAATGTCCTTTTCTCTCCTCACACCGCCCTCCACGCAGCAAGTGCATGTCTGGCAGTGGGACCTCGATCTCTGCGGCGGCGATTTTAGTAGTTACTGGGAAACGCTATCGACGCAAGAGCAAGAGCGCGCCCACAAATTTCGCTTCGAACGGCATCGCCGTCGCTTCGTCATGGGCCGGGGCGAACTCAAGCGACTCCTCAGCCGCTATCTCGGGTTATCACCGAGCGAAGTCGATATTGGCTATGGTTCGGATGGCAAACCGTTTTGCGCAAACCAGCCTCCTGAACGCGGTATCTGTTTCAATCTCAGCCACAGCGAGAATGTGGCTGTTCTCGCTATTTCGAGCGGCTTCGAAGTTGGCATCGATGTAGAACAAGTCCGCCCGATCGAAGAGGGTATGCCGCTGCAAGTATTCTCCAATCAGGAACGCGCGCAGTTCAGTGCGTTGCCGAATGCAGAACGACAAGAAGTCTTCTTCGAAAGCTGGGCTCGCAAAGAGGCCTGCTTGAAAGCGCTCGGCACTGGCTTCATCCTGCCACCCACCCATTTCGAATTCGATCTTTCAATCCGCGGTGATACGACGCCCCGCGCCGTTGGCGGCGACGCGGAGGAAGCCTTGCATTGGTGCATTCGCGCCCTGTCATCCAGCCCGACCTGCGCGGGAGCGGTGGCTGCCCGACGTACAGACTGGTCGATTCTCGAAATGAAGTGAAGAGCGGATTGTTAACGGCGCTCAGCGCTCCATGCACAGCGCAATGCTGAAACACAGCTTATCGGCAAAATGCAGTTGCTAATGCGTAGCACCGAACGTAAATCGCGCGAATCAATCGCGCATATAGGGTAAGTAAGTACCTACCCATTCTTCAAGTCAGCCGGAGATAAGCGGACGTTACGTGTTGCTGTCGGTCCGGCTTCCTATTCGGCACGCAAGTTCGGAGCATGCGGCTTGATGCATCTGCTTGCGCAATCTAGCGCGATTTAACTCCGTTGCTCGTCCGAGCCCCCCGGATAAGGCGTGCTTGCGCTCTCCCGCCATTTTAATAATTGAGTAAAAGCGCCCGACACGCTTTTAACGCGCGAACTCGTTGCGATGAAATGCCGTTGCATCGTTGGTGTGTGCGACGACGAACGGATAGTTAAGTCACAGGCGATTAACTTTCACTTACGGCAAATTTCACGTTCGAGGAACGGGCCGGGCGCGCACAGCTTCGTGCTGTTTGCGCTTTCCCGTGAACGGCCACCGTCATTTTGCTAGCTGCGCGCTTGTCGGGGATGCAGCTCAGTACAGGGCCAAATTCTAAAATATTGGAGAGCAACACATGTCGAACAGAGATGGGTTTACGGCCGATTTGCCGAACGGCCCAGGTGAAATACCTGGCGTGGCAATGCGCTTCGACGCCGTATGCGCGGCATTTCGCAATAATCTCGCTGTGATCGACGCGACGGGTGAAGAAAGTTATGCCGCCCTCGGCGAACGTTCGGCCCGTCTTGCAACCGTCCTGGGCGGCATGGGGCTGGCAACAGGCGATCGCTGCGCGATCATGGTTCCACGCAGCCGCGACACGCTGGCGCTGATCCTGGCGATCCTGCGGCTGGGCGCCGTCTACGTGCCGCTCGATCCGGCCTATCCTCGGGCACAACTCGATTTCATCGTTGCCGATTGCTCGCCCAAGCTCATCATTGCGGAAGCTGCTGCGCTCGCCAAGGTTGGCAATCTGGATGGCGCAGTGGTCGATCTGGCGGAGATCGTGGCGTCGTCGGTGACGGCCGATGTCGCTCCGCTCCACGCAGCCACTGGCGACGACGCTGCGTACATCATGTATACCTCGGGTTCGACCGGCAAACCCAAGGGCGTAGTGGTGCCGCATCGCGCGATCCTGCGCCTGGTGCAGGGCCAGAGCTTCGCTGAGATGACGCCGAATACGCGGTTCCTCAACCTGGCTCCCCTCGCCTTCGATGCAAGCACGCTGGAAATTTGGGGCCCTCTTCTGAACGGTGGGTGCGCGGCCATCATCAACGAGGTTCAGCCTTCGCTTGACATCGTCGCCGCGGAAATTGCGCGACTCGGCGTCACGAGCGCCTGGTTCACGGCCGGTCTCTTCAATGCGCTTGCCGACTATCGGCTCGAAGCATTCGTCCCGCTCAAAGAAGTCCTGACGGGCGGAGACGTGCTGTCACCCGTTCATGTTCGCAAGGTCATGGACGCCCATGCCGGCCTGCAAGTGATCAATGGATACGGCCCGACCGAAAACACGACCTTCTCCTGCTGCTACCGCATTCCCCGCGACGGCGACGCTTTGACGAACGGCGTTGCCATTCCTATCGGCGACGCTATCGCGGGCACGGCGGTTTATATCGTCGATGACAAGCTTGTTCCTGTCGCCGAGGGCGAGGTGGGTGAGCTCGTCGTCGGCGGTGACGGTGTTGCGCTCGGCTACCTGAATCGTCCCGACCTGACCGCAGAGAAGTTCGTCGACAATGTGTTCACGCCTGGGACCAAGCTCTACCGTACCGGTGACCTGGTCCGGCGGCGTCCGGACGGCGCCATCGATTTCCTGGGCCGCAACGATCGTCAGATCAAGATCGCCGGCAAGCGTATCGAACTCGACGAAATCGAACATGCGTTGCGTGCGGCTCCCGGCGTGGCCGACGCGGCCGTTGCGGCATTCGAAGGCCGCAGAGGCAAGGCCATCGCCGGTTTTGTGAAAGCCGATGCAGCAACCCCCGCCGTCTCGCCGGACGCGATACGCGCTTATCTCAAGGCTGCTTTGCCCGACTACATGGTGCCAACGGAATTGCGTGTCCTGCCAGCCTTTCCGTTGACGCCGAATGGCAAGGTCGACCGCAAGGCGTTGCTCGCAGGACTCGATGCGCCTGCACCTGCGGCGGTCGCAGCCGAACCCGAAGCGATGGACGACGATATCGCCGGGAAGCTGGTGGCCGTATTCGAAGAGCTCCTTGGCAAACCGGTCGATCGGCGGTCGAATTTCTTTGACCTTGGACTGCGCTCGCTGGATCTGATGCGGGCACACGCCATCATCGTGCGCGACGTGGCTGCCAAAGTCGCGCTCGTGGATCTGTTTCGCCATCCTAACGTCGAGGCGCTGGTCACGCATCTGCACAGCACCCTCGATACGGCGAAGGAAGGGTCAGTCCAGCGCCGCCGTAATACGGATAGCGGAGCGATCGCCGTCATCGGCATGTCCGGCCGTTTTCCAGGCGCGCGCAATGTCTCCGAACTCTGGGCCAACATCCTCGCGGGCCGCGATTGCATCACGCATTTCGATGTGGCCGAGCTGGAAGACAGTTTCGACGACAACGCTCGCCGCGAAGCGCGTTACGTCAAGGCACGGCCGATCGTCGCCGATGTGGACCGCTTCGATGCCGGTTTCTTCGGAATGCTGGCGCGCGAAGCGGCGCTGACCGATCCGCAACAACGACTGTTCCTCGAGATCGCCTGGGAGGCGTTCGAAGATGCCGGATACGATCCGGCGACAATCGCTGGCGCTGTCGGGGTGTTCGCCGGCACATCGATGAATACCTACTTCCTCAAGCACGTGCTGACGGATCGCGCCGTCATCGACGAGTTCACGAGCCAGTTCCAGATCGGCGAGTATCAAAAGCTGGTGGGCGCCGGTGATTTCGTCGCCACCCGCACCGCCTACAAGCTCGGCCTCACGGGGCCGGCCATGTCGGTGCAAACGGCATGCTCGACCTCGATGACGGCGATTAGCCTGGCGGTAGAGAATCTTCGCTCGGGACGCTGCGACATGGCGTTGGCCGGCGGTGTCTCGGTCACGTTCCCGCAGAAGCGCGGCTACTTCTACGAAGAAGGCGGAATGGGCGCGCCCGATGGCGTGTGCCGCCCGTTCGATGCCAACGCCAGCGGCACGATATTTGGTAGCGGTGCCGGCGTTGTCTTGCTGAAACGTCTCGAGGACGCCGTCGCCGACAAGGATCCGATCTATGCCGTGATCCGTGGTGTAGGCATCAACAACGACGGCTCCGACAAGGTCGGTTTCACCGCTCCCAGCGTAGATGCGCAAGCCCGCGCCATTGCCATCGCGCACGCCGAAGCCGGCGTCGATCCGGCCTCGATTGGCTATATCGAAGCGCACGGTACGGCGACACCGCTTGGTGACCCGATCGAATTCGCCGGCCTCGTGCAGGCGTTCCGCCTGGGTGGCGTCGAGGGCGGCCAGTTCTGTGCGCTCGGTTCAGCGAAGGCCAATGTTGGCCACCTTGATGCAGCCGCCGGCGTGACGGGCTTTATCGCTGCGTCGCTCGCCCTACGTGACCGTGTCTTGCCGCCGCTCCTGCATTTCAATTCGCCGAACCCGGCCATCGACTCGGTCAACAGCCCGTTCTTCTTCAACGTGGCGGCGACTCCCTGGGCTGATGGTCCGGCACCGCGTCGCGCCGGCGTGAGTTCCTTCGGCGTGGGCGGTACGAACGTTCATCTGGTGCTGGAGGAAGCGCCTTACCGCGCAGACGCCGCCGGTGAGTTGCAAGACGCGCCGCTGGAGCAGATGCAGGTATTGCCGCTGTCAGCAAGAAGCCCGGCTGCGCTCGAACGCGCGAAGGCCAATCTTGCCGGCCATCTGGCCGCCCATCCCGCCCTCTCGCTTGGCGATGTGGCCGCGACGCTGCAAACGGGCCGCCGCTCCTTTACCCACCGCGCCGTAGTCATCGCCGATAGCCTCGATCAGGCCCAGGCGAAGCTTCAAAAGGGAGCCATTGACGCTCAGGCTCCTCAGGCCGCGCCCGCGGTGGTCTTTATGTTTCCCGGCCAGGGTGCGCAATACCCGGGCATGGGAGCAGCGCTTTATCGTACCGAGCCGGTTTATCGCGAGTGGATTGACAAGGGCGCCGATGTGCTGGCGCCGCATGTCGGCCTGGATATCCGCACGCTGCTGTTGAGTGAAGCCCCGGAAGGCGACGATACTCCGCACCCGATTCGCTCGACGCTCTACGCGCAACCGGCGCTGTTCCTGGTCGAATATGCGCTGGCGCAACTGTGGATCTCGCGCGGCATCAAGCCGACGGCCATGATCGGCCACAGCATTGGCGAACTGGTCGCAGCCTGCGTGGCTGAAGCGATCTCCTTCGAAGATGCGCTGTACCTGATCGCCCAACGTGGTGCACTGATGCAATCGGCCGAACCGGGCGCGATGCTGGTCGTGCGCATGTCGGAAGCCGATCTCCTGCCCATCCTTCCCGATGATGTCGACCTGGCCGCGGTCAACGCGCCTTCGCTGAGCGTAGTGGCGGGCCCGTTCGCCGCCATCGAGGCGTTCGAGGCCACGCTGAAGGCGAGTGACATCGAGCATCGGCGTCTGCATACGTCGCATGCCTTCCACTCGCGCATGATGTCCGGCGTGGTGGACGAGCTTGCCAAGCTTGCAGACAGCCTTTGTTTCTCACGGCCGAAGATCCCGTACGTGTCCTCCGTGACCGGGCAGTGGGCGGCGATGGATCAGCCGGTGCAGGGGCTTTACTGGGCGAGTCATTGCCGCAACGTGGTGCGCTTCAACGACGCGCTGACCACGGTGACGACAGAAGGCAAGCCGCTGTTCCTCGAAATCGGCCCAGGCCGAGCCCTGTCGACTTTTGTCATGCAGGGATTGCCGAAAGACCGGCATGTGGGCGCGATCGCCTCTCTGCCTGATTTCGCCCTGCGCGAGCGGGAGCTTTCCGTCCTGGCAGAGGCGACCGGGCGGCTGTGGCTGAATGGCCTCACGCTCGACTGGAAAACCGTCCAGGCCGAAGGCGCCCGCCGTATTTCGCTGCCAGCTTATCCGTTCGAACCGGAACGGCATTGGATCGATGCGCCTGCAACTGTTTCTTCAAATCCCACGACCACGGCCGCCGCGGCCCTTGCCGCGCCCGCTTCGTCCGACGTTATAACCGACACTCCCAAGACCGCCATGACCCAAGCCGTCCAAATCGACCGTACCCCGCGCCTCATCGCCGAACTGGCAGCCCTTCTCACCGAGATGTCCGGCGAGGCGCCGGATACGTCCAACCCGGACGTGACCTTCTGGGATCTCGGTTACGACTCGCTGTTCATGGGACAAGTGTCCCGCCAGTTGCGCCGCCGCTACGACGTCACGATCAGCTTCCGGCAGATCATGAGCGACTATCCGACGCTGCCCGCGCTGGCGAAGTTCCTCGATGGCGCTTTGCCCGCTGACCCGGCACCGGTAGCTGCGCCTGCCGTAGCAGAAGCAGCGCCGGCCGCCGTTGCGGGCGCAGCGGCTCCGGTGATGGCTCCGGTCATGACCGCTACTGCGGCTACGGGCGACATGCAATCGGTGATCCGCGACCAGCTCGCTGCCATGCAATCCCTGATGGAGCGTCAGTTGCAGATGTTCAGCGGCGCGCCAGCGGCAGTCCAGGCCCCGGCTCTGAGCGTCGCGCTCAAGCCGGTCGCCGCAGCCGTGGCGTCCACCGCTCCGCAAATCAACTTCGACGAAAACCGTCCGTCGCGCTTTACCGCGTACAAGCCCGGCGCTACGCCCTCGGCGGCGACCACCGATGTCCAGAAGTCGTTCATCGCTGATCTCTCGGCTCGCTACTCGGCGAAGACCGCCGCCTCGAAGGCGCGTACGCAAACGTATCGGGGTGTGCTGGCCGATCCGCGTACCGCCAGCGGCTTCACCGAAGAATGGAAGGAGCTCGTTTATCCGATCGTCGCCCAGCGTTCCAAGGGTTCGAAGATCTGGGATATCGACGGCAATGAATATGTCGATGTGGTCAATGGCTACGGCCAGACCGCGTTTGGCCATACGCCGGATTTCGTGGTTGACGCAGTCAACAAGCAGATGGCGGAAGGTTTTGCTATCGGACCGCAGTCCCCGCTCGCCGGTGAAGTCGCCCAGATGTTCGCCGATATGACCGGCCATCAGCGCGTCACGTTCTGCAACACCGGTTCGGAAGCCGTGATGGCAGCCATGCGCCTCGCGCGCACCGTGACCGGCAAGGACAAAGTCGTCTGCTTCGACGGCGACTATCACGGCCAGTTCGACGAAGTACTCGTCAAGCCGGGCAGCGAAGCGGGCGTCCCGCGCGCTTTCCCGCTCGCGCCTGGCATCCCGAAGAACTCCGTGGGCAACATGGTCGTGCTGCCGTACGCACGGTCCGAAAGCCTCGAGTGGATCAAGGCCAATATTGACGATATCGCCGCTGTCCTGATCGAGCCGGTGCAGTCGCGCCATCCCAACCTGCGTCCGAAGGAATTCGTGCAGCAATTGCGCGATGTGACCGCGGCCAACGAGTCGGCGCTGATCGTCGATGAGGTTGTGACAGGCTTCCGCGTCCATCAAGCCGGTATGCAAGGCTACTGGGGCATCAAGGGCGACATGGCGACGTACGGCAAAGTGGTTGGCGGCGGCTTGCCCGTCGGCGTCCTCGCCGGCAGCTCGCAGTACATGGATGCGCTCGACGGCGGCCAATGGCAATTCGGCGACGCATCGGTTCCTGAAGTCCCGCCGACCTTCTTTGCCGGTACTTTCGTGCGCCACCCCGTCGTGCTGGCCGCGATGAAAGCCGTTCTCCTGCACCTCAAGGAAGCAGGTCCCGCGCTTCAGGAAACGCTCGGCGTGCGCATGGACGGCCTCGTGCAGCGCATCAACGGCCATCTGGAGAAAGTCGGTATTGCCGCGCGGGCAGAAACGTTCTCGAGCTGGTTCTATGTCAGCTTCGCGGGCGAAGACCGCTTGGGCAGCCTGTTCTATCCGTACATGCGCTACCTCGGCATCCACATCATGGAAGGCTTCCCTTGCTTCCTGACGACCAGCCATTCGGATGAAGACATCCGCAAGATCGGCGATGCGTTCATCGCAAGTATCGACGCGCTGCAAGCCGTCGGCATTCTTGGCGGCAACAAGGAAGCGTCGATTCCTGCACCGGCCGAACCGAAGCCGCTCACCGAGTCTCCGCTCACCGAGCCGCAGAAGGAAATCTGGATGTCGGCTCAGCTGGGAAACGAAGCATCGCTCGTGTTCAATGAGTCCTTCACCCTCGAGCTCACGGGTCATTTCAACGAGGCCGCTTTCGAACGCGCTTTTGCCGCGACGGTTGCTCGCCACGACGCATTGCGCGCCCGGTTCTCGCGCTCTGGCGACAAGATGTTCGCCGACGCGTCGACTACGGTTCCGCTGGAAAAATTCGACCTGTCCGGCCATGCCGATGCAGCAGGCGAATTGCAGACCTTCATCGATGCCGAAGCACGCGAAGTCTTCGATCTGACGCGTGCTCCGCTGGTCAGCGCAGCGCTGGTCCGCATGGAGCCGCAGAAGTGGGCGTTCGTATTTACCGCCCATCACATCATCTGCGACGGCTGGTCGATCAACATCGTCCTGCGCGATTTGGGCGCCCTCTACGCGGCCGAGATTTCGGGCAGCAAGGCTGAACTCGATGAAGTGCAGAGCTTCCTCGCTTTCGCCAAGGCGCAGGATGAAGCAGGTATCGACGCAGAAACGCGCGACTTCTGGCTGAACCTGCATCGCGACCCCGCTCCGCAGCTGGACCTGCCTGGCGACCGTCCACGCCCCGAGGTGAAGAGCTTCCGCGGCAATTCGACCACACGCCATATTGGCGCGCCTCTTCTCAAGCAGGTGAAGACCGCTTCATCGAAGCAAGGCTGCTCGCTGTTTGCCACCTTGCTTGGTGCCGCCCAGGTGCTGTTTGGCCGCCTCTCCGGCAATGACGATGTCGTGATCGCCGCCCCGATGGCAGGCCAGTCTCAAGCCGGCGATGCGCTGCTGGTCGGGCACTGCGTCAACTTCCTGCCGTTGCGCGTCAAGTTCGACCGCGAGAAGCCTTTCGCCGCGCACATGAAAGCGGTACGGGACCACGTGTTCGACGCAAGTGATCGCCAGAACTACACCTACGGCGCACTCGTGCGTGACCTTGGTATCAAGCGCGACTTCAACCGGCTGCCGCTGACTGAACTGCAATTCAATCTGGAGAAGGTCGACGAACAGCTCGACATGGCAGGCGTAGCCACGCACTTCACGCCGAACGCGAAGGCCTACAGCAACTTCGATCTGTTCTTGAACGTCATCGAATCGGTGGAAGGTCTTCGCATGGATTGCGATTACAACACCGACGTCTACGATGAATCGACCGTGCAGCGCTGGCTCGGCTACTACGAAACCATGCTTGCAGCTATTGCGCAGAATCCGGAAACGGCTATCGCGGCACTGCCTCTGATGAACGAAAGCGAGGTTCACCATCTTCGCGACGAACTGAATGCGACGCAGCGTGAGTTCGATCTGTCGCAGACAACTCCGGCGATGATCGCGGCGCAGGCTCACCAAACCCCCGATACGACGGCCGTATCGGACGAAACGGAAGCCCTGGCCTATGTTGAACTCGATGCACGCGCCAACCAGATCGCCCGCCGGCTCGTAGCGGCAGGGATCGCACCGCGCGGACGTATCGCCATCGCGATGGACCGCACGGCCATGACCGTGGCTGCGATGATCGGCGTGTGGCGTGCCGGTTGCGCTTATGTGCCCCTCGACATGACGATGCCGCAAGCACGTCTGCGCCAGATCCTCGATGGTGCCGGCATTGCCGCCATCCTCAGCGATGCTGCAAGCCGTACTGTGCTGGAAGCGGGTGACCATCGCGTGCTGGAACTGGACGCGCTGCTTGCTGAAAGCGCAAGCGACGACGAAGACGTGACGCTGCCGGTCGTGTCGGACAAGGATTCAGCATACGTGATCTTTACTTCCGGTTCGACGGGCAAGCCGAAGGGCGTTGAGATCGGTCACCGTGCCCTGAGCAACTTCTTGTTGTCGATGGCGCAAGCACCGGGCTTCGATGCACGGGATCGCATTGTCGCGGTCACCACGTTCTCCTTCGATATCTCCGGTCTGGAACTATTCCTGCCGCTAATCGTGGGTGGCCAGACGTTCATCGCAGGCCATACGGAAGTGCGCACCGGCTACGAGCTCGTCACGCGGCTGAAGGACGAAGGTGCCACGGTTCTGCAAGCGACGCCATCGCTCTGGAGCATGTTGCTCGAGGCCGGCTTCAAGGTGCCGAAGGGCTTCAAGATCCTGTGCGGCGGTGAGCCGTTGCCGCGCGACCTCGCCGACAAGCTGCTGGCGACTGGCGCTGAAGTGTGGAACCTGTATGGCCCGACCGAAACCACGATCTGGTCGTCCGCTTCGCGTGTTGTTGCGAATGGAGCTGTCGTGCTCGGCGCTCCGCTTGCCAATACCGACCTGCATGTGCTGACCGACGACCTGCATCTGGCGCCGGAAGGCGTCACCGGCGAACTATGGATTGGTGGCGAAGGCCTGGCAAAGGGCTATTTCGACCGCCCCGATCTCACCGATGCCGCCTTTAAGCAGGTTGCTATCGAGGGCGCTGCACCGCGCCGGCTGTACCGCACGGGCGATCTTGCAAAGCGGCTTGCGGACGGTTCGCTCCTGCACCTCGGCCGTCGCGACCAGCAGATCAAGCTGCGCGGCTTTCGCATCGAGATCGAGGATATCGAGGCAGCCTTGCGCAAGGCGCCCGGTGTTGCAGCGGCTGCTGTTGCCTTGCATACCGTCAACGACAGTCCTCGCCTTGTGGGTTACATCGTTGAAGCGGCTGACAAGACGGACCTGGGAACGATCGCGGCACATATTGCAGAACAGTTGCCGGCGTATATGGTGCCGAGCCTGTGGATGACGCTCGACGCGTTGCCGCAGACCGCAAACGGCAAGCTCGACCGCAAGGCCCTGCCCATGCCGACAGCGGATATGGTGGCTACGCCTGCACGCCAGCAGCATGCGGCGCTCAAGGTGGTCCCGCCGGTTGCAGCATCGGCAGAATCAGCGGCTACGCTGATCGAAGTGCCAGCCGCACCTTCCCAGCCAGCAGCCATGACGCCGACGCAAGCGACCATTGCAGCGATCTGGGGCGAAGTGCTCGGCCTCCAGCAAGTAGGCGTCGACCAGCCGTTCTTCAGCCTCGGCGCTGACAGCCTCCAGCTGTTCCGCATCGTTGCACGCATGAACGAACGCGGACTGGGTGTGGATGCCCGTCAACTGATGAAGAACGTTTCGATCGCCCAGTTGGCGGCAAGCATTGACAGCACCCAGACGACCGAGTTGATGGAGGCTAATGCGGTGGCAAGGCCATCGATTCTCAACTTCAAGCGCAGACACGCAGAGGGAGTCTAAAGTCATGAACGCGATAGCCTTGAGTATCGCCCCTGCTGTTGAGATCGAAGCCGGCTACGCGCTGTTCCCGGCGAGCGCCTGTCAGGTACGGTTCTGGAATGAGCAGAAGGCGTCGCCGCAGGCCTCCGCGCTCAACATCGCCTTCCGGCTGCAATTGTCGGGGCCGCTGAAAGCCGCAAGCATCGAACAGGTGCTTAGCGAACTGGTAGCGCGCCACGAAGTATTGCGTACCGGCTTCGCGGTGACGGGTGCGGGTCTGCGTCAGCAGGTCTGGAGCCGTGTGCCGTTCCGGCTTGACGTAGCCGATCTCACTGGTCTGGAGGAAAAGGCGAGCGCGGCCGAAGCCGAGCGTATCGGCGGACAGCAGGCCCGCACCCCCTTCGACTTATCGTCGCCCTCCTTCTTCCGGGCCGTGTGGTTACCCAAGTCGGTGACGCAAGGTGAATTGCAACTGACCTTCCATTCGCTTGTCATGGATGGCTGGTCCTTCGCGATCATTGTGCGCGAACTCGTGGAGGGGCTGGCCGCGTTACATGGCGGCCATGCTCCGGAATTCCCCGAGGTCGACCTTCACCATGGCGACTACGCGCTGTGGAAGGAAGAGTTCCAGGCGAGCGGTGCGCTCGATCGCGCTCGCGCGCATTGGCGCCAGGAGCTTCAGGATTTCAGCCGCTTCGATGTTCCAGGCGATCGTCCCCGGCCGCAGCAGCGGCGCTTCCAGGGCGCCATTCGCTCCATCCTGTTGCCGAGCGCGCTTAGCGACCGCCTGATTGCCGCGGCCAAGGCGCAAGGCGTGACGCCTTTCAGCGTGGCCGCTGCCGGCCTCGCGATGGCGCTGCAGCCGGCCGCCGGCCAAACCAGGGTTGCGATGGGCACGCAGATGTCGGTGCGCGATCAGCAGGAACTCGAAGGCGTGGTCGGACCGCTGATCAACACGGTGATCCTTCGTCTCGATGTTCCTCCGAACAGCACGCTTGCCTCTGTCACGGCGCAGTGCGGTGCCAAGCTGAGCGATGCCATCGAACATCTGCACTTGCCGTTCGAAGAGATGATGACGATGGCGGGCGAAGTGTCTGATGTGGATCGGCCGCCGCTGTGTTCCGTGAATTTCGCCCTGCAGCAAAGCTTCGTCGGTCTCGGCGATGAAGTTCGCCGGGGAGATTTTGCTGCGACGACTTCGCCCTCCTTCAACGCGGGCGCGCTCTACGACCTGAGTTTCTTCATGGTGCGGCGCCCAGAAGGCTGGCGCATCTCCTGTGAAGGCGACACGGACCTCTACGATGTCGAGACGGTCGACGGGTATCTGGCCAAGTGGTGCGACGTGCTGGAAACAGTCGAAATTGAAGCGAAACAGCCAGTGGCGCCCGCTACCGGAAAAGACACGCTAACGGTCGGGGGAGGCGTCGGTCTCAGCGGTTTCATGAGTCAAGCCGAGCTGGAGGCGAAAGCGCGCAATATCGTGCGATTCAACGAGGATGCGCCAGGAACGCCCATCATCGTGCTCAACAACACGGCCGTGCTCTACGAACTGGCTCAGCAAGTCGGCGATCGGCCCATCATCGACATCCCCATGATTCCTGAAGGAGAGCCGCGAGAGTTTCCGCAGCGTGCCTTCCAGGATATCGCCGCGGATGCCGTTCGGCTGATCAGACTGGCCCAGCCGCACGGCCCCTATATCTTGATGGGGCTCTGCGTGCTGGGTACGATGTGCGTGGAGGCGGCCCACCAGTTGCGGCGCGAAGGTGAAACGGTGGAACTCGTCGTCCTAAATGACTCTTGGTGCCCTGGGTATCGCGAGTTGATGCCTTGGTACGATCGGCAGTTGCGCAAACAACAGGTGCGTGCGGACTACGTTCCGCGTGAGTTCCGCAAGGCCATGCGGGGCGAAACCTCCATGGTCGCCTTCCTCAATCAATTTCGAATCGTTCGTTTCCTCGGCTTTGCAAAACTCGCTCTCAAGCTCGGCCTGATTCATGGAAATGCTTCAGAGTATTTGATTGCTGAGAATCGCTGGTACATCGAATATCTGCTGGCTCAGCAGACGCGGTACCGTCCGGCTCTGTATGACGGCGACGTCCAGATCTTCCGCAGTGCACAGGTGCTTAATGGCCGCTTGTTCGCCCACGAGCTGGGTTGGAAACCGGTGGTAACGGGCAAGCTTGTAGTCACACCGGTTCCGGGCTTGCATGACCAGATGTTCCGCTCGGCCGGCACTGCTGTTATTGGCAAGCAACTGCGCGCGCGTCTTGAGGGAGCCGCAGCTGAGAGCGTTGAAGCCGATGTTGGCGAGCAGAAGGTTTTGACCGCATCTTTGAGCCATGCGAGGGCCTAGAGTTGCGTAGGTGTATGTAGGTGGACGGCTCCCGGCGTGCAAGCTTGATTAAGTTGCACGCCGGGATTCATTTCGAGGGCAGCACGCTGATGCGTGAGATCGCTTCGTTTGCCAAAAGCAGGGTAATGACCTCTCGCAAGCCCGGTTATCGCTTGGCCAGCCGCCGGACTGCATTCAGCGGTGATTTCAATCGGGTCACTGGCGCGTGGACCACATCCGAAAATGTCGTTGGGTGGCGGTGTTCCAGTGTCGAGATGACTCGCCACTTCAAACCGTCGCGCAATGGCGAAAGACCTGGCGGTAAAGGCGTTAAACCCATCTTGCGCAGAAAGTAATTGGCTTGATAAATTCTTGCAATTTTCTCGATAGACTTCATGCAGTAATTGATGCTGATACTAACTGAGATATTGTTGTCATTTTTTACCCAGTGCGGCGCTAAGGTAGGTTGATGCACCACCTCACCGGGGTTAAGC
>NZ_CAXUPU020000045.1:0-58655 GCF_964252755.1 Caballeronia sp. LjRoot29 | reverse complement strand
TAACGCGCGAAGACATGGAAAGCAGCAACCCGGCAATTAATCAGACCGCTGACACCAGAACCTAGCAACTGGGCACTGACTCTGACCGCTAACGCAGAACCCGTGCAACGCGGCAATGAACCAGACCGTTAACTTCAGAACCCCCCGAGTGCGAACGAACCAGCTGCAAGCGAAACCTCTGGCGAAGCATCCAATCCAAATGCTTCGCCAGCATCACCTAAGAATCACCAAAGCAAAGCAAAGCAAAGCAAAGCAAAGCGCCGATCAACCACAAGCCGGCTTAGCCTTCGTGCAAGCATCCGCCAACTGCGCCGGAGGATCTTTCTTAAAGACGGTTTTATACGATTCGAGCACGTTCGACTGCACAACCGCCAATGACTGCACGCCAATCCACGCCGGTGGCGTCTGTCCAATGAGCGCCTTCATCATGGCCATTGCCTCAGCCACGCCCTGGTCATAAGGCCGCTGCGAACCCGTTGCCTTCAGCGGTCCACCCTTGGCAATCTCGATAGCGGATTCAAGACCAAGATCGACCGTGGTGACCGGAATGTTCACCCCCTGAGCGCGCATCGATGTCAGCGTGTCCAACGCCGGTTGATCCCACACAGCAAACAATCCCTTGACGTCCGGGTTGCCCGTCAAGAAGTCACCCGCGATCTGCCCAACTTTCGACGGATCAGTGAAGTCCACTTGCTTGATCTTGAGGTCGGGCCGATTCTTCTTCATCCAGTCGTTGACCGCTTTAGTGCGCTCCTTCGTACTGAAGTAATCCACGCCGAAATTGACCAGCCCAATGGTCGATCCTTTGGGCACGCACGACGCAAGAACCTTGGCTGCGATCTGGCCATTGCCTTCGCTGTCAGCTGAGATCATCGACGAATATTGTTCCGGATGCTTCAAGCCCGTCGGGACGTTATCCATGAACACCAGCTTGATGCCGGCCTGCGACACCTTCTTGTAGGTTGCCGCGGTCGCAGTCCCATCGACAGGAATGGAAATGATGCCGTCAGGGTGGCGCTGAATAGTGTTCTCGATATCCGCAATCTGCTTGTCGACCTGATACTCGGCCGACGCCGTGCCAATGACTTCCACGCCGTATTTCTTCAGCGTGTCGGTAATGCCCTGCACCTGCAGTTGCGACCAGTCGAGATTCATGGTCTGCATCGAAATGCCAACCTTGAACTTGCCGGCCTTGATCTTCGCCACGTCAGCATCGCTCAGCTTCACCGTATCCACCGACGCCGCCTTTTCGCCATTCGGTCCTTGCCCGACAATTGTTGACGGTCCTATCGATGCAACCTGTAATCCGGTCACGCATTGCGCGCTGGCATCGAAAGAGGACAGGGCCGCAACGCCTGCCGCTGCCATCATGCCGGCTAAAACCATTCTTGAGCCACGACGATGTTTCATGATTCTCCTCCGTTGGTTTTGATGTACTGCGTCCCCTGCCCACTGCATCGCGAGTGATCGGCATCCCCCCGTCACTTCTTTGTAAAGGCGACCGCCGCGACAATGATCGCCCCCTTAATGACAAGCTGAAGCGAAGAACTGACGCCCAGCAAAACAAGACCGTTGTTGAGTGTTCCGATAATCAGGCTGCCCAGCAACGTGCCAAGTACAAAGCCCCTGCCGCCGAACAGGCTGCAACCGCCCAGCGTCACGGAGGCGATCACATCGAGTTCGAGTCCTTGCACGACATCGGGCCGGGCCGCATGAGATCGCGCGGAGAGAACGAGGGCCGCGAGCCCGGCAAGCGCACCGGTGAGAATGAACGCAAGCGTGGTCACGCGCCTGATGTTGATCCCCGAATAAAGCGCTGCGGTCGGGTTGCCGCCGGCTGCATAGATCTGCCGGCCGAAGACGCTGTAGTGAAGCAGCAAGATGCCGGCAATCACCGCGAGCAAGGTCCAGATGATCGGCACCGGCACGCCGAAGATATCGCCCTCGCCAAAGATCGAGACAAAGGAGTCGTTGGTGATGATGACCGGCCGCGTGGTGGTGACCAGCAGTGCTAGCCCGCGCGCCGCGCTAAGCGTCCCCAGCGTGACGAGGAACGACGGAATGTTCAGGCGCGTGACGACGATCCCGTTGATCGCGCCCACGATTGCACCGGTCCCAATGCCCGCAATCGCGCCGATGATCCAGTTGTCGCCAATGTGCGACATCGCGAGTGCAGCGGACATGCCGGACAGCGCCAGTGCGGACCCGACGGACAAGTCGATTTGCCGCGCGATGATCACGAACGTCATGCCGATTGCGATGATGGAAACAAGCGCGGTCTGGCGGCCGATGTTCAGGAAGTTATCGATGGAAAGAAACCATGGCGACGCGAAACTGAACACCACCAGCAGGATGGCAAACGCGAAATAGAGCGCATAAGGCCGGTCGCCCTGCAAAAGGAGCTTTAACAATTGCCACTTGCGGCTACGTTGCGGTTGGGCGGCTTGCCCGTCGGTCGCGGGCGTCGAGACAGAGTCGTTCATGTTGCGAGCTCGATGGAAGAACGGGAAAGCTGAATCAAATGATGCAGCGCTTCGGCGTTGCCGAGATGCGCACGATCCAGGGTATTGACGATGCGGCCATCGACGACAATCGAGATCCGGTCGCACAGGCGCAGAAGCTCATCGAGATCCGACGACACGACGAGGACACCCGTGCCGGCACGAGCGGCGTCCTGGATCACGCCGTATATTTCCTCGCGCGCACCGACGTCGACGCCGACCGTGGGTTCATCGAGTAAAAGCAGCTTGGGCCGCGGGTTATCCCACTTCGCAAAGACCACTTTCTGCTGATTGCCGCCAGACAGGAACTTGACGTACGTGGATGCTCCGGGTGCTTTGACGGCGAGCTTTTTCATCGAGCTTTGCGCCTGTTGCACGGCGGCCTGGCTCCGCAGCCAACCCCAACGGGAAAAGCGCGGCAAGCGCGGCAAAGTCAGGTTTCGTTCGATGGAATGATCGAGGACGAGCCCCTGCACATGGCGGTCCTCCGGCACGAGCGCAACGCCGAGTTTGATGGCGAGAGCCGGCGTTATTCGTGACATCGCCTGATCGTCGATCACAATGCTGCCGGTATCGACTGACCTGAGTCCGAAGATGGTTTCAAGGATCTCGGTACGGCCGCTGCCGATCAATCCCGCGAGTCCGTGGACTTCGCCCTTGCCGACGACGAGGTCAACGTCGCGAATCCGGTCGTTGCCTACTTTGGACAACGTAAGAACCGGCTGGACGGCTTCGGCGGCATCCGTCTTCTCTTGGATAGGCAGATCGCTTGCCGAGCCCGCAGCGGTCCTTTCCCGCGCATGCAGGGCCGCGTGGCCGGGCCCGATGATTGCCGCCACCAGTTGTTTCATGTCGGTGTCCGCCGTTGGGAACATCCCGACATTCGACCCGTCACGGAACACCGTGACACGCTGGGAAATACGAAACACCTCGTTCAACCGATGCGTGACATAGATGACACCCACGCCGCGGCTGGTCACCGTGCGAATAGCATCGAAGAGAATTTGTTCCTCGCCGCCGGTCAGCGCCGAAGTGGGTTCGTCAAGGATCAGTACGCGTACGTCGCCCATCAGCGCCTTGCAGATCTCCGTCATCTGGCGATAGGCGAAGGGGAGGGAACCCACCGGTGTTCGTGCGTCGAGCGGGATGCCATGGGCACGCAGAAAGTCGTTGACCATGGTCATGAGCTCGCGTTTTTTCACGAAGCCCAGGCGCGTGCGCGGCTCTCGTCCCAGCATCAGGTTTGCACCGACCGACAAGGACTCGACCAGGCTCAGGTCCTGGTAGACGACGGCCACACCGGCCGCGCGTGATTGCGCCGGGGACTCGAACGCGACTCTCTCGCCAGCGATTTCGATGGACCCTTCATCGTAAGCATGGACACCGCTCAGGATCTTGATCAGCGTTGACTTCCCGGCTCCGTTTTCGCCCAGTAACGCATGGACTTCTCCGGGAAGTACTTCGAGGTTGACCCCGCGAAGCGCTTGCACGCCGCCAAACCGCTTGGTAACACCCGCAACACGGATCAACGGAACCTGAGGCGATGATGCGGCCGCAACCGGCTCACTCATCTCGCTCGTCTCCTTCGTCTGCATGACGAAATTCTTTTATGATTTCTGCGATTTTTTGATGTTTAATCGCAAAACAATGTTGTGATCTTCGCATCACGCAAATGGCGAGTCAATAACATTTATGGGCATTTTGGCCAGTTGAAGGTCGTTTAAATGTGATGATCGTATCTTTCGATGTAACTATTATTTCGTTTCTGGTAAACCCGGCTTGAAATTGATTCCATGTTGTTAGCGGCCAATTATGGTGTTTTGGGGTTAACGCGCTGTTCAGCTTTCCGCTTAACTTGCGATAGTCTTTAGCGCATGAAGATCAATCCAGATCACACCTGCCGGGTTTTCGGTTCGCCTTGGGCGGACGTCTATTGCACAGACATTGATAGCGCTCGCCACTATGGCAAACACTGGCACGCAACATTCGGCCTTGGGCTACTGGAGAGCGGTGCGCAGAGTTCCGCTAGTGGTCGGGGACAGGTCGAGGCGCTGGCGGGAAATCTGATCACGACCAACCCGGGCGAGGTGCATGACGGGCGCCCGGTGGGTGGCGTCTCGCGTCGCTGGCGCATGGTCTATCTGGAGCCGCGCGTGATCGGTTCCATGTTGGGCGATCCTCAATCCTGCGCTGCAACGGATGTCGAACTCGCGCGTCCAGTGATAGCAGATGACCGACTTCGTGCTGCATTGCAGGAATTTTTTCGACGCGTGGAGACCGGCGGCCAGCCGTCGTCCAACACGCACGTCCTTGCGTGCGAGGAATCGTTGGTCGAGACCTGCGGGCTCTTGTTGCACTTTCATTCGACAACGTCGCGTGTTCAGGAAATAGGAGGTGACCTAAGACGGGTTCGCGAGCGGCTAGGCGATGACCTGCTTAATCCGCCAACGCTTACTGAACTAGCCGCCATGTCCGGCCTGAGTAAATACCAGGTGCTGCGCCGCTTCGAAAAGACTTATGGTCTGCCGCCCCATGCGTGGCTGCTGCAACAGCGCACCGAGCGCGCGCGAGGTCTGATTCGAAATGGACTAAGTCTCGCGCATGCCGCCGCGGCTTGTGGCTTCGCGGATCAAAGCCACATGACGCGGCAATTTATCCGTCATTTTGGATTCACCCCCGGTGCGTGGCAGAAGGTTTCTGTGCGCGCGTTGCAATAACGTTCAAGACGAGCGCCGGCGTAAATCGTGACACTGGACCATCTACTTGAAGGAGGTCCGGTTCCATGGATGCGTATGTACACGGCTATCAACAGAATGAGAACGAGCGCCTGCAAAACCAGGCACGAACGCTCACTGACTTGCTGCACTTCGACACCGTTTATCCCGCCGGTCACACCGTGCTGGAAGCCGGATGCGGCGTCGGTGCGCAGACGGTTACGCTGGCCGCGCGTAGTTCGTCCGCACGCTTTACGTCTATCGATATCAATTCTCAGTCGATCGATGCAGCGCAACAAAAGACGCTTGCAGCTGGATTGACGAACGTCACGTTCCAGCAAGCCGATATCTTTTCCCTGCCGTTCGAGCCCGAGTCTTTCGATCACGTTTTTGTCTGTTTCGTGCTGGAGCATCTCGCGCAGCCGATGGAAGCCCTCACGCGGCTCAAGCGTTTGCTCAAGCCGGGCGGTACCGTCACGGTCATTGAAGGGGATCACGGTTCGGCCTATTTTCATCCGGATAGCTTGGCGGCGCGTGCGGCCATCCAGTGTCAGATCACGTTGCAACAGCAAGCGGGTGGGAATGCGCTTATCGGCAGGCAGTTATATCCGCTGATGAGCGCGGCGGGTTTCGATCAGGTTAGCGTATCGCCGCGCATGGTCTACGCGGACGCAAGCCGTCCCGATCTGGTGGACGGATTCACGCGGAAGACCTTCACCGCGATGATCGAGGGCGTGCGTGCGTCGGCTATATTGGAAGGCTTGATCACGGCGGAAGATTTCGATCGCGGTATCAAGGATTTGCATCGGACCACGCAAGACGATGGCGTGTTTTGCTACACGTTTTTTAAGGGAATTGGCGGTCGCGAGTCAAGCGCTTGCGTGACTCGCGACGGCGATCGGTCTTTACCTATTTAACCGTGAAACTGTAGTGCCCCTGGGTCCGATGCCCGTCGTCGGCGACGGCAACCCAGGCGACCGAATAAACCCCTGGCGTTAACGCATTGAGCGCAACAGACATATGTTTCTTGTCCGCCGAATCGACCAGTGACTTTGCGCTGGTGACAGGCTTGCCCTGTGCATCGGTCACGGCGATCGAACTGAATGCAGGTTCAAGTCCATCGTCGAACTCGATCGCCACTTCCTTTTGCGAAGTCGACACGGTGGATCCAGCGCCCGGTTCCTGATGTTGCGGATAAGCATGGGCGTGAGCGAGTTGCGCATTCGCAAGCGTGGCGGCAGCGATTAACGTACGCACAGTGGCAGAGTTTAAAAGAGCTTTTTTCATGATCAGAAGAGCGGCTTGCCGACAGAGTTAGGGAAGATATCGTCGAAATACAGATGCGCCTGAAGCAGGATGCCAACGTGGTTGCCCGTCGCGCGATTGACCGGAATCTGCGCTTCGATACCTAGTTGACCATAACGATTGAGCCAGATGAAACCGGGGTTGATCGTCCCGGTCGTATGGCCGGAACACGGACCCGCGGTGCAGGTGTTCATCGGGAACTCAACCACCGGAATGAGATTGGCGATCGGCTGCGGCAAGCCAAGGTCCTTCACCTGCTGCTGCAAATACGGAATGCTGTACTGGATCGTTGTACCCCAGTCGAGCGAGTTCGGCGATGATCGCGAGGTTGTCAGATTAGGTCCGATTTCGCCCGTGATCGCGAATGGCTTCAGGAAGCCGAGGCTCGATGGAAGGTCGCCGAAGCCCTTGCCGAAATACACCGTCGGCGTGATGGTGGAAGACGAATCGCCAATCGCGCGAGCACCCGTGCCGCCCAGTTCCGCGTTCACGCCGATCGATGCCATGAACTCATGGCGAGGGTTGGAGTAAGCCAGATATTTCAGGCCGAGCGTGACGTTGTCAAAGCCCCTCGCGGAGCCGCCGTTGGGTGCGTTCTGCGTGACATAGGCACTCCCCATGCTGAACGCCAGATTCGACGTAATCAGCTTGTCCCATTCGAACGAGGCCGTGTTGACATTCATGTTGTCACCGTCGTCGGTCGGGCTTTTGATGTGGCCGTACTGGAAGTCGAATTCATCGCCTACACCTGGGTCGTCCACGGCCATCGTCGCCGGGAAGACCCGGTCGCCGACCACCGCGTGTGCCGAGGCAAGCGTGGATCCTGCAAGGCAGGCGGCGCCGGCCGCCCAAATAAGAGCGGCGCGCGCAGGCGCCGCGTGCCGCTTTAAAAGCGTACGCATCTTGAGTCCTTTGTATTAATCCTGGTGAACGGGCTATTGCTCACGCCGATGTTATCGGCGCGAGCAAGCGAGTCGAAAAGATACGGAAGGGTCAGGAAGCGACGGGCGGCGCGCGCGGCTGGGCGGCAATGAAAAGCGGCAACGCGCGAACGGTAGCGCGTACTACAGGAAGCGGAGCAACGGTCGCCGGCACAGCGGCGACGAAGGCCACTGTCGAACCGGTCAGGATGGGGAAGTGAGCGAGCAGGCCGCAATAACCGCAAGCCTGCCAATGCAGTGCACCGGAGTGCGAGGAGGAGTTGGGGGAGTCGTTGGGGGAGTCGTTGGGGGAGTCGTTGTTACCCGCTTCGCTAAAGGCCGGGTCAGCCGAGCAATACGTGCTGAGCGCCTGGCGTAGCCGGTCATGCGAGGCTAGTGCGTGCGAGACCGTCGGCGCGATCGAAGTCATCAGGATTGCAAGCAATCCCAGGATGCTTCCGATCTTCATTAAGCGACGGCGGAACATGCTGTGATCAACACCGGACGGTCGACAATATGGCGCCGATTATGCCACGCGTTAATCCCTTCAAAACGCATTAATCTTCATGCGTCAACAAGCGGCATGAAGCGATCGTTCGTGCGTAATTCACGCAGCGTGCGCTTCATCGAACCTAATGCAAGACGTCAGTCACTCAGACGCCTGGCAAGCCAGGAATCTCGACGCCGAATGCCTGCAACAAGAGGATCACATTGAGCGACAACACCGCGCATGCCGCGACAATCGCTGTGATTTTTATCAGCGTCCGGTTCTTGTATGCACCCATGACATCCTGGCGGCACGTGAACCATACGAGTGCCGCCATGGGGAACGGCAGCGCAAGACTGAGCACGACCTGACTCATGACGAGCGCTTGCGTAGCGTTCACGCCCAGCCAGACCACGACGAAACTCGGCACCATGGTGATCGCGCGGCGCAGCCATAGCGGAATGCGGAAACCGACAAACCCCTGCATGATCATTTGACCGGCCATGGTTCCGACCACCGAACTGGAAATGCCGGACGCGATCAACGAGAGCAGGAAAATGCCCGCAGCCGCAATGCCCAAGAGCGGCGCGAGCGTGTGATAAGCGGTTTCAATTTCGGCCACTTCCGGATGACCGGAGTGAAACGCGCCGGATGCCATGATGACCATTGCCATGTTGATCATGCCGGCAATGGTCAGCGCGATGATCACTTCCAGGTTGGAGAACGTGAGCAACCTTTTGCGTTCGCCCTCGGTCTTGGGGGGATGGCGGCCTTGCGTGAGTCCCGAATGAAGAAAGAGTGCGTGCGGCATGACCGTTGCCCCGACAATGCCCACCGCGATGGTCACGGCTTGCGCATCGGGCAAGTCCGGTTTGAACAGATGCAGCCCGACCTGGCCCCACGCTACCGGCGCAATGAAGAGCTCCGCAAGATAAGACAAGCCGATGATGCCGACCAACGCGCCAATGATCAGTTCCAGGGGCCGGTATCCTGCTTTCTCGAAGAACAGCAAGCCGTACGTCACGATCGCCGTGACGGTCATGCCGATCAACAAAGGCATGTGAAAAAGCAAACTCAGGCCGATCGCACCACCGAGGAATTCGGCAAGGTCGGTGGCCATGGCGGCGACTTCGCTGACTCCCCACATGGCATAAACTAGCGGCTTGGGTAAATGATCCCGGCATAGCTCCGCAAGATTGCGCCCGGTGACAATGCCGAGTTTTGCGGAAAGTGACTGGAATAACATGGCAATGATGTTTGCCAGCAGCACAACCCACAATAATCCGTATCCGTATCGCGCACCGGCTTGAATATTCGTGGCGAAATTACCCGGATCCATATAAGCAACGGAGACCACGATTGCGGGTCCGGCGAATGGCAGAAGCACGGACCAGCCCGTGCGGCGGCCTTCCAGCACATCACGCATGGCGAGAGTTGTACTATCGCTCATCGATCGGCTGGATTCAGGGCGGACGCGGTCATCCATTGCTTGACTCAATACGTTAGAGATAATGGGCCGCTTTATGCGGACCGGATTGCGGTCATCATGGCGGTGTCACGTGCAGTGCATTAATTGCTTTATGCGTTTGTTGCTTGTTTGTCCCCTGGTCCGCGCTTAGTCGGCGGTCAGCGAGCGCGTTAAGCAATCAGAGCACAGTTTTAGCCCTTTTGGGCGTTCTCGTCATCAATTCCTTTCAATATGCTTAGCACTGCAATCAGAAACCTTTCGGTAACGGCAGTCGTTACCTTGCTTTTCCATAACTTCGCGCTAGCGGATACGCCGGCCAGTTCCAAAGTCATCGTGCTTGATTCCGGCGAAGCGCAACTCACGTTAATCGACGAAGCGAACCGCAAGGTGGTGGGAACCGCGCCGACAGGCAAGGAGCCGCATCACCTGATGGTGACGCCAGACGGTAACTCGCTTATCGTGGCCGACTCGGTATCGAATGATCTGATCTTTGTCGATCCGCACAGCGGCAAGGTACAAAAGCGGGTGGAGGGCATAGAAGATCCGTACCAGTTAGGTTTTTCTCCCGATCACAAATGGTTCGTTACTGCTGGCCTGAGACTGGACCGCGTCGATATCTACAAATACGACGGTCACGACCTCACGATCGCCAAGCGTATTCCGCTCGCTAAAACGCCTAGCCACATGACGTTTTCGTCGGATGCGAGCACGGTATTCGTGACGTTACAAGATTCGGGTGAGCTTGCCGCAATCGATCTGGCCACGCAAACGGTCAAGTGGAAAATGCCCGTTGGAAATACGCCGGCAGGTCTATGGATGACGCCGGGTGACCGGGACTTGCTGGTGGGCATGACGGGTGAAGACGATGTCGCCGTTGTCGACTGGCGTAAGCAGCAAGTCGTCAAACGCATTCAGACGGGCAAAGGCGCGCACAACTTCCGTAATCTCGACGACGGCAAACATGTTGCTGTGACGAATCGTGTGGCCAGCACGATCAGCATCCTGGACTACACGACGCTGCAGAAGGTTGGGGATATAAGTGGCTTATTGCCCGGACCCGACGACATGGAATTGTCCGCCGATCGCAAGACGCTTTGGGTGACGTTCCGCTTTGCGCGACACGTTGGTGTGATCGATCTCAACAGCCGCAAGCTGATTGACACCATTGCAGTCGGACGTTCTCCGCATGGACTTTATTTTGCGGACCGGGCGCCTGTGTATGCACCGAATCCGGACTGATCACGCGCAGCGTTTTTATTTGGCCTGATTTATTGGTGGCGCTAAAGGGACCCCATGATTACGGAAATCGTCGCGCAGCTGGACAATGCGGTCTCTACGCTGCAGACGCTCTTATACGTCGACGTGGTCCAGCCGATCTTCTTCAAGGTCGGTTTGATGGGCTACGACGAGGACACCTACGACGCGCTCTATTGGGTGATCGTCGGCGCGCTGGAGATCCTGCTGACATTTGCCATTCTGCGGCCGCTGGAAGCATTGCGGCCGATCGAAACATGGCAGGACAGGAAGGCGGTGCGTGCTGATGTGATCTACACGTGGATCGCCAAGCTGGGCATCATCAATCTCACGTTCTTCTTCCTGTTGCAGCCTTTGTTCAATCATTGGCAAAGCCTGATTGCGATCTACGACATACCGAATGTTGACATCGATAACGTCTGGCCCGGCGTGACCGATCAACCGGTCGTGTCGTTCCTGATCTATCTCGTGATCCTGGATTTTGCCGGCTACTGGTATCACCGTTGGCAACATCGCTTTGGCGTGTGGTGGGAGCTGCACGCGGTTCATCACAGTCAACAGCAGATGTCGCTGTGGGCGGACGACCGCAATCATTTCCTCGATGACATCATCCAGGCAGCATTCTTCGCCGCTATTTCGCTTTTTATCGGCGTGCAGCCATCGCAGTTTGTAGTACTGGTCGCGGTTGGCAATGTGCTGCAAAGTATTCAGCATGTGAATGCGCACCTGCCGGTCGTACCGTACCTTGATCGCTTACTCGTGAGTCCTACGTTTCATCGGCGGCATCACGCGATTGGTTACGGTCATGAAGGCACGCGTTATGGATGCAACTTCGGTGTTTTGTTTCCGTGGTGGGATGTGTTGTTCAAGACAGCGGCGTGGAATCGTTCGACTGAGCCCACTGGGATTCGCGACCAGTTGCCCGCGCCGGAAGGTTTGGGACGCAACTATGGGCATGGCGTGTTGGCGCAGCAGTGGCACGCGTTTGGGCGAATTGCGCGGCGGCTGCGCCCGTAGTACGGGGTCTGGTTGAATGTACGGGTTGGGCGTTGGGTGGGGTCAATGCCGGGTTGCTAGGTTCTGGCGTTAGCGGTCTGAGTCATTGCCGGGTTGCTGCTTTCCAGGCATTCGCGGGTTATACGTTAGCTAATTTCTTTAGTAGAGCGAAAAAGTACAGCCAACATGTAACCCGCGAAGACCTTGAAAGCAGCACCCCGGCATAGACCCCGACCGCTAACACCAGCAGCTACCCCGCCCATCCCATCCCCCGACATCCCCTTCGCGTTTTTACACTTTCTTTATATCCCCGGCGGTTCTCTTTTCCAGTCGTTTACGCCCGATCAACTAACCTTCAGCACGTCCAAATCCGCTACGGGAGATCAAAACAATGGACCTGCTATATATCGCCGGCATCATCGCCTTCTGGGCAGTGTGCGCGGCCCTGATCATCGGTTGCGACAAACTGCGTCGCGCTCCGGGAGGTCGTCCATGACCACCTGGATGCTGTTCCTGGCAGGTGCTTCGACTCTGCTCTTGTTCGTGTACCTCGTGTACGCACTATTGCGTGCGGAGGATCTGGAATGAACGCCAATACCGTATTTCAAACAGGCCTTTTTATCGTCGTGCTGATCGCGCTCGCGATTCCGCTCGGCCGGTATATGGCCTCTGTGCTCGATGGTTCATCTGTCGTTGTTCGACGCGTCGGCCGGCCAATAGAAACACTGCTGTACAAGCTCGCAGGCGTCGACGACAAGTCGGAAATGTCGTGGAAGCACTATGCATTCGCTGTGCTCGCCTTCAACGCACTCGGCGTGCTCGTCGTGTTCGGCTTCATGCGCTTGCAGCAGTGGCTGCCGTCCAATCCGCAAGGCTTTGGTCCGATGACACCGGACGGCGCGTTCAACACCGCGGTCAGCTTCGTGACCAACACGAACTGGCAAGACTACACACCCGAATCGACCGCGAGCTACCTGTCGCAAATGGTCGGCCTGACGGTGCAAAACTTCTTGTCGGCTGCAACCGGCATTGCGGTTGTTGTCGCGCTGATTCGAGGCTTCGCACGTCATACCGCCACGACCATCGGCAACTTCTGGGTCGACCTGACGCGCATCACGCTGTACATCCTTGCGCCGCTGGCAACGGTCATTGCGCTCGTGTTCGTGAGTCAGGGCGTGATCCAGAACTTCGAGTCGTACCAGGATGTCGCCACGCTTCAGACGACGACCTACCAGACGCCGAAGACCGACGCGCAGGGTAATGCCGTCAAGGACGCCAAGGGCAATCCGGTGATGGTGGACAACAAGGTCGAGAAGCAGACGATCGCGATGGGCCCGGTTGCCTCGCAAGAAGCGATCAAGATGCTCGGCACGAATGGCGGCGGCTTCTTTAACGCCAACTCCGCGCATCCGTTCGAAAACCCGACACCGTTCTCCAACTTCGTCCAGATGCTCTCGATGCTGACCATTCCGGCGGCGTTGTGCGTGGTGTTCGGACGCATGGTGGGCGACAAGCGGCAGGGTTACGCAATCCTCGCTGCAATGACGATCGCGTTTGCCATTGCATGCTGGGGTGAAATCTCATTCGAGCAGGCCGGCAATCCGCTGTTCGCGTCGCTTCATGTGGACCAAAGCGCTTCCGCGATGCAGTCAGGCGGGAACACCGAGGGCAAGGAAACACGCTTTGGTATAGCGCAGTCGGGCATCTTCACGGTCGCCACTACGGCTGCGTCGTGCGGTGCTGTGAACAACGCACATGACTCGCTGACACCCATGGGCGGCTTCGTACCACTGTTGCTGATCCAGCTGGGTGAGGTGATCTTCGGCGGTGTGGGTTCGGGCTTATACGGGATGCTGGTCTTCGCCATGCTCGCGGTGTTCGTGGCCGGCCTGATGATCGGTCGCACGCCTGAATATATTGGCAAGAAGATCGAGTCGTACGAGATGAAGATGGTGGCTATTGTCGTGTTGCTGACACCGTTCCTGGTGCTGCTTGGTGCGTCGATCGGCGTGCTGACGGCCGCGGGCACAGCGGGCATATCCAACCCCGGGCCGCACGGTTTCTCCGAGATTCTTTACGCGTATAGCTCGGCGGCCAACAACAACGGCAGTGCCTTTGCGGGTCTCACGGTCAGCACGCCGTTCTACAACATCTCGACCGGCATTGCCATGTGGTTCGGCCGCTTCGGTTCGATCATCCCAGTGCTGGCTATCGCCGGTGCGCTTGCCGCTAAAAAGCGCATTGCGACAACCGCAGGCAGCTTGCCGACACATGGTCCGTTGTTTGTCGTGTTGTTGCTCGGCACAGTCGTGCTAGTCGGTGCACTGACCTACGTTCCCGCGCTTGCGCTGGGTCCCGTGGTCGAGCATCTGATGATGCTCTCGGGCAAATAAGCGGTCACTGATACAGAGGAAAGTATGAACACAATTGTCAAACCGCCAGTGAAGACACCGAACAAGGCGCCGGAGAAAACACCGGAGCCGGGTAGCTCAGGCGGCAACTCTCGCTCGGCAGCACGTTCGATGTTCGACCCCGCCATCGTCATGCCGGCGATCGCGGATTCGTTCAGGAAGCTGGGGCCGCGTACGCAGTTGCGTAACCCGGTGATGTTCTGCGTGTACATCGGCAGTATCCTGACCACGGTGTTGTGGGTCGCGGCTCTCCTGGGCCAGGCTGAAGCACCGGCAGGATTTATCCTCGCGGTCTCGCTGTGGCTGTGGTTCACGGTGCTGTTCGCGAACTTCGCCGAAGCACTGGCCGAGGGCCGTTCGAAAGCACAGGCGGCATCGCTGCGCAGCGCCAAGCGCGACGTGATGGCGAAGAAGCTGGAGTCGGCAAATCCGAAGTCGTCGTTGCGCATTACGACGGCAACGGAATTGCGCAAGGGCGATATCGTGCTGATCGAAACGGGTGATGTCATCCCGGCGGACGGCGAAGTAATCGACGGCGTGGCTTCAGTCGATGAGTCCGCGATCACGGGCGAATCCGCGCCGGTGATCCGCGAATCGGGCGGCGACTTTACGGCGGTGACGGGCGGTACTCGCGTGCTGTCGGACTGGATCGTGGTGCGCGTGACGGTCAATCCGGGCGAGGCATTCCTCGACCGCATGATCGCGATGGTAGAAGGCGCCAAGCGTCAAAAAACGCCTAACGAAATCGCGTTGACCATCTTGCTCGTGGCACTGAGCCTGGTGCTGTTGTTCGCAACCGCCACGCTGCTGCCGTTCTCGATGTTCTCGGTCAGCGCAGTAAAGGCCGGACACGTGGTGACGATTACCGCGCTGGCCGCGTTGCTGGTCTGCCTGATCCCGACGACCATCGGCGGACTGTTGTCTGCCATCGGTGTGGCCGGTATGAGCCGCATGATGCAGGCAAACGTGATCGCGACTTCCGGCCGCGCAGTGGAAGCCGCGGGTGACGTCGACGTGCTGTTGCTCGACAAGACCGGCACGATCACGCTGGGCAACCGTCAGGCATCCAGCTTCGTGCCGGCTCCGGGTCTCTCGGAGCAGGACTTGGCCGACGCCGCGCAACTGTCGTCGCTGGCTGACGAAACGCCTGAAGGACGCAGTATTGTCGTGCTCGCCAAGCAGCGCTTCAACATTCGTCAACGCGAGATGGCAACGCTCCACGCAACGTTCCTGGGCTTCACCGCACAGACGCGCATGAGCGGTGTCGACTTGCCGGATCGCGAGATTCGCAAGGGCGCGGCCGATGCGGTCAAGTCCTACGTTGAACGTCACGGCGGACGTTATCCGCAGGAAGTGTCGAATGCGGTGGATGAAATAGCACGTCGCGGCAGCACGCCGTTGGTCGTCGCTGACCGGCGCGAAGAAGAAGGTGCACGCGTCCTGGGCGTGATCGAACTGAAGGACATCGTCAAGGGCGGCATCAAGGAGCGCTTTGCCGAGCTGCGCAAGATGGGTATCAAGACCGTGATGGTAACGGGCGATAACCGTCTGACGGCTGCAGCGATTGCGGCTGAAGCGGGTGTTGACGACTTCCTCGCGGAAGCCACGCCTGAAGCGAAGCTGGCGACCATTCGTGGATATCAGGCGGAAGGGCGGCTGGTGGCGATGACCGGCGACGGCACCAACGACGCACCGGCGCTCGCGCAGGCCGACGTTGCCGTGGCAATGAACACCGGCACGCAGGCGGCGAAGGAAGCCGGCAACATGGTCGACCTCGATTCGAATCCAACCAAGCTGATCGAGATTGTCGAGATCGGCAAGCAGATGCTGATGACGCGCGGCTCGCT
The DNA here is from genome assembly GCF_964252755.1 of Caballeronia sp. LjRoot29. NCBI lineage: Bacteria > Pseudomonadati > Pseudomonadota > Betaproteobacteria > Burkholderiales > Burkholderiaceae > Caballeronia > Caballeronia sp. LjRoot29. The sequence goes on along the minus strand of NZ_CAXUPU020000045.1, from coordinate 42,752 downwards.
GACGACGTTCTCTATTGCCAACGACGTAGCCAAGTACTTCGCCATCATCCCGGCCGCGTTTGCATCGACGTACCCGCAATTGCGCGTGCTCGACGTCATGCACCTGACGTCACCGTCGTCCGCCATCTTGTCCGCTGTGATCTTTAACGCGCTGATTATCGTGTTCCTGATCCCGCTGGCGTTGAAGGGCGTGAAGTACCGGCCGCTGGGTGCTGCTGCACTGTTGCGCCGCAATCTGCTGGTGTACGGCCTCGGTGGGATCTTGCTGCCGTTCCCGTTCATCAAGATCATTGACATGATTTTGACGGCGTGCGGCTGGGCCTGATCGTGATGCAGGTGTGCGCGAATCTGGCGCACGCCTGCCTTTATCGGTCGCCTAACAATCTAACTGGATTGAATCATCATGAAAAATATCCTTCGACCCGTGCTCGTTTTGTTCGCGGCATTGACCGTCGTGACTGGGCTGGTCTATCCGGTCGTGGTCACCGCGGTCTCCCACGCCGCCTTTGCAAGTCAGGCAAATGGCAGCCTGATCGAGAGGAACGGCAAGCTGGTCGGCTCGGCCCTGCTGGGCCAGCAATTCGATGCACCCAACTATTTCTGGGGCCGTCTGTCTGCCACGTCGCCAAACCCGTATAACCCGCAAGGTTCGAGTGCGTCGAACCTCGGACCAACGAACCCGGCACTGGCCGACGAAGTGAAAGGACGCATCAGCGCGTTGCACGATGCGGACCCGACGAACACGGCGCCTATTCCCGTTGACCTCGTGACATCGTCGGGTAGTGGCCTCGATCCCGAGATCAGCCCGGCAGCCGCCGCGTATCAGATCGATCGTGTTGCCAAGGCACGCAAGCTGTCGCACAACGATGTCGACGCACTGGTTCAGCGTGCGACTAGCGGCCGTCAGTTCGGCATTCTTGGCGAGGCACGCGTGAACGTGCTGAAGCTGAACCTGGCGCTTGACGAAATGAAGCCCGCAAGCTGATATGGACCGGCCCGATCCCGACGAGCTGCTCGACAAGATCCAGCGTGACGAAGAGAAAAAGCAGCGTGGCAGGCTGAAGATTTTCTTCGGTGCATCGGCTGGTGTCGGGAAGACTTATGCCATGTTGCAGGCCGGCCACCGTCGCCGTGAGGAAGGGGTCGACACGGTCGTCGGGATTGTCGAGACCCACGGCCGCAAGGAGACGCTTGCGCTGGTGGAGGGGCTGGATGCCGTACCGCTGACGCTGTACGAATATCGCGGCCGCAAGCTGCCCGAATTCGATCTTGACGCAGCGCTTGCACGCAAGCCGCAACTGATTCTCGTCGATGAACTCGCGCATTCGAACGTGCAGGGCGCGCGACATCTTAAACGGTGGCAGGACGTGTACGAGTTGCTCGACGCCGGTATCGATGTCTACACCACCGTCAACGTCCAGCATCTTGAGAGCCTGAACGATATCGTCGGGCAGATCACGGGCATTCGTGTATGGGAAACCGTGCCGGACCGCGTGTTCGATCTCGCCGATGAAGTCACGCTCGTGGACCTGCCGGCCGAAGAGTTGCTCGACCGGTTGAGGGACGGAAAAGTCTATATGCCGCAGCAAGCGGCAAACGCGGTGAAGAATTTTTTCCGCAAGGGCAACCTGATCGCGTTGCGCGAACTGGCGCTGCGTCGGACCGCTGACCGCGTGGACGCGCAGATGCGCGAGTATCGCGCCGATCAATCCATTAGCCGGATCTGGCAGGCCCGTGAGCGGCTGATTGCTTGCATCGGGCCCGGGCCTGAGAGCGCGACGCTGGTGCGCTCGGCCGCGCGTCTTGCGGCTAGCCTCAAGGCGGACTGGCTCGCGGTTTATGTCGAGACACCGAAGCTGCAGCGGCTGCCTGACGTATGGCGCAAACGCACGCTCGATGCCCTCAAGCTCGCGTCCGAACTAGGCGCGGAGACCGTGACCCTTGACGGCGCCGACGCGGCCGCCACGCTGGTCGCGTACGCGCGCATGCGCAATGTATCCAAGATCGTGGCCGGGGCGTCGGACGCACCGGGCTGGCGGCGTATCTTCGATCGACCCGTTGCCGAAGCGCTGGTGGATCATGCACACGATATTGATGTGACGCTGGTCGGCGTAAAAGCGGCCAAGGAAAGCCGCGAGCGCGATGCAAGTAACCCGGTGTTTGCCGCTGTCCGTAGCGAAGCCCGCTCCTCGCCGAATGCCTATTTTTACGCGGCCGCAATTGGCGTTGCGATTACGGCATTGGCGAGCTTGCTGTCGCGCCATATCGACCTCACGAACCTCGTGATGTTGTATTTGCTCGGCGTCGTGTTTGCCGCGGTCCGGCTCGGACGCGGCCCCGGCGTACTGCTTTCGTTTGTGAGCGTCGCTGCGTTTGATTTTTTCTTTGTACCACCACAGCTTTCCTTCTCCGTTTCAGATACGCAGTACCTGCTTACCTTTTTCGTGATGCTGCTGACCTCACTCACGATCAGTCACCTGACTTCGAATCTTCGACGTCAGGCGCGGGTAGCATCGTTGCGTGAGCGCCGCACGGGCGCCATGTACGCGATGACGCGTGAACTGGGCGGCGCGTTGATGACTGAACAGATCATCGAAATCGGGACCCGCCATGTGGGGGAAATATTTCAGGCGAAGGTCGCTATTTTGCTGCCCGATAGTGCGGAAAAGGTTCGCCAGAAAGTCGATGATCCTAATCCGCAATTCACGCTAGATGCCGTTGATCTCGATCTTGATATCGGCCAGTGGGTTTATGACCAACAAAAACCTGCGGGACGCGGCACGGACACGCTGCCGGCCAGCAATGCGTTGTATCTGCCGCTCAAGGCGCCAATGCGCACACGCGGGGTCTTGGCGCTTATCACCGCCCATGCAGCCGAGCTTGCGGTACCTGAACAACAACGCATGATCGATACGTTCGCTTCTCAGATCGCGCTCGCGTTAGAACGTGTGCACTACGTTGAGATCGCGCAGGATGCGCTGGTCAACATGGAATCGGAGCGCATGCGCAACTCCTTGCTGTCGGCTATTTCGCACGACTTGCGCACGCCGTTGACGTCGATCGTCGGATTCGCTTCTGTGCTTGAGCAGCAGCAGCGCGTTCACAACGGCTCGGCTGACAGCGCCCGTGAACTCGTTCATGCAATTCACGAGGAAGCACTGCGCATGAGCGGGCTCGTGACGAATCTGCTCGACATGGCCCGTCTCCAGGCGGGCAGCATCCGCTTGAACCGGCAGTGGTTGATGCTGGAAGAGGTGGTGGGCGCGGCGCTCGCTGTATGCCGCCGCACGCTCGCCGGACACCCGGTGCAGGTCCGCGTCCCAGCGGACCTGCCGCTGATACAACTGGACGCAGTACTAATGGAACGGCTGCTCGCCAACCTGTTTGAGAACGCAGCGAAATACACGCCGCGCGATTCGTCGCTATCTATTCACGCAGCGGTTGAACAGCAGTCGGGCGAGCGCTACGTGAGAGTCTGCGTCGACGATAACGGCCCAGGTCTTGCGCCGGGCATACAACAAACGCTCTTCGATAAATTCACGCGTGGAGAAAGGGAATCTGCCAAGCCGGGGATCGGTCTGGGCCTCGCAATTTGCCGGGCGATTGTCGAGGCGCATGGCGGAAAGATCGGCGCCGAGAACAGGTTGGATGGTGAAGGGAAAGTGTTGGGCGCGAGGTTCTGGTTCACATTGCCGGCCGATCAAACGCCGTCCTTCGAGGCGCTTCCTGAGGAAGGTGGCGAAGGACCGGACTCCGCCGTGCATCCGGATACTCCATGAGCGAGCCTACGTTGACCATTGTCGTCATAGAAGACGACAAGCAGATTCGCCGTTTCGTAAGAAGTACGCTTGAAGCACAGGGCATGACCGTGTTCGAAGCTGAAACGGGACAGCAGGGTTTGCGTGAAGCGGCGTTTCGGTTGCCGGATCTTATCGTCATTGATCTTGGCTTGCCGGACACGGACGGTATCGATGTGATTCGTGAACTGCGCACCTGGACCGAACAACCATTGATCGTGCTCTCGGCACGCACTCACGAAGACGCGAAGGTGGCTGCACTCGATGCGGGAGCGGACGACTATCTGACCAAGCCCTTTGGTGTGTCGGAGTTGCTCGCGCGAATTCGTGCGCAGCTAAGACGGCGTAACCGAGGCGGTCAGCAGGAGACGCCGCAGGTCAGGTTTGGGTTGGTGTCGGTGGATCTGTCGGAGAGGCGTGTTACGCGTGACGGCGACCTGATCCATCTCACACCGATCGAATACCGGCTGCTGACTACGCTGGTACGTCATGCCGGTCGAGTGATCACGCATCAGCAATTGCTGCGCGAAGTATGGGGCCCCGCTTATGTGGAGAACCAGCATTATCTGCGTGTCTATATGGGACATCTTCGCCACAAGCTGGAGATTGATCCGGCGCAGCCGGTGCATATTGTGACGGAGACCGGCGTGGGTTACAGGCTTGTGGGTGCGCAGTAGGCGTTGAGATCCCGCGTCTTGATGCGTTCTTGACACGGTTCAGTCCTCTTTCGTCCCGGTCGATATGCTGGACCGCGTAGCCTTCTCGAACGCAAACGAGAAGGGGCCGTGATGCATGAGAATCGTTCGAAAGAACCAAGACGATCGCGGGCGAAACTTGCCCTCTGCGCGTTTTTGTTCGTGACCGCAAGCGCGGTATACGCAGCCGATGCAACCGACGCAGCCAATGACCGCTTAGTGCCGGACGGGCAAATATCGGCAGGCGTTGAAGTCTCGCCCAGCGACTCACTGCAGGTTGCAAACGTAGCCGCGATGTTATGGCGGCAGTTCCGGGTAGCCCGGCATGAGGGCACGTTGATTGCACAACGCAGAGATTTTTTTGGTTGGCGGTCGCGGCAACCAGCGCATCACCATGTCGTCGGACCTGATCCGCGACCGGTAATCAAAAAAATGTTTGTGCTAAACCGCTCCAAAGGCGGTGGCCGCTATGGGCATTGAATGACCGCCGCGGTAATTTGTGAAGTCTTGCAGGGGCGATCACACACGGACTTCCGGCGAGAGTGGGAAACATCACGTGTAAAGGAAGCGCGAATGTGCGCGTGAACCGGCAAATCACCCGCCATTTTGGAGTACGCTGGTGCGCCAGCAGATCGAAGGCACGAGTGCAGCCGCGTTGGCCTCGTCAGGAAAGGCGAACGTGTACGGAAACAGGTGCGATGGCAACTAGCGCGCATGGGTGGGACCTGGCGGGGCTCGTGGAAGGCTGCCGGGCATGTCTTCGATGCGGAGCATGTGTCCCTTGCCACATACGGGGCAGTCGCGCAGTGACTTGCCGGTGAGTCGCTGGTAGCGGTCACGGTAGTCTTCCCCGGGCTCGACTGCGGCAACGGCGGGAGCCTCGACACCGAGCAGCCGCCTGCAGGTGGCAAGCTTGTCGGCACGGTGGCAGTTGGCGAGCCACCCGTAGCTGCGAATGCGCTTGAAGCCGTCAGGTAGCACATGCAGCAGGAAGCGACGGATGAACTCGTCGGCGGTGAGCGTCATGGTTCTTTGTCTGGACTCGTGCCGATAGTCCTTCCAGCGGAACTGCACGGTGTGCCCGTCGAAGGCGAGCAGCCGGTTGTTGGAGATGGCGACGCGGTGGGTGTAGCGGCCCAGGTAATCGAGCACGTGTTCGGCACCGCCAAAGGGTGGCTTGGCGTAGACCACCCACTCCGCCCGTGCCGCGGGCGCAAGCCAGGCTGCGAATTCGACGGGATCGCTCAGGGGCTCGAACTGACCGTGCAGGCGCAGCCCGCCGGCGTCGTAAGCGCGGCGCAGCTGTTCGAGAAACAGGCGGCGAAAGAGCCGTGACAGGACCCGCACGGACAGGAAGAAGCCGGGACGACAGGCGATCCAGCGCTTGCCGTCCGGGGAGATGCCGCCGCCCGGCACAACGCAATGCACATGAGGGTGATGCTGCAGATTCTGTCCCCACGTATGCAGGATCGTGAGGAAGCCGATCTCGGCGCCCAGGTGCTTCGGATCGGCGGCGATCGTGCGCAACGTTTCGGCGCTGGCGCGAAACAGCAGATCGTAGAGCGTCCTCTTGTTCTGGAACGCGAGAGCGGCGATGGATTCGGGAAGCGTGAAGACGACATGGAAATACTCGGTCGAGGGGAGGAGCTCCGCATGCCGGCGTTCGAGCCATTGCGCGCGGGCGAGTGACTGGCACTTCGGACAGTGCCGGTTACGACACGAGTCGTAACTGATGCGCTGATAGCCGCATGCATCGCACTGCTCGAGATGGGCACCAAGCGCTGCGGTACGACACAGCTCGATGGCACTCATCACGCGTCGCTGCACACGACTGAGCCCCCCGGCATGGGATAGCCGGAAACTGGGCCCACACTGGCGGAAAATGTCCGCCACTTCGAGCGCCGGTCGCATGACTGCGCTCAGAAGTACTGGGGCGCAGGTGGCGGGGATGGAATGGGTGCAGGGTGCGGCAGCAGGTCGAAGGGACTGGTGGTGGCGCACACGGTGCTGGTGGCGACCTTCAAGTAAAGCAAATGTGCTGCAGCACATTTGCTTTATTACCGACAGAAAGTTGTTATGTGCAGTCTCGAATCCCGCTCGTTGATAGCAAAGGATTCCGGTCGTAGGAGCTCGACATAAATGTTTGGACGGGTGGGGAGGCTCGCAGCTGGTAACCGGCGTGCGTGACCTCCGTGGTCCTACAGCGAATGCAGCCACTCGAGCAAGGATTTGTTCTGCTGCCAAGATGGGATCTTGGGAAGCAGCGCGCCGTCCGCCACTTTCTCGAGTGCCTTGCGCTTCATCTCAAGATTTGCGCGAGCGTAGATCTCCGTTGTCTTCACATCCACGTGACCCAGGAAGTCGCGGATGATCTCGAGCGGGACGCCACTCTGCAGCAGGTGCATTCCCTTTGTGTGCCTCAGGCTGTGTGGACTCACCCGCTGTGTGAAGTCGGGGTGACTTCGCCGCACAAGAATCACATACTTTTGCAGGAGATAACGCACACCCGAGCGCGATAACCGTGTGCCCTGCCGGTTCTGGAAGAGTGGCTTGTCCGCGTGTTCAGGACGATCGAGGTTGTTATCGCGTCGATACTGGCGCAGCAGTTCGACTGTCGAGTCCATCAGGGGCACGGCGCGCATCTTTCGACCCTTTCCCATGAGCCGCACCTGTGATGGCGGATCCAGGCGCACATCGCCGGCGTTCAGGTCGATCAACTCCTGTACCCGGGCGCCGGTGTCATAGAGCACGCTCAACATGACTGCATCCCGGCGGCCGGGACACGTACGCAGATCCGGTTGCGCCAGAACCTGTGCCAGGTATTCCTTGGAGAGGTACCCGACGCTGGGGCGCGCATGTCGCCGCAGCGGAATGGCGAGGATTTGCTGACTCTGCAGCAGGCGCTCGGGCACTTCCGCCTGTAAATAGCGGAAGAATGCGTGCAACGTCGCGAGGCGATGATTCTGCGTGCTGATCGAGACGTGCCGATCGTTGGCCAGATGATCGAGGAACGCCTCCACAAGGGAGGCATCAATCTGAGCAAGAGACAAGCGTTCCAGGGCAATACCACGAACGTCGCGACAGAATCGCAGCAGCAAAGTGAACACGTCGCGATAGGCCTTGATGGTGTTAGGGCTCAGATTGCGCTGTGCGGCCAGATGGTGTGTCAGGAAGCTGGTCGCGTGCACGGAGAAGTCCGTCGGTTTCATGACTCGCTCCTCCGCGGGATGACGTCACCGAAGGCGGCGTTGGTGCGCACTGTGATCTCCGGAAACAGTTCGGAAATCAGATGCAGATAGCGCTGCGTTCCGGCAAGAGACTGATGTCCCATGTAGGTCGCCAGCACCGGGAGCTTCGCATCGAGGTCAGCACCTTCGCGGCACCAGCGCAGCATGGCATGCACGGCATAGGCGTGACGAAGATCATGTACACGCGGCCCCTTACCTCGACCGGCGTGCGCGATCCCACAGCGGAGCAGTAGTTTCCGGTATAGCCAATAGACGGCTGAGAGACTGTAAGGGCCGTCAGACGGCGACGGGAAGAAGTAGGCATCGGGCGAACGATCGCCCATGACTGCCGCATAGGTTCGAAGGCGCTGCACCAACGGCAAGGCTGGAGGCACGAGGCGGTCCTTCCCGAATTTGGCCTCACGCACCATCAGGATCCCCCGGCCGAGGTCGACATCGGCCACGCGCAGGTGCAGCACTTCGCCAAGCCGCAGGCCGCAGCCATACAGCAGCCGGAATACTTCCGGCATGATGAGATGCCGCATTGGGGATCGCGCGGTCGGTGTGAGCTGGTCGACCGCGTGGAACAGCCGGTTAATCTCTGCATGTGTCAGGATGCGTGGCGAGAAACTGTCCGCGCGCTTTGCCGTGAGCGATCGATCCGGCACATCCGCGGGATATCCCAGCCGGCACAGGTACATGGCGAATTGGCGAACCGCGCAAATACGATGACAGTGGGTGCCCCGACTCTCGTGCGGTTGTTTGGCGAGCCACTTGCGGCTGATTGAGCGCGGTAGCTCGCATTGCGATAGCGCTTCGGCGCATAAGAAGCGATCAAAGCGCGCCAGCAAGCGCGCCGGCTCATCATACCGATAACCACATGCCCGCTTCTCCTGGACGAACTGTTCCATGAGTGAGCCGACAGCACTTCGGAAATGGCCCTTGAATTCTCTACTCGACATGGCGCACCTCCTCGGTGTTCAACGAGGCAGTGCGAAGGGTTTCCACGTCGGCCTTGGCGTAGATCAATGTCGAGGTCGTCGTCGCATGTCCCAAGATCTCGCTGATGACATGAAATGGCGTTTGCTCATGCAGCAGTTGTGTTGCGAGCGTATGACGAAGCGAGTGCAAACCGCGGCGTTGTGGAGTCCGGAAGCGAATACCGGCGAGGGCCTTCCAATGCTCGACGATGCGATGCAGGTTGTCGGTTTCGCAGAAGGGTGAGAAAGGTGGCGTCAACGTGAGAAACACTTCACGGCATTCTGATTCAGGACGGCCCGACCTCAGATAGTCAATCAGGGCTTCGCCAACCTCTTCCGTTAATGGTAAACAAAGGGGTGCAAGGGTCTTCGACTGCATAACCTCTATCGTGGCCGTTTCCCACTTGAGGTCCTCGAGAGACAGTGTCCGAATATCGCTCACTCGCAATCCGAGGCGGCAGGCAAGCAGAAGAATCGCATAGTCGCGCTTGCCTTTGGGCGAGGTGCGATCAACGATTTCGAGCAACCTGACCACGAGTTCCCGGTCCCAGACTGATGGAACAGTCGCATCACGGGGAACGTGAACTACCGGCAATACTTGACTTAAATCCTGCTGCAGAATTCCTCGCAGCAGAAGAAACCGCAGAAAACCACGGACACCGGAAACAATTCGCGAGACGGTCTTGGCTGCCAGACGATGTCGTGATATCACGAATGCGGAGACATCGGCCGGCTGCATCTGGTCGAAAAACGTGATGTTCCTTGATCCCAGGAAATCCGCGAATATGGCGATCTCTCGCATCCGCTCCCGAATGCTCGTCGGACGAAGATGAAGGCGATCCCGGCAGTACTGCTCGTAGTCGCGCACTGGCGTGACCATGGATTCAGGTGTCCGTATCTTTTGCATGTCAGTGACGGTGCGCTCAATGTGCCCGTCACGCTCCAAGTCCACCAGTACCTTAAGGGCGAACACGATATGCCGTCGCCACGCCTGGCGCCAGCTAAGGCATTCTCCCGCACGCATCTGATATGCGTTGAAAAACTGCGCTGCCAGATCCTGCGAGAACTCATCTTCCAGGCTCATCTCGTGACAGAACTCCATGAGATGTCTCCAGACGGTCCGATAGCGCCGCAGCGATCTTCTGCTATAGCGCAGTCTCTCCAGTTCGGCTTCGGCACCGGCAATGAACCGTTCCAAAGGCGGGTGGCTTGAAACTTGATGGGTGGACTGCTTCATGATCGAACTCCTCACAAAGGCGATCCCGATGGTCGCCAGGACCCCCATCATGAAACTTTTATGTGCAGCAATCCAAAGCAGACGCCTTGTCCACGTAGCGTTTGCCCTCTCAACTCTACATAACGTTCTTCTACGCGTAATACCGGGACGTTGTCGAGAGGGACCTGTGGCCCATCAGCAGCTGGATCCGGCGCACGTCAGTACCGGCTTCCAGCAGATGCGTGGCGAACGCGTGTCGCAAAGAATGGGGTGTCACGGGTTTGGTGATGCCGCTGCGCTTGCGTGCAAGCTCGCATGCGTCGCCCACGGCATGGCGGGTGATGGGCCGCCCCGGAATGCTGCCTGGAAAGAGCCATTCCTTCGGATGGGCGTCCTGCCAGTACAGTCTCAGGATCTCGAGCAGCCTGGGCGAGAGCATTACATAGCGATCCTTACGGTTCTTCCCCTGGTTCACACGGATCACCATGCGCTTGCTGTCGATATCAGTGACCTTCAGATGCACGACTTCGGAGACACGCAGTCCGGCGGCGTACGCGGTCATCAGGATGGTGCGGTGCTTGAGACTGGCGACCGACTCGAAGAAGGTGGTGATCTCCTCCAGGCTGAGGACGACTGGCAGTCGGAACGGCTTCTTCGGTAACGGAAAGTCCTCGTCGCTCCAGGGTCGCTTGAGCGTCACACGGTAGAGAAACCGGAGTGCGCCGATCGTTGCGCCGAGACTGGCGGGTGCCAGCTTGCGTTCTTCGCTGAGGTAGATGAGCCAGGCCCGAATCTCCTCGGGACCCAGCAGTTCGGGCGAACGGCGAAAGTGGCGGGCGAAACTGGCTACCTGAATCAGATAGGACTTCTGGGTATTCTCTGCAAGGTTGCGGATTAATCGTCAGCTGACGATTAATCCGCTAATACGGAGGATTTTGTAATGTGAAGAAGAAGCAATAGCTCGTCTTTGGACGGACCTCTGCGGCGATCTCCTCCGCATAAGAATCATAAGAATGGGAAGTGCGCGATCCTTGGTAGCGTCATTCAAGGAGGTGCCCATGTCACACAGGAAATCATTGCCGGAGCCTATCGCCCGGCTCGAAGCCCATCTGCGCGAGCAAAAGTACTCCGCTGAGGCGTGTAAACGCAGCCTGTGCGTTGCCCAGCGGTTCTTCACCTATATGCAACAGCACCAGGTCGACATCGAACAGACTCGACCCGTCCACGTGACGGCGTATCTAGACTACCAGCTGCGCCGGTTCCGGCGCTATAACGGAAGGTATCCGAAGAATCTTGCCGCGTGGCGCAACTGGCATCGCAGCGGTGTTCAGAAGCTACTGCGCGTGGTGCAAGGCAGCTGGCCTCCAGTTGCAAAGCCGGCAAGCCCACGAGAGGCTTTCCATCAGCAACTTTGCGAATCATTTCTCAGCTCGCTGGTAATGATGCGTGATCTTGCGAGAGGAACGCTGTCCGTGCGTCAACGCGTTGCCCAACATTTTCTCGAATCACTGGGTGAAGGAGGTACGGAGGCACTGCTTGCGAAGCTCACGCTGACCGACGTCGATCGCTATGTGCAGTCAAGGGCATCTCAACTGGGGCGCGGCGCCCTTAAGAATCTGGTGAACGCTCTGCGAAGCTTCCTGCGTTACCTGCACCAGCACGGCTGGATCGCCCTTGATCTCGCCCCGAGTTTGATCAGTCCTCGGCTCTATACCGATGAGAGTATTCCATCGGCGATACGTATCAGAGAAGTCGAGGTGCTCCTCAAAGCCGCGCGCGAGGACCGCAGCCCGAAGGGGTTGCGCGACTATGCGATCGTGCTGATGCTTTGTACCTATGGTCTGCGCGCAAACGAAGTTGCGAGACTTCGCCTGGAAGAGCTGGATTGGAGGAGGGAATGCGTGCGCATCCGCCATACTAAGACCAGATCGGAATCCATGCTGCCATTGCTGCAACCTGTTGGCGAAGCTATTCTCGAGTATCTGCGCAACGGTCGTCCCCAGACCGCTGCTCGCGAGATCTTTGTTCGGGCTGTGGCTCCCTACCGGGCTATACAAGGTTACGCGGTGTATCACATTGTTGTAGATCGCCTCCATGAGGCGGGCGTCTCCGTCTCCGGTAAACAGGGACCTCATGCATTACGTCACGCGTGTGCGGTCAGCCTGCTGGGTGCGGAGTCTTCGCTCAAGACGATCGCAGATGTTCTGGGCCATCGCTCATTGAGCTCCTCGAAGCAGTATTTAAAACTGTCCATGGACGAATTGCGCGAAGTGGCGTTGGAAGTTCCGACGGGGAGCAAATCATGAACAGTTGGCCCGACGCCGAACGCAACCTGTACAGAGTGTTTGTCAAACAACTATGCTTGCGAAGCTCCTCTGCGCGCAACAGTTACCACTATGTTCTTGATGGGTTCCAGCGGTGCGCTCTGGCGTGTGCTGGTACTCAGCCTCCTTCGCGTTCAACTATCGAGTATTGGCTTAAAGAGAGAGCCAGGTCGTTGCCAGAATATGTGCTCCTCGGCCATGCGAGGCTCGTGGATCGCTTTCTCGACTGGTTGGTTGCGAATGGGCATCTTGAATGCAATCCGCTGGCGAATCTGCGAGCCTCGTACAGCCCACGCGGAACTACACCAGTGGTTCGTGCCTTGCTCAGACCGGATCCCGATGTCGCCCTGGAGGCAATTCGGCCGCTGCCACGCTTCGCAAGTCATCTCGGTCCGTTAATGCGAAAGCACGTGACGCTGATGCAGTCGCTGGGGTATCGCTACCAAACCATACAAAGCAGGCTGGCTCGGTTCGATCGTTTTCTTCAAACCCGGCCTGATCTCGAGGCAGAACCCCTCAAAGTGCTCGTTCGAGAGTGGGCCAACGCCACATCGACGCCGCAGCACGCAATGGATTGCATCGACACCGGCCGTGTTATCGCTAAAGCCCTTCAACGCAACGGCGTACCTGTCGAGCCGCCTGAATCGCCTCGGGGTCTGCGTGGTGCGGTCAAGCGAAGCCAGCGGCGGCCTTACATCTATACGCCAGACGAGGTCGCGCAGCTGCTCAAGACTGCGAGTGCCTTCCCATCTCCGCGAGCGCCCCTGCGGCCGATTGCGTTGTACACAATGATCGTGCTCGCCTATTGTGCCGGGCTTCGGCTTGGGGAAATCGTCCGTCTGAAGGTGCAAGACATTGATTTGGAAACCGCCTCCATCTCAGTGCGCGACACGAAATTCTTCAAGTCGCGCCGGTTGCCGGTTACCACAACGGTCATGACTGCGCTGAGCGGCTATCTCCATGCCCGCCAGCTAGCCGGCGCCCCCGCCGATGGCGGCTCGGCCCTGTTCTGGAACATACAGACATCCCGAGGCTACTCCCAGATCAGAGTCAGCAAGCTGCTCGTCCAGGTAATCCGGGATTCCGGCCTGAAGCCCTTGCCAGGTCGTGCAGGTCCTCGCGTCCATGATCTTCGTCATGCCATGGCGGTGAATCGGATGACCGCCTGGTATCGCGACGGGATTAATCCCCAGGTGCATCTGCCTTACCTGGCGACATATCTTGGGCACGCCAGTATCAAGTCGACCCTCGTCTATCTCACCACGACGCCAGAGTTGCTGCAGCAAGCGTCCGAACGTTTCGAGGTCTTCGGCGCGCACAACCTCGGTGAATCGGTTGGAGGTGAATCATGCGAATGACCGCATCGTTTGTTCAACTGTTACACGCCTTCTTCGAGAACTGGCTCGTGCAGCAGCGCAACGTCTCTGCTCACACCGTCTGGTCTTATCGAGATACATGGCGCTTATTTCTTCGTTTCACCTCTGAACGCCAAAAGCGGCCGATCGCACGCCTGACCCTGGCGCAAATCACCGCTACTGAGATCTGTGCCTTCCTCCAGCATACTGAAGTTGAGCGGCACGTTTCCATCGGCACACGCAACTGCCGTCTCGCAGCGATAAAAAGTTTTTTCCGTTTTGTGCAAGCGCAAGAGCCTTCGGCGCTGGCCCAGTGCGCGGAAGTACTCGCCATTCCGAGCAAGCGCATGCAACGACGTCTGATCTGCTATCTGGAATCAGACGAAGTAGCGGGTATTCTTGCCCAGCCAGACCGCAGTACCGTGGAGGGGCAGCGTGATCACGCTCTGCTGTCCTTTCTTTACAATACAGGCGCGCGCATCCAGGAAGCTCTGGATATTTGCCCGCAGGACATACGGTTCGATGCACCTTGCCAGGCGAGACTCGTGGGGAAAGGCAAAAAGGAACGGATCTGCCCGTTGTGGCCCGAAACAGCGGCGCTACTCCTGGCTCTGTTGAAACGCCAACCGCGTGCTCCAGATCAGCGTCTCTTTGTCAATCGCTACGGCACCCCACTGAGCGCTTCCGGCGTAAGGTTCAAAATGCGCCAATATGTCCAGGATGCGTCTCAACAGCTTCCTTCCTTATCGTCGAAACGCATCACGCCACATGTATGGAGACACACAACGGCCGTCCATCTGGTGGCTTCAAAGGTTGATGTTACGGTCATCAGAAGTTGGCTTGGACATTCGAGCCTCGATACAACCAATCTGTATGCCCGCGCTAACATGCAAACGATGCGCGACGCACTTCAACGGTTCGATGCGCCTTCCGGGATCAGGCCACCCCCTCGCTGGAAGCGGTCCGCTTCGTTATTGGATTGGCTCGATTCGCTTTGAGACGTCATATCGTAATGTGAAGGAGAGAAGCATTCTGCCTAGCGTCGACAACGCGTAGCGGGGGTTCCTTCACATTACAAAATCCTCCGTATTAGCGGATCTGCATGTCATGCAGCATGCGTTGGCGCAGTGGCGTCATGGCGAGCCTCCTGGAAGCAGTGGATGGAATGCCCAACCGGGCGTTCACATACTGCTCCCGGCGATACCACTCACCACCTCGCCGGGGTTCAGCGCCAGACAACCCTCTTCATGAAACGTCAGCCACGGACCTGTGCCTACCTCCCACTACCGCGTCAGCGGTTTAGTACTAGCGGTGATCAGCGCGGCGAACGAATATGCAGTGTCTCCCGTGCTCTTGCTCGCGATCATTGCAACCGAGTCAGGATTCGACCGGCAAGCCGTTAGCGTCGCCGGCGCGCAGGGGCTGATGCAGATCCTTCCGACCGCTCATCCGCAGGTATTTGCATCGGGTAACGACCTGACCGAGCCCGCTGAAAATGTGCGGATAGGTTCATCGATCCTGCGTGAGTATCTCGACGCGTCGAACGGCGACCTGGACGTCGCCCTCAAGCGATACAGCGGCGGTGGCAAGGGATATGCCCAACGCGTGGCGTTTCGCATGAGGCAATTCTCGGCCAGCTTGCAGACACCGCCGGACAATACAGCCAAGCTCGCGCTTGCAAGATCGCCTTGACACAATTTTTACACGGCATGCCCGAAACTCTGCTTAGGTTTAACACTGGACCTGCTGTAATCAAGCGACGAACTAACAATTTTCAGCGCCCAATAAAGAGTACCCAATCGTGTTAAAGCTTCATACAGCCATGCGGATCCGGGGCATAGCGAAGGTGGTGTGCGTCGCTATCGTGGCGAACCAGGTGCTGACTCTGGCATTCGCGTACGCGGTGCAGCAACTGGACCCGACTGCGCCAACTATCATCACGACCATTTTTAGTTTCCTGACGTGTGGTCTCGTCAGCGTATGGTTGCAGTCAGACGCAAGACGCGCGTATTTGCTGGCGCGCGAGAAGGGCTGTATCACACCCGTGGACAAGACCAACCCGGCACTCAAGATCGCGCCCGATTGCCCGAAGTTGTGGCTGGTTGTTCTGCACATCGAAATGAATCCGGCTGCGGTGGGGCTTTAAGCAGCCGGACTGATTGAACTTGCACTGAGCGCATGCAAATCATTCGCGTGACGACCTCGATCGAACGCGGACCGTCGCGTGCGAGTTGTCGCGACGCATCATAGGCGGTCGTCGACTCCCAACATCCTTGGCTAACCAGCTTGGCCCAAGCGCCCACCAAAGTCGCGTTTTCCCCTACGTCTTGAAGGTTGACTAAGAAGCCCAACAGCACCAAACTTCTTCTCAAGGTGTGATCACAGGTCACATATCTCGTAAGGAGATGCTTAATTGACAACACGTGAAACGAGCGCGGACGCGCTGCCGCTCGAGCTGGTGGCGCGCGAGACCATGGCGGGCCGCGTCTACGCCCAGTTGCGCGAGGCGATCATGACAGGGCGGTTTGCTCCCGGTCAGGCGTTGAGCTTGCGCGGGGTGGCCGAGGCAGTCGGGTCATCGACCATGCCGGTGCGCGCGGCGCTCACACGCCTACAAGCCGAAGGCGCGTTGATCGACGGTCCAGGCCGCGCGCTGATGGTGCCGCCCATGACGCTCGACCTGCTCGAAGAACTGCGCGACGTACGGATTGCGCTGGAAGGCTGCGTCGCGAAGCGGGCGGCATCGCGCATGACCAAGGACCATTTGAACGCGCTGCAAGCCGTGTTCGACACCATGGATGCGCACGTCGAAGCCGGCGATGTACCTGCCTACTTGCGCAGCAATTTCGAATTCCACATAGCAATCTATACGCATGGCGCAAGCGACCTGACGCTCGCGACGATCCAGAATCTCTGGATGCGTATTGGCCCGTTCCTGAACCTCGTGGCGCCCGATATCCCGCACATGAGGTTGTCCATGGCGGCGCACCGCAAGATTGTCGATGCCCTCTGGAAGGGCGACGGAGAAGGCGCGCGGGCGGGCATCGAGGAAGATATCGGCGGCGCGGCCGCAGATTTGCGGGAACGCTTGCAGAGCAGGGAAGCAGCGCGGGCCGCCGGTTGAATGGGCCTGTGACCTCGGCCAAAAAGCCGGGCCAAAAATAACGAGGGAGACAAAGCATGTCGGTTCTACAAATGTTGAAACCGCACGCGGGATTGCGCGTGCTGGTCACGGGCGGCGCGTCGGGGATCGGTCTGGTAATCGCGCGTGCTTTTGTCGACGCCGGGTCGCGCGTGCATGTCTGCGACTCGAGCCAGCAAGCTATCGACTCGCTCAACGAAGCCGAACGGACCACCGAGATGAACGCGATTACCACGACGCTCGCGGACGTGTCGGATCGCGCGGCGGTCGACCGCGTATTCGACGACGTGAACACGCAGCTCGGCGGCCTCGATGTGCTGATCAATAACGCGGGAATTGCGGGTCCCACGGGTGGTATCGGCGAGATGGACACGGGTGAGTGGGAACAGACCATCGACGTGAATCTGAATGCTCAGTTCTACTTTGCACGTCGCGCGGTGCCGCTGCTGCGCCAGGCGCGCGATGGCGGGGCGATCATCGCGTTGTCATCGGTGGCGGGGCGCCTCGGATACGCGTACCGCACGCCTTATTCTGCGACCAAGTGGGCGGTTGTCGGTCTCACCAAAAGCCTCGCCATTGAATTGGGACCGGACAACATCCGCGTCAATGCCATCCAGCCGGGCATTGTGAAGGGGCCGCGAATTGAAAAGGTGATCGGCGCGCGCGCGCAACAGTTGGGGCTTTCCTACGAGCAGATGGAAAAAGAGTATCTCGCGAAAATTTCCCTGCGCCGCATGACTACGCCGGAAGAAGTGGCGGCGACCGCGCTGTTCCTGTGCTCGCCGGGAGGCAGCGGTATCTCGGGTCAGGCGATCTCGGTGTGCGGCAACGTAGAAGTGCTCTGAACGCTATTCTCATCCGACGAGGGCTTACAGCATGGCAACCAAGCGTAAAGTCATTATTACTTGTGCTCCCACGGGCGCGATTCACACTCCGTCCATGTCACCGTATTTGCCGGTTACACCGCAAGAGATCGGCGACGCAGCGCTCGCTGCTGCCCGAGAAGGCGCGGCGATCCTGCACCTGCATGCACGCGATCCCAACGACGGCAAGCCCACGCAAGACCCCGCCGTGTTCAAGCAGTTCCTGCCGCGTATCAAGGCGGAGACCGACGCCGTGATCAACATCACGAGCGGGGGCAGTCCGCACATGACGGTGGAAGAGCGGTTAAAACCGGCTCACCACTTCAAGCCGGAAGTGGCATCGCTGAACATGGGGTCGATGAATTTTGGGCTCTATCCCATGCTCGACCGCTTCAAGGAGTTCAAGCACGACTGGGAGCGCCAGCATCTGGCGAATAGCCGCGACCTGATCTTCAAGAACACGTTCAAGGACATCGAATACATCCTCACTTCGTGCGGCGCAAACGGTACGCGTTTTGAATACGAATGCTACGACATCTCGCACCTGTACAACCTGGCGCATTTCGTTGACCGCGGTCTCGCGAAGCCGCCGTTCTTCGTGCAGAGCGTGTTCGGTCTGCTAGGCGGTATCGGGCCGCATCCGGAAGACCTCATGCACATGCGCCGCACGGCCGACCGCTTGTTCGGAAGCGACTATGTATGGTCGATCCTCGGTGCCGGACGTCATCAGATTCCGCTTGCTACGCTGGGCGTGGCGCAGGGCTCGAACGTGCGGGTGGGACTCGAGGATTCGCTTTGGATCGAAGCGGGCAAGCTGGCTGAATCGAGCGCAGCGCAGGTCGTGAAAATTCGCCAGGTCATAGAAGGCCTCTCGCTGGATATCGCAACCCCGGACGAGGCGCGCGCGATGCTCGGGCTCAAGGGCGCGGCCAACACGAATTTCTAAGGCTGCTTGAGCGGCTGCCAGAGCAGGTGCATGAGCGGGCGCAACTCCTTCCACCCTGGACGATGGAGACTATCGTGGCTGTGTCGAAACTCAAGGTCGTGGCAATGCCAACGGGATGGCTGACTGTCGACCGTTCATCGCAGATCTATGGCCGCTACTATGGCCAGCAGATCAAGGTCCCGGTGTGGTCCACGGCAATCGTGGGCGGCGACAAGAAGATTGTGGTGGATACCGGGATTCACGATCCGGGCTGGGTGTCGAGCTTCGTTTGTCCTTGCGAGCAGGCGCCCGAAGAGCGGCTTGAACGCGCGCTAAAGGAGTACGTGGGCTGGAATGCGGACGACGTGGATATTGTCATCAACACCCATCTGCATTACGACCATTCCGGTGGGAATACCCTTTTCAAGAACGCGCGTTTCGTGATCCAGGCAAGCGAGTGGGAGTACGCCGGCCGTCCCTTGCCGACGCAGTCGACGTTCTATCAGGAGTTCCTGATCGGCCGCGAACCGCTCGCGTATTTTCGCTGGCAATTCGTGCACGGTGTAGCCGATATCGCACCCGGTGTACGCGTTGTGCCCACTCCGGGACATACGCCGGGGCACCAGTCGGTGGCGGTGGATACTGCCGATGGCGTGGTCCTGATTGCCGGCGATTGCGCAAGCTGCATGGAAAACATCGTGGATCTGGTGCCGGTGGGCATTGTTCATGAGACCGCGGCCGAACTGGCATCGCTTAAGCGTATTCGCCAGCTCGCTGACTTCGTTATTCCTGGTCACGACCCGAATGTGGTGGCCGGATCGGCGGGCATTCAGCTGCCTGCCAGCGCGCGTCTGAAGCACGTTGAAGATTAGTAGTGCTGGTTTTTAAAGAGGCGTTGAAAAGTACCAAAACATAACCATACGAAGGATCGGAGGAAGACATGAACGCATTGACGAACATCATCCGTCAAGGGACGCGCTTCGCGCTGAGCGCCGCGCTTCTCGCGACGCTGGCCGTCTCGGGGCAAGCCTCGGCAGCGGGTAAATACAAGATTTTCCTGTCGATGAGTTATGTCGGCAATGACTGGCAAACGGAAGCCGCGAACATGGTCAAGGCCATGGCCGTCACGCCGGGACTCAAGGACAAGGTCGACCTGGAAGTGCAGGTCGCCGGCACCGACGCACAGAAGCAGATCCAGCAAATCAACTCGATGGTCCAGGCCGGCGCAAAGGCCATCGTGATCTATCCAATTTCTCCGACCGCGTTGAATCGTGCCATCAAGAACGCCTGTTCGAAGGGCGTCGTAGTGGCAGCGTATGACGGCGAAGTGACCGAGCCGTGCGCCCATAACGTGACGATCGACCAGAAGCAGGCGGGTACCGTCACCGCTGAATGGCTCGCGAAGACCATCAATGGCAAGGGCAATATCGTGCTGATCAACGGCGTGCCGGGTACCTCCGTGGATCGTGCGCGTACTGAGGCGGCGAAGGCCGTGTTCGCGAAGTATCCGGGGATCAAGATCGTCGCGGAAGGCACGGGTATGTGGAGCCAGGCAACCGCCAAGACGGAGTTGTCGAAGATCCTCGCCACTAATAGCTGGGACAAGATCGACGGCCTGTGGATGCAGGTGGGCTGCTTCACGGCGGCATCGATGCAGCTCGAAGCCGGCATAGCGGACGACAAGGTCAAGCCGTGCGCGGGTGAATCGTCCAACGGTCATCGCGTGCAGATGTTGCCGCCCGGCACGGTGAAGGGCGACGGCAGTTATCGTTCGATTGGCTACCGGTCCATCTCGTATGGCTCGCCGCCTTACTCTGGCGCGCTGGCGTTGAAGATGGCCGTGGACAAGCTTGACGGTAAGGACTTTCCGGCGCACGTGACGCTCAAATTGCCGCTGGTGGAGACGTCGCAATCGAGACTGTGCACGACCGGTTCTATCGATGAACTGAAGGCTGGCTGCACCGCGTTCATGCCGGACAAAGTTCCGCCGGGCTGGTTTGCGGACATCTATTCGCCGGAGACCACTGAAGTTGGTTTCAACGCGGCGCTGACCGGCAAGCCGGACTAAAGACTAGAGGAGTACGCCATGTCGAGTGCAGGGGCAGAGTCCATGACTATGGAGACAAGCAGCAACGAGTGGGCGCTCGATCTCTCGAAGGTCACCAAGCGGTTCGGCGCCACTGTCGCGCTCGACAACGCGTCGTTCCGCGTTCGGCGCGGCGCCGTTCATGCGCTGCTCGGCGAGAACGGCGCCGGCAAGTCGACGACCGTCAAGCTGTTGTCCGGTCTCATGCAACCGGATGCGGGCAGCATCTCGATCATGGGTCGCGACGTCAACATGCGAAGTCCGAGGGACGCGCATCGTGCCGGTGTGCAGACGGCATTCCAGGAGATGACGCTGGTAGGAGACCTGACGGTCGCGCAGAACCTGCTGATGTCGTACGAACCGACTGGCTGGTTCGGCCGTATCCGGCAACGCGAATCACAGAAGCAAGCGGCGCAATGGCTCGAACGGCTCGAACTGGGCGATATCCGCCCGGGTGCTTATATTCGCGATCTCGCGCTGCCGGTGCGCCAGAAGATCGAGATTGCGAAGGCGCTGGTCCGCCAGCCCGAAGTGCTGCTGCTCGATGAACCTACGTCCGCGCTATCAGGACGTGACGTTGCGTGGTTGTCGCGACGAATTGATGAATTGAAGGCGCGTGGCGTGACCTTTGTGTTCATCACGCACCGGATGCAGGAAGTGCGTGAGTTCTGCGACAGCCTCACGGTGTATAGAAACGGCCGTGATGTAGGCGCCTTCGATACCGATTCGATCTCGGACGACGAAGTCATTCGCCTCGTGATCGGCCGTTCGATGGACGCCAAATATCCGCCGAAGATTGCTACGCCGTCAACGCTTCAAACACCCGCGATGGAGGGGCGCGGCATCAAGGTGGATGCTGTGGTCAACGACTTCGACCTCACGCTCAAGGCAGGCGAAGTGCACGGCATTGCCGCGCTGCAAGGCATGGGGCAACGCGAAATTTTCGAGGCACTGTTCGGCGCTGAGTTTATTGATGCGGGCGAGATCCTGATCGATGGCAAGCAGGTCACGCTGACCTCGACCGCCGATTCGCTGAAGGCGGGGGTATCGACGAGTTTCCTGCCGGAGGATCGCAAGACCGAGGGTTTGTTCGTGCGTTTGCCCGGCGGCGAGAACGTCTCGTTGCCGGTCATCAAGCGCTTCTCGCGCTTTGGCCTGATCGACAGGAAACGCGAGCAGGCCGCGATCAAGCGTGCGCTCGCGCAAATGGAAGTCAATCCGCGTGCGCTGTACAAGCCGTGCCTGTCTTTCTCGGGCGGCAATCAGCAGAAGATCGCCATGGCGAAATGGCTGCTGACGCAAAGCCGCGTGTGGCTGATGTTCGACCCTACGCGGGGTATCGACGTGGGAACCAAGCACCAGATCTTCGTGCTGATGCGCGCGTTCGCGGCGGCCGGCGGTGCCGTGCTGTTCTATTCCACCGACGTGCCGGAACTGGTCAACGTGTGCGATCGCGTGTCGGTGGTCTATCGCGGGCGCAATGTTGCGGAACTGGCCGGCGACGCGCTCACCGAAGAGAACGTGATGCGCAAGATGCTTTCAAGTTGATGGGCGTATGAAGCTCGGTATGAAGCTAGTTCAGGCAATCAGAGGTCGACTATGAAAATTGCAATAGCGTCGCCGGAAAGCGAGGTCGTGCGACCCGGCGCGCACGTCGGATTACGGGCGCGAGTGGATCACTATCGTGGCTTGATCATTGCGATCGGCGCGCTGCTCGCGATGATGATCGCGTGGGTATCGTTGTCCGCCACGCCGGTCGGGCTGTACGACGTCGGCTCGGTGATCTCCAGCAGCGCGACGCTCGCGCTGGCGGCGATCGGGCAGACCATCGTCGTGCTGAGCGGCGGTTTCGATCTGTCGGCCTCCGCGGTGGTGTCGCTGTCCAACGTACTTGCCGTGCGCTTCGTCCAGGGCACGCCGATCGAACAATGGGGTGGCGTTGCATTGATTCTGGCAATAGGCGGAGGCATTGGACTGATCAACGGTGCGTTGATCGCATGGTTCCGGTTGCAGTCGATCGTGGTCACGCTTGCCACCATGTTCATGGTGCAGGGCTTGACGCTGTTGATCCAGAACAAGCCGGGTGGAAGCATTGGTGATCAGTTTGGCGCTTTCATCACCTCTGATCTCGTGCCCGATAAAGTCCCCATGTCTGCGGCCGTGCTGGTCGTTGCGCTGCTGGTGTGGACCTTTGTTAAACGCACGCGCTTCGGCGTAGGCCTGTATGCGCTTGGCAGCGATCCCGACGGCGCTTACGCGAACGGCATGCCGGTCAGGGGTTATCGGATAGCGACCTATGCACTCGCCGGCATGTTCTACGCGGCGGCGGGATTGTATGTGTCGGCTCAAACCGGCTCCGCCGACCCGCTGGTGGGCCGGCCGTTGCTGCTCTCCATGTTCACGGCTGTCGTGCTGGGCGGCACGTGGCTAGGTGGTGGACGAGGCGGTTGCGTGGGCACGGTCTTCGCTGCAATGACCCTGATGATCACGGTCAATATCCTGCTGGTGCTCAACGTATCCGCGTTCTTTACGACCATCGCGGAGGCCTTGATCCTGATCCTGGCCGTGCTCGGATCGTCGGTCGGCAAGCAGTCGGCGGCGCATCATTGCGCGCGCTACGCCGGACGATGGTTCACGGCGTGGCGTACCGGAACACGCGCGCGCAATGACCCGGGCGCGCGGCGCGTGAAGTTCGAAGTGGAAAACTTCCGTCCGATAGAAAACACGGAGCTCAAGGGGCGTGTTCTGGGCGACTGGATCGAACGCAATCGTGAGTGGGTCAAGTACATCGTGCCGGCGTATCTGCTGTTCTTCGCGGTGATCGCGATCACCGGCGTGGTCTATGGCCCGGGTGTTCTTGCAAGCGCCAACTTCTATACGAGCTTGCTGACGCTGACCTTGTTCCTGGCCGTGTTGGGCCTCGGGCAAGGCGCCGTGATCCTGACCGGCGGACTTGATCTTTCCGTGCCCTGGCTTATCACGCTGTCGGGCGTGTTGCTCACCGGACTCACGCATGGCGTCAACGAAGCGGCGGCGTGGGCCGTGCCGCTGGTGTTATGCGCCGGCTTGCTGGTAGGCGTGTTCAACGGTGTCGGGGTCGTCGTGCTGGGCTTGCCGCCGATCGTGGTCACGCTGGCCGCTAACGGCTTGCTGCAGGGCATCACGCTGATCTATTGCAACGGCTCGCCGCAGGGGTGGGCGCCTTCCGCGATCAGCAATTTCACAAACGGGCGCGTGGGTCCCTTGTCGCTTGCTGCGTGGTGCGTACCGGTGTTCCTTGTCTTGGCATTGCTGTTGCTGCATCGCACGGCCTTTGGGCGACGCGTTTATGCGGTCGGCAATTCGCCGGTGGCGGCGAAGTTGTCGGGCGTGCGTGTGGGCGCAACCTTGATCGCGGTGTATTGTCTTTCAGGTTTGTGTTCGGCCGTGGTGGGCCTGTTGCTTGCCGGCTTCAGCAGCCAGGCTTTCCTCGGCATGGGCGACCCCTACCTGCTGCCTTCCATTGCCGTGGTGGTCGTGGGCGGTGCGTTGATCACCGGCGGCCGTGGTCATTATCTTGGTGTATTCGGCGGCGCGTTGCTATTGACCGCGCTGGGCACGCTACTCGCCGGCACAACCGTGCCGCCTGCCGTGCGCGACATCATCAACGGCCTCGTTGTACTGGCTGCCGTGATCACGTTGCGCGATAAAAAAGCATGATTGCCCATGGAGCCGCACGATGAGCAAACTGAGCAAACGTATTGCAGTGATTGGATCGGGACGCATAGGCCGCGCGTGGGCGATCGTATTTGCGCGCGCGGGTTTCGAGGTCAGGATTCATGACGCGGATCGCACGATGCTCGACGGCGCGATTCCGTCCATTAGCGGCAGTGTGTCGGATCTGGCGGGATACGGGCTGACCGACGAGCCGGAGGAGCGGATCGTGTCGCGTGTCACGGCATGTGAAACACTCGCGGACGCGGTGAGCGATGTCGACTTGGTGCAGGAGAATATTGCGGAAATCGTGGAGGTCAAGCGTACCTTGTTTGCCGAACTGGACAAGCTGACGCGCCCCGACACGCTGCTGGCCAGTTCAACGTCAGGCCTGCCCGCGTCCACGTTCACCGAGGCGCTGGAGGGCCGCGCCCGGTGCTTGGTCGCGCATCCGGTGAATCCGCCTTCACTGGTGCCGCTGGTCGAGCTATGCGGCGCGCCGTGGACCTCGCCGGACACGCTGACCCGTGCGCGTGCGTTGTACGAAGAGGCGGGCCAGCAGCCTGTCACCGTTGCACGCGAGATCCCGGGCTTTCTACTGAACCGCCTGCAAGGCGTCCTGCTTGACGAAGCATTGAGCCTATACGCACGCGGCTACGCAAGCGCCGCCGATCTCGACACCGTGATGCGCGACGGCCTCGGATTGCGCTGGTCGTTCATGGGGCCGTTTGAAACTATCGACCTGAATGCGCCCGGCGGTGTGACCGATTACGCCGCGCGTTATGGCGCAATGTACCGCTCGTTTGCTAAGGACAGCGTGCCATTCGACTGGTCGCCCGACAGCATTGCAAGACTCGATGCCGAGCGCCGCGATGTCTTGCCGCTCGATGAAATAGAAAGCCGCAGCAGCTGGCGCGACCGGCGCCTGATGGCGTTGCTTGCACATCGCCGCGCCACATCGAAGTCCGATGATGACAACAGTTGATAACCGGAGACAGTAATGATCGAAACCCGTCTGATCGTCGATGCCAACAATCATCTTGGTGAAGGACCGTTGTGGGACGTGAAGGAACAGCGTCTTTACTGGATTGACAGCACCGCTGCGGAGATCAGCAGTTGCCGCGCCGACGGCAGCGACATCCGGCGTTATTTCGTTCCGCGCCACATTGGTTCGATGGCGTTGCGCGAGCGTGGCGGTGCGGTGGTTGCGCTTGCGAACGGCCTGCATTTCTATGACTTCGACGCGCAGACGGTCAAGCTCATTGCCGACCCGGAAAGCGATGATCCCGAGACGCGTTTCAACGACGGCAAGGTGGATCGGCGAGGGCGGTTTATCGCGGGCACGATGGCCTATGACTTCGACCGTTATGACGCAGATCGCGGCCGGCCCTCGAGCCGAAGCGGCGCGCTGTACAGGCTTGACACGGATGGCTCCGTGACGCGGCTGGACGGTGGCATCAGTTGTTCGAATGGGCCGTGCTGGAGCCCGGACAACCGCACGCTCTATTTCGCCGATAGCTACGGCAAAAAGATGTTCGCATACGACTACGACATCGAGACCGGAGCGGTCGCGAACCGGCGGGTGTTTGCATCGGCGCAAGACATGGCCGGTACGTTCGACGGCGCAACAGTCGATGCCGAGGGTTACATCTGGTCGGCGCTCGTTTTTGGTGGACGGATCTTGCGATTTGCGCCGGATGGCAAGCTTGATCGCGTGGTGGAGTTCCCCGTGCGTAACCTGACGAGCGTGATGTTCGGCGGTCCGAATCTGGACATCCTGTTCGTCACCACGATGGGGCGGCCCATGTGGGGCATTCCGCAGAAGGAGCGCGACAAGGGCGGGTTGTTTGCAATCACCGGGCTCGGCGTAAAAGGCTTGCCCGAGCCGCGATTCGCCGGTTAATTCGCCGGCTAAGTCGCCGATCAGGGACGGCGGTGTGCATTACGCGAGCACACCGGGGCGTCCCCAGCTAAATCAGTACGCCGCCCAATGTCCGCGGACCCACACCCACTGATTGGCTTCCCATTTATAGTGTCCCTTCACCCATCGATAACCCGGCGCAGGTTGCGCCGGGACAACTTCGACAACCGGCTCAGGACGCGGCGGCCGGACGGGTTCCACTACGCAAGCTGTCAGAAAAATGCTAAGGAGTACAACGCTTAAACCCTGTTTCATTATTATTCCTTCCTCGATGAAGTTAAAAACGTGATTGCTCGCCCGCGTGTTGCACCGTTAAGTCCGCAGCAACCTGCCGGACATCGGGCTGGCGGTCTTCTGCGCGAACAGAGTCGCCCTGACGTGAGCCGGATCGAGACCGAAGGTTTCTCCTGCCGCCGCTGCAATCAGGCTGTCGAGCCCGAGAGTGGGGCGCAGATCCCGCCCCTGATACAGCGCCGACGGTGCGAGCCCCGGCCAGTCCGCCAGAATGCGGCCGCCTTGCACGGCGCCGCCCAGCAACATCGCGGCTGATGCCGTGCCGTGATCCGTACCGCCCGTGCCATTCGCCGTTGCCATGCGTCCGAACTCGGTCGCAACCAGGACGGTCGTGTTCGACCAGTGCTCGCCGAGGCCGTCGCGCATGGACGCCATCATGGTGTCGAGCGCCTTCAGTTGCGCGCCCAGCCGCGGGTTCTGCGCGCTGTGCGTATCCCATCCGCCGGTTTCGATCATCGCAATGCGCGGGCCGTCGCTACGGCCGAGGAAACTCGCGGCAAGCTTGCCAAGGCTCGCCGGGTCCTGACGCGCGCCGGCATCGGCGGCGAGCCCGCGAGCGTCCATCGCCGAGCTCCAGAGCGCGTGAAGCTGCGGGTCGCCCGAATAGAGTTGCGAGACGCGCACGAGCAGGTCGTCGGGCGCCTGCGGCAGCGCGGACGGCGCGTACGACGTCACCTCGGCACGCCCGCGCAACGCCAGCGGCACGGTAGGCGCGAGCGCGATTGCATTGGCTCTGGAAGCGGGCAGCATGGATACCAGCCGGTTCAGCCAGCCGTCCTTTATCTGGTAGGGCGACGTGCCACCGGTTTCGAGTACGTTCTGACCATCGAAGTGCGAACGGTCGCGATACGGCGATGCAATCGCATGCACGAACAGCGCTTGCTGCGCGGCGTACATCTTCGCCGTCTCGACAAGCGAGGGGTGCAGCGCGAACGTGCCATCGAGCTTCGTTGCGGTCGACGGATCAATCGCAAGCGCTCCGCGCAAACGTGCATATGCGGGATCGGCATAAGGCACGACGATGTTGAGACCATCGGCGGCGCCGCGCTGGATCACGAACACAAAGCGCCGGTCCGACTCCACCGAAGCGAATGCCATGCGCGACCCAATCAGCATGGCGCCGGCGCCAGCACCCGCGCACCACAAGAAATTCCGACGCGTGGTCATCGTGTTATCTCCGTTGGAAATCAGGCGAAACAAGCAGCAGCGCAAGTGCGGTCGGTGCACTCTCCGCACGAGATAGTTCGGATGCCGTAGCATCGCTTAATGAACCCGCAAGCAACTGGTTGCCGAGTGTGCGTGCATCGAGGGTATCGCCAACGCGTGATGCAAAACGCTGCGCCAGTTCCACCCGGCGCACGAGCGCGTCGGGGGCGGCCCAGCTTGCGGCTATGTCGTCGTAGCCTGCGGGCGACCCCGGCCGCCACACTGGCTGGCCGAGCTGGGTCAGCAAAGGCGCAATCTGCAGGTTGCCTAGATCGTTGAGCCCCAGCCCTCGTAGCGACGACACCGTCCAGTCCCAAGGCGTCTTGAACTTGGCATCGACCGGCGACCACGCTTCAGGCGAATCGATCAACACCTGGTACACGCTGGACAGGTCGCCATTCGTCGCGCTGAACACGCCGGCCAGGCGATCGACTAGCGCGGGCGGCGGGGTATCGGCGACAAAATGCCGGGCGAGCTTGACCGCAATGTGCTGCGCGGTCGCGGGTGAGGCAGCCAGATCGTGCAGTACCGCAAGCGCTTGCTGCTCGCCAGGCTGATCGTATTGCCGGTTCATGATGGTCCGTGTTCCCGGTTCATGCAGCGGCTCACGAAACACGAATTGCCCGGGCGAGGCGGCGTCCTTACGCTGGGTCCCCACGCTCATTGCGCCGATGCTCCAGCCCGTCAGCGCACGGGCGAATTCGGTCACGTCGTTCTGGTCGTAGCCGCTGCGCACGCCAAGCGTATGCAACTCCATGATCTCGCGGGCCAGGTTCTCGTTCAGTCCGGGCTTGCGGTCAGGATGCTTCATGGCGGCACGCTCGGCCGCGGGGCTATCGGGGCCGACTGAGCGCGCCTGATCGAGGAAGATCTGCATCGCCGGATGACGTTCGGCCGCGACCAGCATGTCTTCGAATCGGCCCAGTACATGCGGACGGATAGCTTCAGTTTCGAACGAGCCGGCAAGCATGGCCACGGGTGGCTTTTCCACCGATACCGCAAAATGGTTCGACCAGAAAACCACCAGCCGCTCGACAAACGGCGTGGACGTTTGCAGCGCGCTTAGGAATCGCGCGTTGACCGCTGAACGGTAGATATCGCGGAGTTTTTCGTTATAGGCCTTGCGCACGGCCTGGTTGTTGTCGGCGCCGGCGTTGCGGATGGCGCTCTGGCGCTCGGCAAATTCGGCTGCGAGCGCGCTGCTTGATGGTTGGTCTCCTAACGCTGGCGGCGTTACTTGATAGCTTGCGCCGGAGAGCTGGCTCTTGAGCCAGCCCTTTGGATCGGACGGAGCGATGGCGCCCGCGCGGGCACCGAGTCCGAAGCGATTCAGCGCGATCGCAGCAGGGGTTACAGCAGGGGTTACATCAGCCATGGCTGTTCCCACGAATCAAGTTGGTATGGTGCTTGAACGGTGGGGCTGCGTGAATCCGTCGCTGCGCCCCAAGTTTATTTTTTAGGCGGCGGTCCGACATGCAGCGGGCCGTGGCGCTCCAGCGCATCGACGAGTTTGAGCCGTTCATCGGGCGTCAGTGTGCTGGCGAATTCAGCCACCGTCGCCTCGACCCGCGCACGCACCGCAACGTCCGCTTCACGCGTGCGGGCGAGCGCTGCGTCAAGCGCGGCGCGATCGAATTGCGGCGCAGCAAGCGCTTGCACGACATCGAGCCTGCCCGAGCGCGCGCTAATGATCAGGGGCACGCTCTCACGGCGCGTCTGCCGCAGCGCTTCACGCAACTGGTCCTGACGTTCCGGGGGGAGCTCAGCCGCGGCGAAACGCAAGCCGCGTTGCTGCGCCAGCACCTCGGCCTTTTGCTTCGCCACCCATCGATACGTCCCGCCCGCGATTGCGCCGAGCAGGAAAATGTTGAGCACCAGTGAAACGATCAGCAGTGTCTTGAGCCGGGTTGTCGCCATGGTCATTGGTCGCTCCAGTCGGCCGTTGCGCTGCTAAATACGGTGCTTTCACCGGTTTGATCGAAGAGGCTCGGCGGGTTCGCCGGCGTGTTGTAGATAGACCCGGTCAACGAAATGGCCAGCACGCCCGCAGCGATTCCGGCCACCCCCGCGCCCACGAGACCCGCGCCCGAGATCCACCAGTGCGGCCGTTTCCACGCGGCTTGCTGACGGGGCGGCTTGATCTGTACAGCCGGTGCGGACGCCAGGATGCGCCGGACCAGTTCGGATTCGGGCGCGGCAACGCTGTGCCTCGAGAGCACATGGTCGAGCGCCTGGGCGTCGGCCAGAGCGGCCAGAGCGGCAGGGTCACGTTGAGCGAGCAGCGCTTCGGCTTCTGCGCGTTCGGCGGCCGGCCAATGTTCCGGCGTGGCGCCATAAGCCTGGGTGAGGCGGCGAAAACGTTCGGGGGTCATCGGCGTTCCTTTCCAAAGACATGCTCGCCGCGTTCGCCGGCAAGACGGCTGCGCAACGTGCGGCGTGCGCGCGAGAGCAGGCTTTCCAGCGCTTCCACGCTGATGCCCATCAAAGCCGCAGCCTCGACGTTCGATAGTTCCTGGTAATACTGCAATACCAGTGCCTCGCGCTGGCGTGCCGGCAGCGCGGCGAGCGCGGCGGCAATGCGCTCGCTGCGCGCGGTCTCGTCGAGTTGATCTTCCGGCAGCGGCGCCTGGTCGACGGGTTCGGGCGCGTCGTCTTCCGCGACGACATCCTGACGGCGACGCAAGCGGTCATAACACAGGTTGAGCGCCACGCGGTGCAGCCAGGTGTCGAAGCGAGCCTGGCCGCGCTGCCAGCGCGACGCCTGCCTCCAGATCCGTACGAACGCTTCCTGTGCCACGTCGCTTGCCTCGTCACGGTCTCCCAGCATCCGGGTCGCGAGCGCGAGCAGCCGCGGCAGTTTGCGCGCGACCATCTCGCGAACCGCTCCGGGTTCCCTGCCATCGACACGCGCTAACAACTCCGCGTCCGGATCTTCTTCTTTCAATGTTTTTTGTCTCGCAGCACATGTTCAACAGCCTGCGCCGGGAAGGATTGCGACCCGGTGCGCCGGCGCGGGGACTGCTCAGTACACGACGACCGCCGGCCGATAATAAGCCGGCCGCGCGGGATAAACGACACACGCAGAAAGTGCCGCGGCGGCAAACACAATAACGACCAGCGTTTTAAACATGATGTCTGTCCCGGCTCGGAAGGTGATGGAGCTACGGTGAACGTAGGTGACCGTAGCTGAGCGCTGATTAGCGGGCCCAGTGACCTTCGATCCATCGCCAGTTAGGTCCGCGCTGCACCCAGTGACCCGGCACCCAGCGTGCGCCGATCCGCACCGGCCGCCAGTGGCCCGGCACCCATTCGTAGCCGCGGCCGGCCCACCGCCAGTGGCCGCCGTCCCACACATATCCGGGACGCGCGACGGGCACGACTTCCGTGCGCATTGGCGGCGGCGCCGACGGGGCAACGATGACCGCTTGCGCGAATGCCGGCACGCTGGTCAGCGCGGCCACGGCAGTGAGGAGAGCCAAGGCGGCCTTGACTGCAAACGTGGATGAAGCCCGATCTTTTAGTGCTTTCATAACGGTTCCCTGAGATTGAAAAGACGCTCGATGCAGATGTCTGTCGAGTGCTTAAACGCGCGCTTCGGAAAAATCCGTCGCCTAATTTTTGTTTTCTACTCGGGTTGAGTAAACGGGCTTGGCACTGCTCCGGGTGCCCCAGTTTGTAATCTCTTAGCAAATAAAATGAAAACTTAACTAAAGTATTGTGTTGGCTTACCGTAATATTAAGGTGATTGATCGCAACATTGGCGCAGGTACTTAACTGAGTGAAGCCTGCGTGTCGATCACCCCAACGAGCTAACCAAGGGAGTTCCAGTTTCTATGTCTGACGCAATCAAGTCTGCGGGACAA
Organism: Caballeronia sp. LjRoot29; assembly: GCF_964252755.1. NCBI lineage: Bacteria > Pseudomonadati > Pseudomonadota > Betaproteobacteria > Burkholderiales > Burkholderiaceae > Caballeronia > Caballeronia sp. LjRoot29. The sequence goes on along the minus strand of NZ_CAXUPU020000045.1, from coordinate 11,165 downwards.
TCTCTGATCAACGGCTCGACCGGCAAAAACACTGACGTCCCCGCGCTTGTCGCGGCTATCGTCAATGCGCGGGTCGCCGGATTGAACGCGGCTAACGTGGCAAAACAGAAGACCAGTACTTCGCAACTGACCGCCGTGGGTTCGTTGAAATCGGTCATGTCGCTGTTGCAAAGCTCGCTGGCGTCCCTGTCCGATGGCAGCGCGTTGTCCGCTGTCATCGCCAAGGCCGACGGCAAGGGTCTGACGGCCACTGCAGGCAAGGGCGCGACCACGGGCAGCTACGCGATCCAGGTCACTAACATAGCGACATCGCAAAGTATTACCTCGGGTGCGTTCGGCGCGAAGGAAACGCTCGGAACCGGCACGCTGAAACTCTCGGTGGGCGGCTCGGACGTTTCGATCAACATCGATTCGTCGAACAACACGCTCAGCGGCATTGCAGCCGCGATCAATTCGGCTTCCGGCAATCCGGGCGTAAGCGCAACGGTGATCACCGGTACGGACGGCGCCCATCTCGTGCTGCACTCATCGACGACGGGCAAGGCAAGCGGTATTTCGGTGGAGGTCACGCCAACCGGCTCGGGCGACAACACGGGGTTATCGAAGCTCAACGTCAGCTCGTCCATATCGACCGTCGACCCAACGGACCCGGCCAAGACCGTGGCGCCGTACACGACCATTGAGACATCGGCGAACTGGAAGCAAACCGCGGCCGGCAGGGACGCGTTGCTGACGGTGGCCGGCACCGAGGTCAGCAGCCCGACCAACAGCGTGACATCGGCTATTGCGGGCTTGTCGATCAACCTGACTTCCGAGTCCGTCGGCACGACCCAGACGCTGAGCATCAGCGCCGACACAACCGCCCAGCAGACCTCGCTCAAGGCTTTCGTCACGGCGTATAACAATTTCATCAACATGGCTGCGTCGCTGACTTCCTTCGATGCGTCGCAACCCAAGGGTTCGCAAGGTGGCCCGTTGCTCGGCGACTCGATGATGAACACGGTCAGGAACGCGCTTGCCACCGTGATCAGCAAGGGCGTCCCGACTTCTGCGGGCGGCGTCAAGGGAATGGCGAACCTGGGGTCAATCGGCATCACGCTGCAAAAGGACAGCACGTTGAAGATTGACGAAACCGTGTTGAACGCAGCGTTGACCACCAAGCCCGGCACGATCAACGCATTGTTCAGCGCGGGCTCCGGCATCGGCGCGGAGATGAACAAGACCCTCACGACTTTTCTGAAGAAAGATGGCCTGATCGATAACAGGACAAACGCGCTCAACAAGGACCTCGACAACATCAAGGTCCAGGGCACGAAGCTGGATGCATTCGCCACGCAACTGACGAATAGCTACAACGCGCAGTTCACCGCGCTCAATACGCTGATGGCGCATATGGCTAGCAATGCGAGCTATCTGACTGCGTTGTTCGGCGGGGCTAACAGCGCGGGCGCACTGGCCGGCGGCAGGGGTTGACCGGCAACGCACCGCGCGCCGAGTAACGTCATGCGACGGAGGACACGTCAGGCGGTGCGCGCGTTCCTGATGTGCAGATCGTTAAATGTTGTTAGATCGGCCCCTGAAATATTCCATTTCGGCGCGAATGCGGAGACACTGGGATCACCCTTCTGAGGGTGTGTCCCGCGACGAAGTTCCTCCTCGTCGTGCTTGAGTCCCATCCCGCCTGGGTGGGACTTTTTTTAACGTGCTGGTCCTTCCTCGCCACCACGGAACAGGTCGCGCGATGGAACAGAAAAGAGCCGTGGTCTGCCCTTCATCCTGAAGGCGTCGGCTCATGATGATGGGCGACGTGGGACCAGGTTCTGGAAGGTGCCGATAGACCACCCCATGTACCCTTAAACCATCGACACTCTCAGGGACAAGCGACACACCCACTCGCGCCGCAACGAGTCCAAGCGCTGTCTGCAACTCTCGCACTTCGTGTACGGAGGCCGGTTCAAGCGCATGGTCGCGCAGTGCCGATAACTGCTGGTCCGCATAACTCGGGCGCGGTGAACTCGGATAAACAATCAGCGTCTCGCGTGCCAACGCCTCCAGCGTCAACTCGACCGAAGCATCGGCTAACGGATGATCTTCCGGCAGCGCGGCAATCATCCGTTCCTCGACGAGTACTTCGCGCGTCAGTTGCACGTCGTCAAAGCGCAGTCGTCCAAAGCCGACATCGATTCGTCCGCCCTTTAATGCACCGAGTTGTTCAAGCGTGAACATCTCGATCAGCGACAATTCGATCTGCGAAGCGGCCTCGCGAAATGCGCGGATGACCTGTGGCAGCGCGCCATAAAGAGTGACGGCACGAAGCCGATCACAATGCGTTCCGCCAGTTGTGCGAGCCTGCGGGTGAGCGGCACGAGTTCGTCGCTTTCATCGACAAGGCGCCTTGCCTGTGTATAGAAAACTCGGCCCGCTTCGGTCAAACGCAAAGGCCGCGAACCATGTTCGAACAGCGCCAATCCGACAATTTCTTCTATCTGCTGTATCTGCCTGCTAAGCGGCGGCTGCGTCATGTGGAGACGACTGGCCGCGCGCGTGATGTTCATTTCTTCGGCTTCATTTCTTCGGCTACCGCGATGAAATAGCGGGATGTCGCAGCTCCATGCAGACCTCAGACGGTTAATGACCCAACGGTATTATCGACACGTTCGAGGCGCAGGGCGCGCTTTGAGCGAGTAGCCTGATCAACGATGCAATCAGCGATCCTTGGCGGCTTGTTCAACCGCACCGCCGGGCGATGGGGCCGGCGCTCTATCGACCATGTTGGTCCTGAGAATCCAGTTGTAAATTGCGCCCCCGATCATCAGTGCCGAGGTGCCAAAAAACACTTCGCGCATGCCGAAATGTCCTCCGACGAAACCGCCGGCAAGCGGTCCGACAACCTGCCCGGTATATTGCGCGGACGTCGAATAACCGAGCATATTGCCCGCAACGGACGCCGGCACGTTATGCCGGATCACGCTGGCAACGCAAGGCAACAGTCCGCCGAGTGCCAGACCCATCAGGAATCGCAGCCCCACTAATTGCCAGCCTTGCGTGACAAACGCTTGCGGGATCAGCAGAATGCCTGATACCGCCAGGCAACCGATAATGACGTTCCAATGCCCCAGGCGATCGGCGAGCTTACCCAGGTACGAGGCCGAGAGAATGCTGCCCAATGCTGCCGCCGACATCACCAGTCCCGCGACAAACGTGACCTGGCGGACATCGACTACTTGCGCCACGTAGACCGTGATGATCGGCTCGATCGACATGTTTGCCAGCATCAGGAGCATGCCGGTCACCAGCATGGCAACGGTCGGCCGCTTGTCTGCGATCTGGGCCCAACTGCCGCGCTGTTTCCCCTTCTTGTTCAAGCCCGGATGACGCTCGTTCTTGACGAAGAATACGGTCGCGAGGAACGTAATAAAAATAAGTGCACCGGACGCGAGAAAGGTCGACCGTATGCCGATCAGCGGCGGCAACGATCCACCAATAAGGGGGCCGACCAGATTGCCGGCCATGATGCCGGAAGACAGGACCCCGAGCGCCCAGCCGCATCGCTCTTTCGGTGTCTGCGTGGCGACCAGCACGGTAGAGCCCGACGCAAAACCGCCAAGCAAACCCGCGAGCAGCCTGAGACCGACGAGTTGCCAGACGTTATGCGCCATCCCCATCAGGGACATGATGATGGCCATGCCGAGGCTGGCGCGGATCAGCATCGGCTTGCGGCCGTAGAGATCGGCAAGCTTTCCCCAAAGCGGCGCGGTCAATGCCGCGGTAAAAAATGTCGCCCCATAAGCGACGCCCGACCACTGGACGATCGCGGCGTGGTCCTTGACGCCTAACTGCTCCACGTAAAGCGGCAAGAACGGCAGCATGAGCGTCATGGCCACGATGGTCGTGAACGATCCAAATACGCAGACGATGAGATTGCGCCGCCAGTGGGTGAACTCTTCCGTCTCCGGAGGCGTGTCATGACTGCCCTGAGGTGCGCTTGCCGTTTGTTTGTCCATCGTTCTGTCCAGGTCGGCGTGGAGTTGCATTTGCCCTGCGACCTCTTGAGGGCCGGAGCAACCGCTTCGCGCAAAGCAAGCAAGCGAGCGGCTTCAACCCGGATCCTACGGCGTGAGTCGCGGTGCAGCCAGTCCGCTACCTATACCGGTATGGCGACTACCCGGCAGGTCTTTTTGAGTATTCCGGTCGCGGTCTTGATTGCGTCCTTGCGCAAGTGAGAGGCGGTGATTCGCGAGAACCGCTAAAGATTGCCCGCCAACCGCCGATAAATTGGTGACGTTTGCTTTTTTCCGCCAACCGTCAAGGACAGCCCGGCTGCCCATCCCCAATCCGCACTGCAATCCACAATCCGCACACGAACGCATTTCCACTGCAACGCAAGACTTCTAAAGATCGACGATATGACGCCAGAGGCAAGGCCACGCATGTCTGCCCGGCACCGGCTTAAGGAATTTGAAAGACAGTAAGTTGAAAGAAAGTCATATCGCCGAATGGCTCGCTAAAGCAGAAATACGTGTGTTTTAAATTCCAATCTACAAGGTCATTTTGATGAGCCAGTTCAAAGTTGTGACCCGCCTCTCGGCTGCTTTTGGTGCCTTACTTGTTCTTCTCGGCGTGGTGTCTGTCGTCGGTTTGATCGGCATGTCAAAGATTAACGCGGCGCTGACGAGTATTGTCGACCGCAGCACGGAAGAGATGACGCTTGCCCAGACAATGCGCTCGTCTCTCGATCAACGTTCTATCGCGATCCGCGACATGATGCTGGTCGATAACGAGGCCGACACGAAGGCCATCGTGGAAAAAATAAAGCACGAAGAGGGGATCTATGCGGACGCGTCGCGAGCCTTGAATGACATCTTCGTGTCGAGCGGATTAATAACCGACACAGAGCAAACACTGCTCGCCAGGCTGGTAACGGATGAAGCCTCCACGCGGCCGCTCATGGTCAACGTCGCCCAGCTCATCGTTTCCAACGACAAAGCGTCGGCGGGAAAGGCCTTATTGCAAGACGTCGTTCCAAAACAAACTCAATGGCGAACCACGCTTCGATCGTTGATCGAGCTTGAGAAAACGACGATGCACGACAAGGCAAACCGCGCCGAAAGCAGCTACGCGCAGCTTAGAATCGTCACCATCAGCGCAGCGCTTGCCGCGTTGATCGTCGGCGTGATAGCCGCGTTGCTGATCACGCGCAGCATCCTGAATCAACTCGGCGCGGAGCCTGGCGAAGCGCAACGCGTTGCTAGCGAAATTGCGGACGGAAACCTTGCGGTACGCGTAGTAGTTGCGCCGGGTGCAAGTGGGAGTTTGATGGCATCGCTTGAGGCAATGCGCGCGCAATTGAGCAGCATAGTCTCGGGGATCAAGACATCGGCCGATTCGATCGCGGTCGCGGCGAATGAAATGGCGCAGGGTAATGTCGACTTATCGCAACGCACCGAGGAACAAGCGGCTTCGCTTGAACAGACGGCGGCGAGCATGGAAGAGCTGACGTCTACGGTAAAGCAGAATACCGACAATGCAAAACAGGCGAACATGCTTGCCCAAACTGCGTCCGACGCAGCCACCGCAGGTGGGCAGGTGGTTGAACGCGTGGTGACGAAGATGCGGGATATATCCGCTAGCTCGTCGAAGGTGGGAGAGATCATCAACCTGATCGAGAGCATTGCATTTCAAACCAATATCCTTGCGCTGAACGCGGCTGTTGAGGCGGCACGCGCCGGTGAGCAGGGGCGCGGTTTCGCTGTCGTGGCAGGCGAAGTGCGGACGCTGGCCCAACGCTGTGCCAGCGCGGCCAAGCAAGTGAAGGATCAGATTGGTGAGTCGCTCGACCACGTCGATACGGGTTCGGGCCTGGTAGCCGAGGCAGGCAAAAGCATGAGCGAATTGTTGAGCTCGGTTAAACAGGTGACCGACATCATGGGCGAAATCTCAGCGGCGTCGTCAGAGCAAAGCACGGGCATTGAACAGGTCAGCGTTGCTGTCGGGCAGATGGACGAGGTGACGCAACAAAACGCTGCGTTGGTCGAACAAGCAACGGCGGCAGCGCAGGCAATGGCCGATCAAGCCAGGAGCTTGCGCGAAGCGGTGGGCGTTTTCAGGGTGGGAGTGGGAAGCCACTGAAGCCGACCGGTCGCGGACGAATTTGCCCGCTTGGAATCGCCGGCGGAAGGGCTGCCCAACCGCAGCGCTTAAGCTTTCGCCGGTGTGCCTTGTAGTACTTATTCGGAAATTATTGTGCGTAGGGCTTGGTCTTTTTACGATCAGTGTTTGCGACAGGCTTGATCACGGACGCGCTTGAACTGGGCGTTGAAGCTGCTCGTTGCACGTCTTTGGAATCTTGCGATGCGTCGGCAGCGGGCATCGGCAGCGGTTTGTTGGGGTTCGCCAGGTTATACAACGCCGTGCCCAGCTGTCCTGCCGCGACCCCCTCTTCGTAGTCGTCAGGGCTCTGAGCATGCGCGAAAGCAATTAAAGAAAATGCGGCGAGGGTCACAGTCTTTAGATGTTTCATTTCCCTCTCCCTTGTAGCTGGACCCTCAAGACGGTCACGAAGTGACCGATAAATCACCGGCATTTTTGTTAGAGAGTCGATACCGCGAACGTCGCTGCATCGACCGTTAGCCGTGCTCAGCGGGCTCGTTTTGCAAGACTTGAGAATGGCTATTCGATTTATAGCCCCTCCTCTTTACAAATAGCTCGCACCCCTCTAAGTCCCGTGCTGATTCACATTTGCCGTTTATTGGAGCGGCTTGTGGGAAAACGAAGTAGGTATTTCATCCTACGAATACCGGTTTTTCCTGGCTATCGAAACACGAGGCGCAGGCTAGGCGCCGCGGATAGTACGGAGCGCTAAAAAATGCGATCGAATGGCGGAGATTCGGCATTTTTTTACCGCGAATTCCATACTTAGCTTTGCAGAGGGTTTACCGCAGGCCAAATGAGACCTTTTGCGTCGTTTGTTTCTACTACGAACTTTCCTGCCACGACCGGATTTTTTCACTGTTATTAAACTTTTCCCCGCAAAGGCCGTTATTAGAGTGGGGATCACTATCGGGTCTAGTGCGACTGGCACTTTACACAACGCGTTTGCCCTCAGGGCGGCGATCACCGAGTACGTCATCGTAGCCTCGGCAATCCGCTTTCAATGCTGAAAGAAACCCGTTCGCGAACGTCATCTTGGTCGACAGGTAACTAGCGGACACGGTCGCGGTAGCGCGTGAGTGCTCGCCCTTCAAGACGATGCAGCGGGTCGCACTTATTTTCAAAACACAGACGCGGATAAGCGTCGCCGGTTGAATGAGTTCAAGTCGGGACCGGTTTTTCACGAGATGCGGCACCGCGCCGCGCGACGTGCTGAACTCGTCGCAGTGAAGAGCGCGCCCGACTCAATGCTCGATTCAACCGGCTATATCAACGAAGTTTGGGGCGGCTGAAAGCGTCGAAGTCATGCTGAGTTCACTAGTGGGGCGCGTGCGTTGAAAGATTCCGACGACCCGCGCGCTAGCGACTTGAACAGTAAAGAACGACAGCCAAGCAGAACCGGAGCAGGCATCATGCGTCTCAATTCACGAAATCTGGATAGCGCGGACAGTGGCATCGCATTGATGGCTTCGGGTGTAGTGACTGCTCAGATTATTCGGCTGCGCCGGCTGGGTGCGAACGTACCCCCTGCGCTTCGGCGTCTGCTCGAAGCCTACGTACTGTTCCCGCTATTTGCAGCAATGCTGCTCGTGCTCGCGTGGACGGCCGTCATTCATCTGGTGAAGGTTGAACACGCGGTTGCACGGGACGCAGCTGTAGAGTTGAGCCACGAACTCGCCGATACCTATGAAGCGCAGTTGGTGCGTGATCTCGTTGCCATAGACCAGGTGCTCAAGACGGTCAAGTACGTGTACGAAACGAGAGGCGGCGTGCGCTTGTCGGAGCTGCAGGACCAGGGGCTGCTGCCATTCGTGATCGGGTTCAAGGTAGCGATCGCCGGTAGTGACGGCCATCTGCGCGACGCAACCCGCGTGCAAGCGCCTGCTACCGTCATGGACGAGCCGTATTTCACCGTGCAGCGCGATCGCAAGAATGACAGTCCGGCGCCGTTTGTCAGCCAGGTGACTCGCAACGCGATCACGGGTACCCCGGAAATTATCTTCAGCCGGCGGCTGAAGAATGCAGCCGGAGAATTTGGTGGCATCGTCATGCTTTCTGTTAACCCCAGCTATTTCACGAGCAGTTACGACCGCTCGCGCATGGGCAACGACGGTGTCATGGCGCTGCTCGGCACCGATGGCGTGATGCGTGCCGAGCAGGTAGGGAAGCAGTCGTTGTGGGGTGCGGTTCTCCCGAAGATGGCTATGGACGCCGCCGAAATGCCTTCCGATTTACCTGCCGTGCAACCGTGGGATCACGGTGTGCGCCGCTATACAAACTTGCGTCAGTTACAGGGTTTCCCGCTGATCGCCATAGTCGGTCTCGGTCAGGAAGAACAACTCGCGCAGTTCCGGAATCATCGGCGCGCTTACCTGCTGTGGGCGAGCTTCGGCAGTGTGGCGCTGATCCTGCTGGCAGGTGCACTTAGCCGCTCGAGCTGGCTGCTCGCGGCAAGCCGGCGGCGAGCACGGCGGGCACAACAGACTTACTACGCTGCCTCGGAAGCGAGTCTCGACGCATTTTTTGTCCTTCGCAGCGAACTCGACACGAACGGCAAGATTGTTGGCTTCAGGGTGCAAGATACCAACCGGCGCGGCGCTGACGTATCTGGATTACCGCGCGACCGCTTGATCGGCCGGGCACTCGACGTCGCATTTCCTCGATCTCGCCACGACGGCATGCTTGACGAATTTGCGAGCGTCGCGAGGACGGGCGTGGTCGAGGAGCGGGAGTGGCTGCACGAGCGGCCCGACGCATCGTCGACGTGGTTGCATCGGCAAGTCGTACGCGTGGAAGACGGCGTAGTCGTAATGATGCGCGACATCAGTTCCCGGAAACACGCTGAGGTCCGGCGCGCGGAGCAGAATCGCGTGCTGGAAATGATCGCCACCAGCACACCGCTCGCAGACGTTCTGTCCTCCATGATCAAGCTGCTTGAGTCACAAATTGCAGGGTCGGTATGTGCCGCCTTGCTGTGTGACGACGATGGCCGGCACTTGAAATTAGGCGCTGCGCCCAGCTTGCCCGAGCGTTATGGCAAGCAGGTACGCGGCTCGCTGATTGGCCAGGATGCGGGACCAAGCGGTCGAGCGGTGCACTATCGCCATGCGGTGTACGTCCCGGACGTCAGGCAGGATCCGCATCTGGTTGACCAGATGGAAAGCTGCGGCGTGCTTGGCTACGGCGCATGCTGGGCGCAGCCCATTCTGTCCCACGACGGCAGCGCCCTTGGCGTCCTTACGCTATTCGTTCGGTTTCCACATGAACCGAAAGAGAGCGAGGGACAGGCTATTGCCATGGCGACGCGCATTGCCGGCATTGCGATCGAACGCAGTCAGGCAGAGCAACGCATCCGTCACATGGCGAATCACGATGCTCTAACGGGTCTTCCCAACCGTACCTTGCTGTCTGACCGGCTTAATCAGGTCTTGCTTCATGCACAACGTTATCAGCGTGGCGTGACCGTGGTGTTCATCGACCTCGATAATTTCAAGTTGATCAACGACAGCCTCGGGCATCGCGCCGGCGACGGCCTGTTGAAAATCGTGGCTGACCGCATGGTGCGGTGCGTGCGGCGCACGGACACGGTAGTGCGGCTCGGCGGTGACGAGTTTGTGGTTGTTCTTTTTGACCAGGCACCGCAGGGAGCGGATATTACGGTGACCATCGAAAAGATTCGCGATGCGATCCGTGAGCCGGTCAAGCTGAACGATCAGAATTTCCAGGTGACGTGCAGCATGGGACTCGCTAGCTATCCTAACGATGGCCTTGATGCTGATACGCTGCTGATGAACGCCGACGCTGCGATGTATCGCGCGAAAGAGATGGGCCGCAACAACTACCAGTTGTACACGTCCGAGATAAACATCAAGGTGCACGAGAAACTGCGGCTTCAGGAGCAGTTGCGGCACGCGCTTGCGAACGAGGAATTTCGTTTGGTGTATCAGCCCCAGGTCGATTTGCGAACCGAGAAGATCTTTGGTGTGGAAGCGCTGTTACGTTGGGATCACCCGACAGAAGGCTTGGTCTCTCCAACCACGTTCATTCCGCTTGCAGAGGAAACGGGGCTGATTGTGCCTATAGGTGACTGGGTGCTGCATACGGCTTGTCACCAGAATAAGGCTTGGCAGGATGCGGGCATGGCGCCCATGACCATTTCGGTCAACGTCTCGGCGCGGCAATTTTTGCAGAAGGATTGGGTGGCGCGAGTGGCGCATGCGCTGGCGGTGAGCGGGCTCGATGCGCAGTATCTCGAGCTTGAGCTCACCGAAAGTCTCATCATGCAGGATCTCGATGGCGCCATTGTGATCATGACCCAATTGCAGGGCATGGGCGTGCGGCTGTCTATCGATGACTTTGGGACTGGCTATTCCAGCTTGAGTGCGTTGAAACATTTCCCGATCGTGCGACTGAAAATAGATCAGTCGTTTGTGCGCGAGTTACCTGACGGCGAGGATAACCGCGCGATTGCGCGGGCCGTTATTTCGCTTGGGCGCCAATTGAATCTCAAGGTCATTGCCGAAGGCGTCGAGACTGAGAAGCAACTCAATTTCCTGCGCGACAACGATTGTCATGAAATTCAGGGTTATCACTACAGCAAGCCGGTGACGCCACTCGAGTTGGAGCAATTGCTGAAGCAGCCTTTCGCGTGGCCTACGGACGGGTCAGACGACTATGTACTTCGCCAGTCGTCGGTGTGGCCTGTGTCGGCGACAAGCCGTGAAGGTTAGCCGTTTTGATATGGCTGAGCGCCGTGCACACTGCCACGGCCAACGCCGTTAATCGTTGCGTGCGGGGAGCCGCTGATCTCATGGGTCAGGAGTTGATCGTTCGTGCTCGGGGGGATGTTAGTGGTCAGGGTTAGTGCCGGGTTGGTGCTTTCCAGGGGTTCGCGCGTTTAGTGTTGGCTGTTTTCTTTATCACTATTAGCCACTGCGCGTGGCGGCGCGTTATTTCTTGGTCCTTAGCGACAAAGAAACGAAGCAAAGAAAGCGCTTTAACCGCTCTAAAAATTA